>JANPLH010000561.1:0-21834 GCA_031426435.1 Saprospiraceae bacterium | reverse complement strand
AAACTTGACATTGGCTTGCGCAAGCAGCTTACCTGCCCCGGCCACGTTGACAGCCACGGACAACTGCACGGCAAACGTGCAGGTGACTTATAACCAAACGCTACAAGGCAGCGGCTGCAACTATACCGTGTCCCGTACTTGGACGGCGACCGACGCATGTGGCAACCAGACCGTTGCGCAGCAAATAATTGCGATAAATGATACGGCTCCACCAGTATTTGCAGGTGTTCTGCCACAAAACATGGCAGTGACCTGCGAAAGTAGCATACCTGCCCCGGCCACGCTGACGGCCACGGACAATTGCACAGCAAACGTTGCGGTAGTCTACAATCAAACCCAAAACGGAACGGGCTCCTGCAACTACACCTTGACTCGCACTTGGACAGCAACTGACATCTGTGGCAACCAGACCATTGCGCAGCAAATAATCACTGTGACGGACACCACGCCTCCTGTGTTATTCGCCACACATTCGTTTTTTGGGGAAATACACCACGGTGATACGCTCTATGCCGATTGCAGCCAGATAGCGTCGCTTGATTCCATTGGCTTCTCGGCAACTGACGCATGTGGCACAGCTACGAAGAATTTCACGGAGCAGGTGACGAACGGCGACTGTGCGACGGACGGCTTTATGCAAAGCCGCTACTGTGGCTGGACTGCCTCCGATGCCTGCGGCAATGTGGACAGCCTCTATTTCACCGTCATCATCAATGACCTGTTGCCGCCGACCCTAGTGGGCGTGCCAACCTTCGCCACTGCTTCTTGTGGGCATGTGCCGCCACCAGCCAACGTGACCGCTACGGACAATTGTGGGCAAGCGACGGTCACTTTGCAACAAACGACCGTTGGCACTGGCTGCAACCGAACCTTGATACGCACCTGGACGGCCACCGACGGCTGTGGAAATACGACCATTGCTTCGCAATCCATTGCCCTGAGCGATACACAATCGCCTTTGTTGGTGGGCAATTTGCCACAAGACCTGAATTTGATGTGCTTGGACAGTATCCCTGCCCCAGCCATTTTGACGGCTACCGATAACTGCGATTCAAACGTGCCGGTCATTTTACAAGAGACCCAGAATGGCACGGGCTGCGACTATACCCTGACCCGCACTTGGACGGCCACCGATGCCTGCGGCAATGCGGCGACGCATACCCAAGTCATCACGGTGACGGATACTTCTACGCTGCATATCGAGTTCACGGACCCGCTGCTGACTGGCCTGGGCGATGGGGACACGGTTATCATTTCATGTAGCAACCCGTCTATTTTTGATGCCAGCGATGCAGTGGCAACAGACGGGTGCAGTGCTGCCAACGTCGTCTTCAAGGAAAACGGTATTACGCCCGGCAACTGTTTTGCGCAAGCGCAAGGTGGTGACGGCTTCCTCGTCGTCATGCACTGCACTTGGATGGCAACTGACTCCTGCGGCAACACGGCCCACGTCACGCTGCATATTGCTGTGGTGGACAATGAGCCGCCTGTTTTCAGCAACGTGCCAGAAGACGTGACCATTGGATGTGACGAACCATTGCCACCTTGTGGCAACCCTACTGCTACGGATAACTGCGGAGATGTCATCATGAGTGAAAATACTTCCACCGTTTTGACGGCCAATGGCTACGACCGCATCTGTACTTGGCGGGCGACGGATGGCTGTGGAAACACGACTACGGCCACCCGAACGATTCACGTCATTGAAACGGGGATGCCCATCATGAGCGAAGTGCCCGCCGATACGGTCATTTATTTGGCCAATGGCGGGGTGATGCCACCCGTTGCCAATGTGACGGCCACCGAAGGCTGCCCGGCGCAGCCGCTATCGGTTGTGTTCAACGAAACGAGCGAAACGATAGGTGGCGATGGCTGCCTGACGAAGGTCACCCGCACTTGGATGGCCACCACCGAAGATGGTGTCAGCTTGGCACAAGAACAGGAAATAACGGTGGTAGGCTCAAACAGCGCCACGGTGGCCTCGGTCGTGCCCGATACTTGTGGCAATGGGGTAGGTGCGGTGGTGCTGACGCCCTCCAATTATTACTTTGTATGGAGCAACTCTATGGGGACGGGCGTAGGCGTGGGTAATGCCCAGATTAGTATGTTCGCTGATACCTATAGAGTGACGGCAACCAATGGAAGTTGCATAAAAGTATTGACGGTAACTATTCCAAACCTCCAGCAAACACTGCCAATCAGCGCCATCAATACCACGGCGGAATCTTGCAATGGTTCCGATGGAACGGCCTCCATTGCGCCAGCGACCTATAGCTACGCCTGGAGCGACGGTGGCACTGGTGCTACCCGGAGTGGCCTTGCGGCTGGCAGCTACAATGTAACCGCAACTGCTGGCAACTGTACTGCGGTCATTGTGGTGAATATCGCCAACGGATGCAATTGTGTGCCTGCTGTGCTGAATTCATTGCCCACAACCGATGCTGATTGCGGGGTAGCGAACGGTTCGGCGACCCTCAATTTGGCGGGTAATACGACAGACTACGCCTTCCTTTGGATACCTGATTTCGGCCTATCAAATACGACTGGAAGCGCCCGAACGAACTTGCCTGCCTCGCACTATATCGTGCTGGTAACCTATCAGGGCAACAACGAGTGTATAGAAAAATTCGAGTTTGATATTTTTGATGACTGCTCCAGGTGTTCGCCCATGTTCCCAGCGGAAAGCATGACCATGGAAGTAGCAAAAGCACCTGTTAAAGTCTGCATTCCAACGCCGTTGGCAGTGCTGTCGCAAATTGACCTGCGAGTGGACGGTGTGCCATACGCTGGAAAACTGGAGGCTTGTGATGTCGAAGATGTCTTGAAGTACGGCTTCGAGTCGTTCCCAATCGGTCAATTCCAGGTAAGATGGCAACAGTCAGCGGATACGTTCTATACGCTCGCTGATAACCTTGCTTCGGTGGCTGCCTTTATGAACCAAGTTGATGCCAATGGCAATTGGCATTTCGATGTGGCCAATTGGCAGTTCGTTTCTGGCAATGTGGGCGGGGCCTACGGCAAATTGACCATCACCCATTTGCCGACAGGCGAAACGCAAACGAAAAAAGCGAAAGCAGCAAAGGCGTCGCTTGGAACAAGCCTTTCATTGGGCAAAGGCCAGCACCTCATCACGATGAGCGATGCCCTGACGGGCTGCACCGACTCGATGACGGTCGTTGTAAAAGTCAAGGAAATTATCGTCAAGGCAACGCCGGAAACCACATCGCCTTCGGAAGTGCTTTCTGCCTTGAAACCCGACCTGCTGCGCACCCGCCAAGGCGAGGCCGTGACCGGCGACGTGCTGGCCAACGACCAACTGGAGCGCCCAGTGAAGCAGCTGAAAATCGCCAACCCACCTGCCAACGGCACGGTCTGGGTGAACGTGGACAATACGGTGAGCTACCGCCCGCTGGTGGAATATTGCAACAGTTACCACGATGACCCGCCGGAGCAGTTCACCTATGAAATCTGCTTCGACAACGGTACCAGGTTGACGGCGACTGTGACCGTCGAGGTGGAATGCCTTGACGAGCAGCCTGTGCAGCAAATCGTGTTGTACCCGAACCCGGCGAGCCGCTTTGCATACCTGGATGTATCACCATTGGCTGGCCAACCGGTCAAGGTGCAGATTTATAGCAGCCTCGGTAGGATGGTAAGGCAGGTGAACCTGTCAGAAGCGCCGACCATGCCCGTACGCTTGGAGCTGGATGGCCTGCCATCAGGGCACTATGCCGTTTGGATAAAGCCAACGGAAGGCAAGCCGTTTGTGCGGCAGTTGATTATTGCGGAATATTAAGTACCAATGCGATATTATTCGATATTGGGATATTTAGATATTTGCCTGACAATCAATCGGTTGAGCTGCAATGTCCCAATATCTTAACATCCATTAATATCGTGCAACTACTTAAAAAACGCAGGTTAAGATAGGTCGGCGTTTAAGCCGCCACCGCCCTAAGGGCTTGGACGGGACAGCCTGAAGGCTGCGCTATCGGGGGCAATTTAGGCCCAACGTCATCAACTCGGCGTGACGTGTTTAAAAGGTCGGACACAGATTCAATAGATTTCACTGATTGACGCAAATAAATCAGTGAAAATCTATTATCAGTTGAATCTGTGTCCTATCAAATCTCGAGCCGCCATGTCGCATTCAAGCGGCATGGCGGTTCGTCGTTTTGGAACCGCCAAAACCGTTGTTTGCACTTTTTTTGTTTGAAAATCAAGGTAAAATCCGCACTGGTTTTGCCCAATCAACTGAAACTCATACATTTGACGGCTTCCTTTTTTGGTAAATGCACGGTGGGGCTTCCCGCCCTGCATTTCACCGAACATACTTTACAAAACGACTATGAGAGGTTTTATCATTGGCTTTCTGATATTCCTGGCCTTTGCCCTTCCTGCTCGGCGGTACTTCGTCTGCGAACTCATGCACCTCTGCGGCGACCAACCAGTGCAAACGGCAACCCGCCCCATGACGTTGTCGCTCATGGATGGCGACAAGACCATCCTGCAAGGTTATGAGCAGTTCGGCTTTGCGACCGACGCCATTCAGCCCGACCTGAGCGAAAACAACAAGCTGTTTTTGGCAAAAGTGACTGATTACCTAAAGGCAAATCCCGATAAGCGCATCACCCTCACGGGCCGCTACCTCGAATCGGAGAAGGCGGCCAAGAGTGGCATTTTCGAGAACGTGGGCATTGCACGGGCGGCCACCATCGTGCAGTTGCTGTCGAAAATGGGCGTGGACGAAAAGCGCTTTTCCATTGACCACGAAATTGCCGCAGGCACCATGATGCTGGAGCCTATTTCGTTCAACCTGTTCTCCCCCAAACCCGATGACTACGACCACCCGACCTATAGTTTCAAGGACAATACTTTCTCCGATGCCAACTTCGCCTTTGGCTCCGACGAGTTCAAGCCGGGTGAGCAGTGCGTCCTCTACGCCGATTCCGTCAAGACTTATCTCGATGCCAATCCGTCCATGATGCTCACCATCACGGGTCATACGGACAGTATCGGGCAGGAGCAGGCGAATCTCAACTTGGGCCTGCGCCGGGCAAAGAATGCCTCCGCCTACTTCCGGGAACTGGGCGTGAAGGCCAATATCGCTGCGGATACCAAGGGGGAGGAGCTGCCCGTTGCCCCGAATTCCATCGGCGGCGAGGACAACCCCGACGGGCGGCAGAAGAACCGTCGGGTAAATTTTAAAATTTCTGAAAAACCAGTGCAGTGAAATGCTTTGACAAGGATTGATTAGTGCCTGTAAAAACCTGCAGACCTCATCAACCCACGTCAACCCTATCAACAAAAAAAAGCTTCATCAACCTATTTCAAAAAAGACAGCATGGAAAACTTATTCGAATCCTTCAACAAACCCGAAAGCGTTTTCTTCCTCCTTTCGGTGCTCGTCACCTTTCTCATTGGCTTCATTGCAGCATGGGCGATGTGGGGCGGAGCCGCCAAACGCCACTTACGGGAAGCCGCCGACTGGAAAAAAAAGCACGACGACCTTTCGCTTGAATTGGTTTCCCTTCGGGAAAGACATGACCTGAGCCTGGCCGACCTCGCCAAGTCCAACCGGGAAGCCGACTTGGCCCACGAACAATTGGCCGCCATCCAAGCCGAAAAGGCGAGATGGATGAAAGATATGGATTCCTCCATAGAGGAAACCGTGCGGCTACAGGCCTCCAGCCATTCCTATCAGGCTACCATCGAGGACCTGAACAACCAAGTCGTTGGACTGAAAGCCCGCAATGAGCAACTGGCTGCCGCTGCCGCTGCTGTGACCAGCAGTGGTGACCTTGAACAATTGAGCGAATTGCAAATCGCATACAATGAAAACCTCGGGCAGCTCAGCATCTTCGAGGCAAAAATCTTGGAACTTACCGCCGAGAACGAAACATTGCGCAGCAGCGCCAAAAGAGAGGACGAAAACCTCATCAACCTCCTGAATTCCTACAAGGATTCCACCAACCGCCTCGGCTCCTTGGAAACGAGCATGGACAGCCTCATGGCAGAGAATGAAGCACTGAAAGCAGAACTGGCGGCGCTACATATTGCTGCCGCAAATGGGGTATCCGCTTCAATGGTTGCAGCAGCGCCAATGGCCGACCCCATCATCGCCGTCCTCAACCCGGCGGACAAGGAGGCCATCCTCAGCGGTGCCATCACGCCCTCCGACGCGAAGGACGAGGTGCTTGCCGCAATCGGCACCACCATCCCCACTGCTACCGCCGACCAGAAGGACGACCTCACGGAAATCAAGGGCATCGGCTCGTTTTTGGAGAAAAAACTGAACGGCCTCGGCATCTTCACCTATGACCAAATCAGCCGCTTGGACGCTAACCTGATTGATAAACTGACCACCGCCATCGAGTTCTTCCCCGGCCGCATAGAGCGGGACGACTGGGTGGGGCAAGCAAAAAACCTCATCCAATCATCCAATCCTACTAAAGCCAAAACCAAGGAAAAACCCGCCAAGGCCGACGACCTAAAAGCAATTGAAGGCATCGGTCCAAAGATTGAACTGCTGCTGCACGGCGCTGGCATCCACAGCTTCACCGACCTCGCCGATGCCTCGGTCGAGCGCCTGAAAGAAGTGCTGAACAAGGCCGGCGATCGCTACCGCATCCACGACCCCAGCACCTGGCCAGAGCAGGCAAGGTTGGCAGCGGAGGGGGATATGGGGAAATTGAAGAATTACCAGGAGTTTCTTTCTGCTGGGCGGGTGCCTGGAGGGGAGGGGTAAAGGGATGGTTTCATGGCTTCATGGCTTCATGGATTCATTGTCACATGGCTACATTGTTGCATTGCTGCATTGTTGTCGGTAGAGGGCAACAATGAAACAATGTAGCCATGTGACAATGAATCCATGAATCACATCCTAAACGTATAAGTATATTTCACCACCACCGCCCGATTATCGCTGAAGGGCAGCTGCGGCAGTTCCCGGCTGCGGTTTCCATTCACAATATCGTTGAACACGATAAAAAGGTCATTGCCCTCCCTGGGATTGTAGCGGAGACGGACGTTCTCCACGAAAACCTCCTCGTCGCTGCTGTATTGCAGGAAGGCGGAAAGGCTCAGTTTGGTATTGAACAGGTAATCGGCCTTGAGCTTGCCGAGGTGGGCGGTATAGGTTTGGTTGCGCTCTGCAAAATTGGCGTGGCTGTACTGGTAGGTGCCTTCAAAACGCAGGTGCGGGGAGACGTTCCAACGGGGCGTGAAGTTCGCTGACACGAGCTGGCCGTCGTAAAAGCCGCCGCCCGTCAATTCGAGGAGGAGGCCCATGTTTCCTGCAAATGGAGAGTAGGCCACCACCTCCAATTGCCCGAAATTGTACTCGCCCACGGGCACCGCAGCAGCGCCGAGGTCGAATGCTTCCGGCACATATTCCCTTAAAACACTGAAGGTTGGGCTAAGAAACCACCCCTTCTTGGTTTCCAGCTCGAAGCCCGTCTGCGAGGTAGTCGTCTCCACCTTTCCTGACACGTAGTTCCGCAACATGAAGGTCTCTTGGTAGGCCTGTATGCGGAGCAGCTTGCTCTGGTTTCCGAAAACCCAACCGTAGGAAAAGTCCATTTTGCCACTGTCGAAGCTGCCCCGCTCCTCGAAGCCCATGCCCGGCTTCCAGTCCTTGCCCGCATGGGAGTAGGTGAGCCGGTAGCTGAAGCCGTCGTAGCGCCGTTTTTCCCAAAACAAAAAGGCTCGGGTAGGGTGGATGGAAAGTGGCGAACTTTCATGCTGATTGTCGAAGGACTGCGCCAGTTTCATCGCCAAGTAGTCGTCCTCGGTTACCCTTATCGTGCCATCGAGACCGTAGGTGGCGTTGTAGTTGCCATTGAAATCGGTGCGGTTGGTGGCCAAGAGGCCGAGGTAGCTGTACGGATTAAAGGCCTGTCGCCGCACCCGCAGCACCGAGAAGTTTTCGGAATGGAGGCTGTCGGCAGGAGCGGCGGTCTGCATCGTCAGGAAGCCGAGGTCGTGCTTCTCGATGCGGCCCTGTACCCTCGCCCCGCCGTAGATGCGCACGGGAGCACCATCGTTGATGCCGATGCGGCGGCTGTAAAACAAACGATTGTCCCGCTCGAACTGGAAGTCGAAGATGCTAGCCCGTTCAAGGAAGAATTGCCGTTTTTCAGGAAAAAAAAGGTTGAAACGGGTGAGGTTGACCTGCTGGTCGTCCACCTCCACCTGTGCGAAGTCAGTATTGGCAGTCAGGTCAAGCGTCAGGTTGCTGGTCAGGCTGTATTTCAGGTCGAGGCCCGCCTCTATTTTCGGGTCAGTCGTGGTGCGGTAGGCCGAGCCTTCGTCATTTAATTGGCTGGTCTGCTGGATGCCGCCGAGCACGTATGGGGTCAGGTATAGCGGTTTTTTGCTCCGCAATCCGTTGAAGCGGTACTTCTGCATTTGCGAGGGTTTCCAAGCGCCCATTTCGCCCCAGTTGAGTGGCACGAGCGGGTACATGACCTGCTCATTCTTGGCGGCGAGGTACCACCACATATTGATGCCCATGATGGCCTCGCCGTTTCGCTCCTGAAAGCGGAGGCTGCTCCACGGGATACGGATTTCGGCGCTCCAGCCCCAAGGAGTTCGCTTTACGGCAGCGTCCCAGTAGGTGTTCCAGTCAATGCCGACACTGGTTTCGAAGCTTTGGGCGTCGTTGGCCACGGTGCCGTCCCAGCGCAGGCCGGTGGGCGTGGTGAAAAAACTGAGGGCATTTTCGTTGTCGTTATAGCTGTCAATCACGAGGCCGAAGTAGTCCGTGGAGCCTTCCGTGGCGTCCCGCTTGAAAGTAGTGCCCCGGTACAGCGAGCTGTCGGAGAGGTACATGCGCCCAGCCATGTAGAGGTACTCGTCGTCGTAGGCAAGGAAGATGTCGCTGCGCTCGGAGGGCGGCTGGCCGTACTGCGGCACCTGTTGGATAAAAGGGGTGGGCGGCACGGCGTCCCAGGTCGCCTCGTCCACATGGCCGTCGAAGTTGACGGGGTCAGCCAAACGCACGGCATTCAGCACGGAGCGTTCTGGATTTTGTGCAAAAATTGGTGAAATAACTGGCAGCAATACCAGCAAGCAAAGTTGGTGTAGGCTTCGTCTCATACGCTCGGGCAGTTGAAGAATATGTCGTGGGTACGCTATCAAAGGTAAGATTGGGTTTCGGATAAACCATCAGGGCGATTAAGGAAGTTCCGCTAATTTTGCGAAAAATCAAAGCTTCATGGTTCCATTGCTGAATTGCCTCATTGATGCGAGGACGTGGCTGACATGCAACAATGAAACCATGAGTCAATGAAGCCATGCAACAATGAAACTTTCCACCCGCAAAATCTTCTATTCCCTTCCCCCCGCTTGGCGCTTCGCCGCCCGGCGGCTCTACTACCTGCCGCTCGATACTTGGGAGGCGGTGACGGGACAGCGTGATGGCCTTACGCCGCCCCGTGGCATGATTTACACGGGCAGCGGCGACTTCCGGCGGTCGGGCGAGCAATCGGTGGCGCTTTTCCAACAGCTTGGCGGCCTTCAGCCGCAACACCAAGTGCTCGACATCGGAAGCGGCATCGGACGCATCGCCATTCCGCTTACCCATTTTCTCAACGAAAAAGGCCGCTACGAGGGCTTTGATGTTGTGAAAAAGGGGGTGGACTGGTGTCAGGAGCGCATCTCCAGCCGCTTCCCAAATTTCCATTTCCAGTATATTTCCCTCGAAAACGACCTCTACCGCTCCGACGGCGACTGCGCCAGCAGCTTTCGGTTCCCGTACCCGGATGCCAGTTTTGATTTTGCGGTGGCCAATTCCGTCTTCACGCACATGCTGCCCCCAGCGGTGGACAACTACCTCGGAGAACTGCGCCGGGTACTGCGCCCTGGCGGGGTGGCCTACCTCACTTTTTTTGTTTACGATAAAAGAACGGCCTGGCCCAGCGGCTTCGATTTCCCCTACAACTACGGCAATTACCGCCTCATGGACGACGAGGTGAAGAGCGCCAACGTCGCCTTCGAGGAGGCTCATTTGTGCAGCATGGCAACCAAACATGGCCTAAAAGTGCGGAACCTCCATTACGGCTTCTGGCGGGGGCTTCCCAAAGCGGAGTGCTGTGATTTTCAGGACATTGTGATTTTGGAGAAATAACGCTAAACGGGTAAGAGTCAATAGATAAGGATAGGACGGCACCAAGGCGACGACTCAAAAGGGCCTAAAAATTGTAAGTAGTTTAGTATAGGTCAAGCGGCTCTTTAAGGTATCAACTCAATACTTGCCTGCATTTGCAACCATTTGAGACTCAAATGCGCCCCTTGAACCTTAAAACCAGTCTGTCATTCAATTGCAAAAAAGCATGCTGATAGCTTTGTATAAAAACGCACCTTTGCCACCCATTAAAATTTGTAAAAAATATAAACTGCATGAAATTACAGAATACCCTTAGCGCCGCCCTTGTGGTGTTTTTCATTTCGTTTGCCTTCGGCAAAATGGCTGCCCAGTCCGGGGTCGTCATCAATGAGTTAATGGCCTCCAATATGGCATATATCACTGACGAAAACGGCGAGTACGAAGATTGGATTGAGCTGTATAATGGCTCCAGCAACGCCATCAACCTCACGGGCTGGTACCTGTCCGATAACCCAGCCAACCCGGAAAAATGGGATTTCCCCACCAATACCAGCATCCCGGCCATGGGCTACCTCATCATCTGGGCCGACGAGGACAGCAGTCAGGGGCCGCTTCATGCCAACTTCAAGTTGAGCGCCCTCGGAGAGCAGCTTCTGCTCATCAACGTCAGCGGCTCCACCGTGCAGGACATCAGCTTCGGGGCGCAGCAAGCCGACAAGTGCTACGCCCGCTCGCCCAATGGCACAGGCAGTTTCGCCATCAAAAACCCGACCTTCAAGGCCAATAACGACACTGGTATCTCGGCAGTTGGCGAGGAGGAGCGGACTGACTCATTGGCCATTTTCCCGAACCCCGCAAGCGGCAGTGAGGTCGTTTTGCGCAGCAAAACCACTGATAAACAGACAGTTGTAGTTTACGACCAACTTGGTCGGGAGCAGTTCCGAACTAATTTTTTCAACCAAGCCAAAATGGACGTGAGCAACTGGCCGACTGGTGTTTACTTCGTAAAAACAAATTCAAGCCAACAAGTGCTGGTGAAACAGTAATGCCTCGCCACCTATCACCAATCACTAATCACCAGTTACCATTCAATGTTCGACTTCTCCGTACTTCAAGCCAACGCCGACAACCCGACCCTGATGTCGGTGGTGTATGCTATGCTTTTTTCGTTCCTGCTATCCGTTTTGGTGGCCTTCACTTACGAGAAAACGAGCCGTGACCTCTTTGTGCCGGGCAATTTCCTACAAGCCATGATTCTCGGCGCAATGGCAGCGGCCACGGTGATGCTGGCCATTGGCGACAGCTTGGCGAGGGGCCTCGGCATGATAGGTGCGCTGGCTATCATCCACTTCCGCACCAACCTCCGTGACCCCCGCAACATCATCTTCATGTTCGCTTCGCTGGCCGTCGGCATCGCCTCTGGGGTGCATGCCTACAACACGGCATTCATGGGCACGGTGGCTTTTTGTATTGTGGCCTTTTTGTTGAAATGGACGCCTTTTTCCACGGCTGGCCACCATCAAATCAACGTGCTGCGTTTCCGGTTGGATGCAGAGGACAATGCTTCCGAAAAGCAGGCACTGCAATTGATTTCACAGCACTGCAAGCGCTTTCAGCACTGGCGCACCGACTTTACCACCGATACAGAAGGGAAGTTGAAGACGGAGTACAATTACCGCCTTGTTTTCAAGGAAAAAGCGGGCGAGCTGGCGTTTTTGAACATGCTGAAAAATGTGGCAGGAATATCGAAGATTGACCTCTCGAAGCGGAGCGAGCCGGAGGCGCTTTGAGTGCTTGGATTGATAAGGTTCATAAAGTTAATAAGGGTTGATGTCCAGTGCGGCATCAACCCTTATCAAATTTATAAACCCTCAACAACCGTTTTCAAAAACCCCACCGTGGCCTCCATGTCCCCGCTCATAATCCTATCCTCTTCCAAGGCTGGCACCACCTTCCGGTAAGCAGCCAAGGCATTTTCCACTGCCACTGACGACTTCAATGGCCTTCGGAACTCCATCGCCTGCGCCGCCGTGAAGAACTCGATGGCCAGCACCCGTTCCACGTTTTTCACCACCCGCCAACACTTCGTGGCGGCGTTGGCGCCCATACTCACATGGTCTTCCTGACCGTTCGAGGACACGATGCTGTCCACCGAGGCCGGGCTGCAAAGCTGCTTGGTCTGGCTGACGATGCTGGCTGCTGTGTATTGCGGAATCATGAAGCCGCTATTGACGCCGCCGTTTTTCGTCAAGAAATGCGGCAGTTCACGTAGCCCGCTGATAAGTTGGAAAGTGCGCCGCTCGCTGATGCTGCCCAATTCTGCAAGGGCGATTGCGAGGTAATCGAGCACAAGGGCCAGCGGCTGTGCATGGAAATTGCCACCTGACAGTATCTCATCCTCGTCGTGGAAGATGGTCGGATTGTCTGTAACAGCGTTAATTTCCGTTGAAAAAACCCGCTCCACATGGGCGATGGCGTCATAGCTTGCCCCATGCACCTGTGGGATGCAACGGTAGGAGTAGGGGTCTTGCACGGCAGTCTTCTCCTGCGCTGCTATCTCACTGTCTTTCAATAGGTTGCGAATGGCTTCGGCAGTTTTAAACTGCCCCTCGTGCGGCCTTATTTTATGCAATAACTCATTGAAAGGCGACAACCTGCAATCAAATCCATCGATCGAAACAGCGGCGGTGAGGTTGGCCACATTGAACAGCCGACGAGCCTCCAACAGACACCAGACTCCGTAGGCTTGGCAAAATTGGGTGCCGTTCAGTAATGCTAACCCCTCTTTTGATTGAAGGCGGATGGGCCCCCACCCATACTGTTTCAATACCTCGGCGGCGGACTGCTTTTCCCCATTCAGTCTTACTTCGCCCATGCCAATGAGCGGCAGGCTGAGGTGCGCCAGCGGCGCAAGATCGCCACTTGCCCCCAAGGAGCCTTGTTGGTAAATGATGGGCAGCACATCGTGGTTGTAAAAATCAACGAGGCGCTGCACGGTGACGAGCTGTACGCCAGAGTAGCCCTGCGAAAGCCCCTGTATTTTCAACAAAAGCATGAGTCGCACCACGTTGGCGGACACCTCCTCGCCCATGCCGCAGGCG
Source organism: Saprospiraceae bacterium (assembly GCA_031426435.1). Lineage (GTDB taxonomy): Bacteria > Bacteroidota > Bacteroidia > Chitinophagales > Saprospiraceae > UBA6168. The sequence continues at coordinate 8,625 of JANPLH010000561.1, read as the reverse complement.
TGAGACATGACGAGGTTCAGTTGCAGCTGCTCCAGTTCGTCCGGTTCGATGCGCACGTTGCAGAGCGAGCCAAAGCCCGTGTTGATGCCGTAAAAAGTTTCGCCATTGGCGGCCAGCTTGTCGTCAAGGTAGTGGCGGCAATCGTTGATGCGGCGAGTGGCTTCGGTTGAAAGGACAATTTTGCTGCCCGAAGCGAGTATTTGGCCGACCTGTTCGAGGGTCAGCGGGTCAGGGCTGATATGGTGCATGAATTTCGGTGGACGGTGGACGGTGGACGGCTGACGGGTTCAAGGCGCTGGTATTCAACGACTTGGTTTTACCAAGCGGCTATCGCCACGCATGTTTTAACTGGTTCTGTCTTATTTCGATGGAATTTTTGAGGCTAAACAATGCGGTTTTATCTGCGTTTTCACAAAGTTTGCAAAGGTAAAAAACTGCCGTGCAAACAGGTTTGTTTCGGCACTTTCAGTAAACCCACATCGCCCCAAACACACAAACACAAAATCACGCAAACACAATTCTTCAAACTTGGAACTCAACTATAAAACTTTCGGTCAGGGCGACCCCGTCGTCATCCTCCACGGGCTGTTCGGGACGCTGGACAACTGGCAGACCATTGCTCGGCAATTGGCAGAGAACCACTCTGTTTTCATCCTCGATCAGCGCAACCACGGGCGCTCGCCCCATGCCGACGTGCATGACTACCCTACGCTGGCCGAAGACCTGCTGCATTTCATGGAAGCACATTGGATGTACGATGGGGCGCACGTCATCGGCCACTCGATGGGCGGCAAGACGGCCATGCAGTTCGCCCTCACGCACCCCGATTTGGTGAAGAAACTGGTGGTCGTGGATATTGCACCGAAAGCGTACCCAGGCGGCCATTTTGAGATTTTCGAGGCGTTGCAAGCAATGGACTTGGACAATATTTCTGATAGAAAAGAGGCCGAAGCTCTCCTTGCCCAACATATTGCCGAGGAGGATGTGCGGCTGTTTTTAATGAAAAACCTGACGAGGAAGCCGGAGGGGGGTTTTGAGTTTAAGATGAACCTCCCCGTGCTTTGGCAGCATTATCCAGACATCTTGGCTGCGGTGGATGGCGAGCCGTTTGAGGGTGAGACGTTGTTCATCCGAGGGGGCCGCTCCAAGCACGTCATCCTGCCCGATGATGAGGCGTTGATAAAAAAACTTTTTCCCAATTCAGAGATTAAGTCGGTGGAAGGTGCTGGGCATTGGGTACATGCGGAGAAGCCGGAGGAGTTGTTGGGGATAGTGAGGGCGTTTTTGGATTGATTAATTTGGCGAATGTGGCGCAAATCATTCATAGAAACGTGTCCCATTTTCACCGATAGCAGCTTGTTCACTTTCCGAAAAATAAGCCCTGACAATCCCCATCACCTCTCCATAACCGCCGCCCAACAAGCACACCGGCCAATCCGACCCGAACATCAGTCGCTGGGTGCCGAATGTATCAGTCACGTGTTCAAGGTAGGGCATGAAATGCTCGTAGTCCCAGCCCTGCCAGTCCGCCTCCGTCACCATGCCCGATACTTTGCAAAAAACGTTTTGTTCCTTCGCAATGGACCGTATCAGCAGTTCCCAACCGTCGTAGTAGCCGTCTTTGATGTACGGTTTTGCCAAGTGGTCTATAACGAACTTTTGGTTTGGGAAAAGCCGCACAAACTCCAGCACAGCCCCTAATTGATGCGGGAAAACGAGGATGTCATAAGTGAAGCCGTGCGGCTCCAGCGCCTCAATGCCCCTTTTAAAATCATTGCGGAGCAAGAAATTCACGTCCGCCTCGCCCTGCACAATATGGCGGAAGCCTGCCAATTTTTTAAACTGGGAAAAATAGTCCAACCGCTCCGCCACATCAGGTGAGCGGAGGTCCGTCCAGCCCACCACCTTTTTTATAAAATCATGGTTGTCAGCCAATTGGAGCAAAAAGTGCGTCTCCTCTTCCGACTGGTCGGCCTGCACGGCCACGCAGCCCGTGATGCCGTTGGCCCGAAGTTCAGGCTCTAAATCCTTGGGCAGAAAGTCCCGGCGGATAACCTGCATCGAGTCGTCAATCCAAGCTTCCCGCCCGGGGTGGTATTGCCAGAAGTGGACGTGGGTGTCTAGCATAGGGATGGAAATTGGGAAATTATGAAATTGAGAAATTGGGGGCAGGGAATTTCTCAATTTCATAATTTCTATTTGACAACAGGAAACTTAAACTTCGACTTCAGCATCACCCGCTTCCCCGTCTTCCCTGACTTTCGGGTGGCCTCGATGACCTCCAGCACATGCAGCGCATGCTCGGCGGCGATGAGTGGTTCCTTTCCCGTCACGAGGCTCTCGGCGATGACCGAAGCGCCCTGCTCCCAAACATAAGTGCCAGGGTCGGCCACGAATCGCTCGCCTTCTGGTTTTTGCCAATCGTTGGCGAGATGTACGCCGAAGGGGGCCCAGTCGTAGCCGATGAGTGCCATATTGCCGTGGCTGCCCCATAGCATGATGGTCGGGCGGTCTTGCCCATCTCCCTCGTGGCCGAATGGGTCGAAGTAGTTGAAGCCGCACTGGACGTGGGAGAGGACGCCGTTGCCGTGGTCCATGATGAGCATGGTGTTGTCCTCGGCCTCCACCTTGATTTTCCCCTTGTTGTCCACCGTGCGTTCCGACGTCACAATGGTGGTCATGGCGGTCACGGCTTTGGCGGGGCCGAGCAGGCCGGTCAGCGTGGCGATGTTATAGACGCCGAGGTCGGGAAGGCTGCCCCCGCCTTTTTCATAAAAAAATGCAGACCAGCTTGGCCCGGTATGCCCGTAGTGGGCGTGTGCGGCGGCCAATTTGCCGAGCTTGCCCTCGTTCAGCGCCTTGGCCATGAAGGCGAACTGCGGGCTGTTCACCACGGCGGGGGCGCCCCAGAGCCGCAGCTTTTTAGAAATGGCAAAATCGAGCAGCGCCCGGCCCTCCTTGTAAGTGTTGGCCATCGGTTTTTCGCTCCAGACGTGCTTCCCGGCATTGAGGGCGATCCGGTTCAGGCGGCCATGCTCCTGCATGTCGGTGGTGTTCACCAGCAGGTCGAAGGGCACCCCAGCCAGCATCTTGTCTATGTGCGGGTAGTGGTTGGCCACTTTGTACTTTTCAGCCTGTGCCTTTGCCCTTTCGGGAATGATGTCGCAGAGGCTGACCACCTCCACGTAGGGCGACTTGGTGAGGTGGGGCAGGTACATATTGCTCACGCTGCCACAACCGATGAGGCCAACCTTTATTTTGCGGTCAGCAAAATGAAGCCCCTCGGTCTTGCCGATGATGGGTGCAAGTATTGCGCCAGCGCCCAATGCACCAAACGTCTTGAGGAATTGTTTGCGGGAGATTTTGCCGTTTGCCATAGGTCGTATTTTTGATGGTGAAAACAGCGAAATGTAGGAAGGAAAACGCAGGTAGAGGGAGGTAGCAGCAAATTATTTTTCAAACCCATAGTCCCGTTCCACCTTGCAGATGCGGGTTTTATAAGCCGAGTACCAGTCGGTTCGGCCTTTTTGCTGCGCAACGAGGTGTTCACTTTGTTGCTTCCAGTTGCGGATGGCTTCGAGGCTGTCCCAATAAGAAATGGTGATGCCCAGCCCTTCCCGAACACCCTCTACGCCAAGGTAGCCGGGCTGTTCGGCGGCGAGTTCCAACATGCGCAGGGCAGTTTCATGATACCCAGCCTCCACATCGGTGCGCAGGCTGGAGAAAATAACGGCATAGTACGGCGGTTGCGGTGTGTTTGCAATCATGGTCACAACGTTGGACAGTCAGGAGTTGACGGGCACATACCTCATACCTTCATACCTCATACCTCTAAATACCCATCTTGGCTTTCACCAAAGGCTCCACATCGCCGGAGTCGGCGGCGAAGAGCAGGGCGTTAAAGATGCTGGTATCGAATATCATGGTATAGCCGCCTTCTTTGCCGACGTCGTTGATGGCCTTTTCGAGCTTGTCGAGAATCGGGCCGAGGAGTTCGTCCCGTTTCTTGGCAATGGTAGCAGTGATTTCGTCTTCCAATGCGGCAAGCTCTTTTTCTTTTGTCTCAAACTCGGCCTGTTTTTTTTGGGCCTCAGCAGGAGGCACGTTGCCTTCCTGGTAGGCTTTAGCGAAGGCCATGTATTCCTCTTGCACCTTTTTGGCACGGGCTTGGCCCGCAGCCACAAGCGAATCTTGAATGGCTTTTAGCCGCTCGTCAGCGGCTTTAGTGGCTGGTATTTGTACCAAAATATTGCCTGTGTTGATATGGCCGTATTTCTGCGCCATCAAGTTGATGGCGAAGAAGGCGAGGATGATTGCAAGCGAACTGATTTTGAAAATTCTTTTCATGGTGTTGATTGTGTTTCGGAAACAAGGGCGCAAAACTACCGTTTTCCTTCAATTCTGCGGAAGATTCACTTCAATGTTCCAGCAAATGTCGGGAGCAGGCGCTGATGGGATTGCCGCCAACTTGTTTCCCAGAGAAAAGAGCGGTAGGCAAGGGTAAGTTCATAAATATTGAATGAAAATCAAAAAATGATGATTATATTGATTATTCTTCATTGAAAAAGCCTTTTCTTTGAAGATTTAATACAATTTGGAGCGATGATTGCAAAAATTGCAATAAAGCTCTTTTGAATAAAGTCAATTTTGAAATTATTTCAACATTTTGAAACTATAATTGAATTATTTTTAATTTTTAAAAATAATCTTTGAAAAATTTGCATCAAAAGAACATTTGCATGTAAATTTGCATCATCAAACAGGGGCAAAAAAGATTGTTCCTTTACATTGTGAGGTGATGAAATCAGGCAGCCATGCCCTCTTGTCTCGGGGGTGGGGAATAACGGGATAAACGCAGCATAGAGCCGGACCATCCGACCAGGGTTGACCACTAATCTTTGTGCTACAGCTAACCGCCTCGTGGAGGTTCGAGTCCTCCCCTTACAGCACGAAAGGCGTTGCGGAACAATTCCGCAGCGCCTTTTTTCGTTTCATGTTACACTGACAAGCAACCATTCTGCATTTTTGGAACACCTTCCAACGATATTTCCTTCCATCTTTTAAACTAACTGTTACGCCCTTGGAACGTTTAGAAAATGAATCGCACAAATTGTTGATTATCAGCACAATTTCCAATTTCCAATTTATAATTTCTGCTTACCTTTGCGCCCCTATGAAAAAAAGGCTCGTCCAAATGTTGCTTTTGCCTGTGTTTGCCCTGTTCGCAGTCGGCTGCAAATCGGAATTTGAGAAAATCCGTGGCAGTGGCGATACCGACAAGATGTACACCAAGGCATTCCAATATTACGAACAGGAAGAGTACCTGCGGGCACAAACCCTGCTGGAACTGATCATACCGGCCTACCGTGGCAAACCGGAGTTGGAGAAGATTTACTATACCTATGCCGATACTTACTACAAGCTGGGCAAGTACATCATGGCCAACTACTATTTCAAGAACTTTACCTCAACCTTTCCCAACAGCGCACAGCGGGAAGATGCAGATTTCATGGCGGCCTACTCCAATTATATGATGTCGCCTGGCTTTCGCTTGGAGCAGACTTATACCGAGAAGGCCATTGACGATTTTCAGCTTTTCGCCAATACCTATCCCAACAGCCCAAGGCTCAAGGAGTGCAACCGGCTCATTGACGAAATGCGCCTGAAATTGGAGCAAAAAGTGCTCGACGAGGGCATCCTTTACTACAATATGCGCCAATATCAAGCGGCCACCACGACTTTCGAGAACCTGCTGAAGGACTTTCCCGAAACCGCCAATGCCGAGCAGGTGCGCTATTACATCGCCAAGGCTAACTACCTGCTGGCCGAGAACAGCATCTTTGAGAAGCGGGAAGAGCGCTTCAAGAAGACCGTCGGCTACACCAAGGACTACCTCGAAAAGTTCAAGGACAGCGACAACTACAACGAAGTCAAATCATTTTACAATAACGCAGTCAAGCAATTAAAATCAATCACAAATGGCAGATATCAAGACCAAAGCACAGGGGTTGGACTCTAATGTGAAAGCCCGCAACATCACCGCTATGGTGGAGCCAACGCAGAACATCTACGAGACCTTGGCCATCATCACCAGGCGTGCACGCCAATTGGCGGTTGACCTGAAGCACGAGTTGCACAGCAAACTCGAAGAATTCGCTGTGAATACTGATACCATCGAAGAAATCACCGAGAACAAAGAGCAGATAGAAATCTCCAAGTTCTACGAGCGCCTCCCGAACCCGACGCTTATTGCTACGGAGGAGTTTTTGAAAGGTGAAATCCACCACCATTACAATACCAACCGCCGCAAGTAGTAAAGTTGGCTATTTGCTGTTGGCTATTGGCCGTTGGTTGCCAGTAGCCAATGGCCAACGGCCAACAGCCAACAGCAAATGGTTGGGAAAAAAATCATACTCGCCGTCACGGGCAGCATCGCTGCTTACAAAGCCGCCCTTATGGTGCGGCTTTTGGTGAAAAAAGGAGCCGAGGTACAGGTGCTGATGACCCCGGCAGCCACCGAATTCATCACCCCGCTCACCCTTTCCACCTTATCAAAGAAGCCCGTCTTCACCCAAGTAATTGCGGAGCATGAATGGAACAGCCACGTCGAACTTGGCCTCTGGGCCGATGCACTCGTCATTGCGCCAGCAACGGCGAACAGCCTCGCTAAATTGGCCAACGGCATTTGCGACAGCATCGTGTCGGCGGTGTACCTATCCGCCCGCTGCCCAGTGTTTTTGGCTCCTGCGATGGACCTCGACATGTGGAAGCACCCAGCCACCCAAGCCAACGTGAAGCGCTTGAAGGGCTACGGCAACCACTTCCTGCCCGTGGGTTACGGCGAACTGGCCAGCGGGCTGGTGGGGGAGGGCCGTATGGCGGAGACGGAGGAAATCGTGGCGTTTTTGGAGGCGTTTTTCCTGCGGAAACAAGATTTTTCAGGTAAAAATGTGCTCATCACTGCCGGGCCGACCTACGAGGCGATTGACCCGGTGCGTTTTATCGGCAACCGCTCCAGCGGGAAGATGGGGGTGGCCATTGCGGAGCAATTCGCTGTTAGGGGCGCTGCCGTGACGCTGCTGCTTGGCCCCTCGAAGCTGGTGCCCAAACATCCAAACATCCAAATGGTGCGGGTAGAATCGGCACAGCAGATGCACGAAGCGGCGCTGCAATATTTTGAAAAGGCTGACATTGCCGTGCTTTCGGCGGCAGTGGCCGATTACCGCCCTGCCCATATTGCGGAGCAAAAAATCAAGAAAAAAGGTGACAACATGACCATCGAACTGGAAAGGACGCCGGACATCGCCGCTGCTTTGGGCAAAATGAAACGCCAAGGCCAGTTCATCGTTGGATTTGCATTGGAGACCAACGACGAGTTGCAGAACGCCAGCGAGAAATTGGTGAAAAAGAACTTCGACTTTATCGTGCTCAACTCGTTGCAGGACGCTGGGGCTGGCTTCAATTTTGACACCAACAAGATTACCATCCTGCACCGGGACAATAAGCGCAAGGATTTTGAGTTAAAAACAAAGGCCGAAGTCGCTGTGGATATTGTGGATGAAGTGCTAAAGTTTGGCTGTTAGCTATTGGCCGTTGGCCAGAAAAAAACTATCATGAAAAATTGCTTTTTACTTTTCGTCGCCGGGCTGTTTGCCTGCACCTTACAAGCACAGGAGCTAAAGGTGAAAGTCACCATGAATACCCCCAAGCTTCAGACTACAGACCCTGCGGTTTTCCAGACCCTGCGGCAATCCATCGAGGAGTTCATGAACAACCAGAAATGGACGTCCGATGTATTCGATGAAACGGAGCGCATCCGGTTGGACATCGTAATCACCATTTCAAAGGAGCTTTCTTCGAATACCTTCGAGGCCGAGCTGTCCTGCCAGAGCATCCGGCCTGTGTTTGGCAGCAATTATGAGACGCCGCTTTTCAAGCACCAGGACAAGGATGTGGTGTTCACCTATGAACCCTTTCAGGCATTGGATTACAGCCAAACCACCTACCTGAACAACCTGACCTCGATACTTGCTTACTATGCCAATGTCGCAATCGGTTTGGACTATGAATCATTTTCGCCGCTCGGCGGGGAGCCTTATTTCCAAGCAGCTTGGGACATCGTGAACCGTATACCGCCAAACGTGGCGGCCAGCGTCAAAGGTTGGCTATCAACGGAGAACAACCGCAACCGCTATTGGCTCATCGAGAACATCCTTTCGCCAAGGATGCGCCCATTCCGCCAGATGATTTACGACTACCACCGCCAGGGCCTCGACACCATGCATGAAGATGCCAACGTGGCACGTGCCATCATGACCCAAGCAATTGAATCACTGGAGGGCGTGAACCGCACCTATCCAAATTCGATGGTTATGCAGGTGTTTACCAATACCAAATCGGACGAAATCATTGAGATTTACAAAGGCGGAGCAGCCACCGAAAAGACAACCGTCACCCGTGTCATGGAGCGGGTGGACCCAACAAGGGCGTCAGAATACCGGCAGGGGATTGGGAAATGAGTTGGCAGTTCGACAGTTGGCAGTTCGCAGTCAGGGGCTGCTTGTTTGTAATGACTGCCTTTAGCTTTTGAAGGATAGTGGTAAAAATGCGAAGCGCCCAGACAAG
>JANPLH010000560.1:0-6304 GCA_031426435.1 Saprospiraceae bacterium | reverse complement strand
GAAGTGAAAGATTTCATGATTGAAAAGATTTAAGGTTGTTAAAAGATTGATTGTGAATTGGTTGTGATTGTTTTGGTTCCTTGTGGTTATACTTATTTATGGTGGGTGAATTCAGATGTTAACAGGGTGGGAAGTTTTTTTTCGGTTTTTTTTCGGTTCAGACCTGCCAAGTTTTGAAAATTTGGCAGGTCTTCCCGGCCTCACGCAAACAAAAAAAGCGGCGCTGTTGGGCGTCGCTTTTCCTTGAAAGGGAACTTGGTCTTACCAAGTATAAGCGGATAGCTTGTATTTGCCGTTCATTTGGCGACTTACTGTAAACATTTTGTCCTCCAGTTTTGCAGAACATGTATGATTGTACTGTACCGCAGTGTTATAATCTCCGCCCTGAACCTGAATTATTCCATCATTGGTAATATTAAATGGAATAACAGCTTGATAAAAGTCGGAACGTACTGCGCTCAATAACATCTTGTTACTTCCGGTATGTTGTTGCCCAACAATTTCTAATAGTTGATAGTAGCTGTTTGTGCTTGGCCGTTTGATGTCATTTTTTTCGTCCTTTATGACAAAACTACCAGCGTCGTTTACTTGAAAGCTCTTGGCGTCCAAGCGGTTGTTCGAGTCCGTGCTGAAGACTACGAAATAAGCACCCCAACGCTTTGCCAAGGATACTTTTTTGAAGCTGCCTATCCATTGATGGCTGCTGATTTGTGTAATGACCTGATCACCAAGCACGTTAAAGCAAACCACTTTTAGCTTGTCATTCCCGATTCTTACCCCAGCAACATAACGGTCTGGGTAAATAAAACCCAGTTCGATGGACTGGATTGCTCCAATATTGTCATCGTCATCCTTTTTGTAAATATTGCTGTTGGGGTCAACCGTGAAAGTTGTTAACCGGAAATTCCCTGCCCCAATAGAGACCCCAACTGCGAAAGATGATACACTCCTTTTTACAATTGCAGGCTTAATATTATTGACAATGGGGCCAGTCCAACTGCCTTTTTGATATATTGAGCCATTACCAAGGCCTATATCGAAAACAGTAACTTTTAATTTGTTGTCAGTTAGTATCTGTACCAATACAGCTCTTGTTGATGAAAGCATGACAAGGTTTGCTTGTTTGGCATTTCCTAAGTCAAGTATGTTTTTCAAATCAACGCTACCAGTGGAAGAAGTGAAATAAGAAGCCAATCGAATTTGACTGGAAGGCTTTTGAAATGCGACAAGAGATACATTGCCAGCACCGTCAGCGGCTGCGGTTTCATAGTCATGTGTTGTAATGACGCTGCCAGGAAGTAACTGCACAGACTGTGCATGGCTTATGGTGGTTGAGAAGCAAAGCACTACGAAAGCAAAAAGCTGGAAAAAAGAAGTGAAAGATTTCATGATTTTAGAATTTAAAAGGTTGATGATGAATTGGTTGTGATTGATTTGGTTTTTTGTGGTTATACTTATTTATGGGAGGGTTTGGCGGATGTTAACAGGGTGGGAGAAGTTTTTTTCAGGGTCAATGAAACCCCTTGTAGCCGCCCAATTTATTGGGCTGGCCGTGTGTTATTCCCTTCGGCCAGCCCAATAAATTGGGCGGCCACAAACAAAAAAAGCGGCGCTGTGGGCGCCGCTCTTTTTTGCTTTCAATTGGTTGGTCGTGGTTAGTCCCACTTGTAGCTACGGATATGGTATTTGCCGTCTTCCACTTGGCGGAAAGCGCCAATCAACATATTGCCATTGATAAGGCCGACGGAGGCCTGCGTGACATTGGGTGCGTTGGGAAAGTACCCGTAGCTTGGTGCGGCAAGTATGCCATTGGTAAAGCTGACCGGGAGCACGCAAAGGTTTTCGTCGGTGCGGGCGCCGCCTATGAGAATCTTGCCGGGAGCGGCGCCGATGGTCTGGGCCTCCATATCCCTCAGCAGCACGGCGTCGTTTGTGCCGGGTTTTTTGATGTCCAACAGGGAATGAACTAAAGAAATGCCGCCTCCGGCGCTCACATAAAAGCTCATGGCATCCAGCCGGTCGCCGGCATCAATCATGAAGGCTGCAAAACGAGAACTGGACATGTCGGTCAGTGACAGTTTTTTGAGCGATTTGTGCCAAGTATAAGAACCACTTTGGGCAATGGCATAGGTGTTGGCGGCAACATCAAGACATGCAATTTTCAGTATAACCTCATTCACTTGCATGAATGCCAAAAACCTGTTGTCAGAAAGGCGGGCAAGCTCAAATTTACCCCCATGACCAATGAACAACAGGTTGCTTTTAATGGTAATCATGCCGTTGGCATCCACGGTGAACGTGCTGACCCGAGCGCCGCCAGATTCTCCTACCAAGGTGGCGAAGGAGTTGTTCGAGAGTTTCACGATGTCGAGGATAGGAGTGTTAAGGTTCAAGCCTTCGTAGTTGTGCTTCTTCGTCAGCACGCCCGTCGTGGCATTGATGTCGAAGGTGGTCAGGTACAATTTGGTGTCAACACGGCGAGCTACCACTACCAGGTTGTCGGTCAGCATGGCCACTTTCACGATGGTGGCGCTGCTGAAGTCGTGATTGTCCTTCCAGGTGACTACCCCAGTCGTGGAAACAAAGTAGGACGAGACCCGGATTTTGTTGGTGGTCGGCTTGATGAGGGCCACTACCGCCGTGCTGCCAGAACCTGCCGTGGCGGAATAGGTGTAGGGATTGTCGGTAGTGTGAAAACCTGCATTTGCGTTCACCTGTGCGGTTGAAACGGTGGTTGCGAAGCAAAAGAAAACGAGGCTCAAAAAGCTAGTGAAGGAAGTGAAAGATTTCATGATTTTAGAATTTAAAAGATTGATGATGAATTGGTTGTGATTGATTTGGCTGCTTGTGGTTATACTTATTTATGGTAGGCTTCGGCGGATGTTAACAGGGTGGGGAAGTTTTTCCGATTTTTTTTCGACCCAATGAAACCCCTTGTAGCCGCCCAATTTATTGGGCAGGCAGGTGCGTACTGCCCCTGGCCAGCCCAATGAATTGGGCGGCCACAAACAAAAAGAGCGGCGCTGAAAGGCACCGCTCTTTGGATTTGGAGTGTGTTCGCATTGGACACTTAGTTCCACTTGAAGGCTTGGATACGAGCCTTGCCGTCTAACTGGCGGCTGGCAGCTACCATGAGGCTTGAGGCTGCGCTTACGCTGGTGCTGATGTAGCTTGCGGAAGAGAGGTAGTGTCCAGTAGCATTCTGGGTCACGGCACCTGTGCTGGTGGAGTTGAAGGGAATGATGTTCAGCTTATCGGTGATGCGGGTAGCAAACAGGTGGATTTTATTCGTGCTGCTATCGTATTGGCAGTCCATATTGGCCAGTTGGTAGTTATTTGCCGAGCCTGGCATTTTGAGGTCTTGGTACTGGTTCTTGAGGGTGAAGGTGCCAATGGTGCTGATTTCCAATGTTGTTACGTCCAGGTTGTTGTTCATGTCGTTTGTGAAGCAAGCCAATTTGTTGCTCGAAAACCCGCTCATGGTGATGCGCTGCATGGAGCCTGCCAATTGGTAGGTACTATTGCGTGAAATTGCGCCATTTGCCTCGTTCACGTCGTAGCAGGTTACCCTCATGGAGTTGTTGTCCAAGCGGAACGCTGCCACAATTCGGGTGTTGGACATTTGGGCCAAAGTGATGTTCAAAATGTTCCCGAGGGTAAATTCATCAATGTCCTTGATGGTCAATGCTGTGCCAGTTGAATTGACAAACACTGATTCAAGGCGGAGTTTATCGTTGATTTTGAATGCAACTGCGTAGGAGGTATTTGTGAGCCGGATAACACTATAGGCTGGGAGTGATACAAGTCCGTTGTGCACTGCACTGCCTTTTGTTATGAAATCTCCGTTGCCGTCCAAGTCGTAGATATAGCTCACGGTAGCTGCGGCCAAGGACTTAACCAAGGCCATCCTTGTTGCAGTTAGTTTTACGATGGCAGGCGTATTCTGGGATGTAAAGCTTTCTGTGTCATTTAAGGTTACAGCTCCGGTAGAAGAAACTGCATAGGAAGCCAAGACATAGTCGTTGTTGATACCAGTCTTTTTGAACAGTACAACCGAGTTGTTGCCGAAGCCAGATATTGTCGCAGTCGTGTACATATTGCTTGTTAATGTTGAACCCGATAAGGCTTGGATTTGTGCATTTGCGGTCTTGTACGCAAAACAGATAATTACCATTGCGAATAGCTGGAAGAAGAATTTGAAAGTTTTCATGATGAAAAATTTAAGGGTGCTAAAAGATTGATGATGAATTGGTTGTGATTGTTTTGGTTTTTTATGGTTATACTTATTTATGGCAGGCAAAACCGGATGTTAACAGCCGGGTGAAAGTTTTTTTAGTCTTCAGTTCGACAGTTGGCAGTTGGCAGTCAGTCTTGAAGTTTGGCAGTCATAAAGTCTCTATCCATCGAAGCTGGCACTGACTAATCAACTGCGAACTGATTGCCAACTGTCGAACTGCCAACTCCTAATTCCCCGCACCCTCCCATTGGCTATCGAACCTCGTGTCCAGCGTAGGAAGGTCGGGCCGCTGTGGCAGGTCAATCTTCGTGCGGCGGTTGGGGTCGCTGTTCTGCCAGCCGTTGTCGAGTTCGTCCCAGTAGTGGAATCGGCAGGCTTCGTACAGGTTCTGTTCGAGGTAGTCGGCGGTGAACTGGCGCTCCCGCATCTTCATGTCCACGAGGTAGTTCGTCAGCTCCGAGGTCAGCGAAATCAACTGCACCACCAGCAGCAGCACGGGCATCCCGTCCACCTCGTCGGCTGTCACATCAAGCAGGGGCTGCATGAAATTTTGGGTCTGGAAATCGTTCAGGTTGCGGAGGTCCAGCTCCAGTCCCTTGGCGTAGGAATCGGGCAGCTTGGCAATGAACTTCATCTTCTTCGGGTCCAGGAAGTCCGTCACGATGCCCCGCAGGATGGCGTTGGCACGGGCGGCGCTCTTTTCGTAGCCCGCCATTACGAGCTGCGCTTCTGCTGGGTCAATCGGATGCTCCCCACCGTTGTTCACCTTCGCCTTGAAGCTGCGGGCCGAGGTCTCCATCTGGGTGCGCAGGTCGAGGTACTGCACCATGAAGGGAGTGTTCTTGAAGCCGTCAAGGGCGGCGTCCACCTTGCGGGACTGCTGTGCAAAAACCAGTTGGGCAGCGAGCAAAAGAATGACTGCCAATGCGGTGCGTTGGAAGGTTTTCATATCGTACTTATTTTTTTGATTTGGAAAAAAAACTGGTGGCCCGAAGGGGCCTTGCCAGATTGTGCAATGTCAGCGAATCACCTGCAACGCATGTTGGTTGCGATTGTCATCGTTGTCATTGGCTGCGTAACCATCGGTTGGGCTACATCTGTTTATGGCGGGGAGGAAGGGATGTTAACAGGGGGGAGGGATTTTTTTTGGAAAAAATGCGGGAAGGAAAAATGTGGGTGTGGCGGCTTCGCCGGCGTGATTTCCCCTGTCGCGCCAGAGGCGGGTCAGGGGTGCTTTAGTGCCTTAGTCCTTTACCTTGTCTGGGAAGTATTTTTTCATTAATACCTTCCATTCCGGTTGGGCACGGAGTTTTTCAGTGTAGGGGTCATCTTGCATTTGCTCGTAATAATCAAAACCCATTTTCAGTGCGGCTTCGAGGGTTTCAATGGCCCTTGGCATTTGATTGAGATAGGAAAGGGCACTGGCTAAAAAAAATAAGTCGAGGGATTCGGGTTCATAACCCATCCCTTTTACGATGTTGGCCTCGGCACCTTCTGGGTCTGGGCCATTCAAGCCCATTGCGCCTAGCAAAAGCCATGAAATCGGTGCTTCAGGCTGCATGCGGGTTATCTTCTTCAAAACCTGCTCGGCTTCTTCAATTTGATGGGCAAGTATTAGGGCAGTGGCTAAGTTGCTGTGTGCATTGAAATGGGTCGAATCCGAAAGTGTGGCTTCTCGGTAATATGATATTGCTTTTTCTTGCTGGTTCATAGTATAAAAAAGGTTTCCCATTTCATTCAGGCTTGGCGCCTTATCCATTCCCGCGCTTGCATCAATATTCTTTTGATAAGCCTTTTCAGCTTCTGCGTAGCGCTCGGTTTCCCTATAGACCGTTCCAATGCCATTGTAAGCCCTATGAAAAGATGAATCCAGTTGCAAGGCCATATTAAAATGTTGCTCTGCCTCGGAATAACGTTCGGAAAACGTAAGAAACTGTTTTAAAACCCCTTCATGAGTAGAAAGTGTGCTCAAAACGAAATTAGGTTTGAGGTCTCGAATCTTAAACCACGACGTTATGAGCACACAGCAAAAGAATGGCAAAAGAGCCAAATACCCAAGCGACATCA
>JANPLH010000559.1:0-2523 GCA_031426435.1 Saprospiraceae bacterium | reverse complement strand
CGTGGCTGCCCTGCAAAGCCGTTCCAAGGAAGCTAGCTTTTTGTTGAAAAACAGGGAATCCGTGCTTGATTTTGCCCACCAGTAATTCATTTGAAGTTAATTTCCGCCACTCTCTGGCAGTGTACAGTTTCCAACCCAATCATTAAAATCCAGCGGCTACTACCAAAAAATAAACATTCAACTATATGCCTCTGACAGTACGAGCTTAATCATATAGCGAGCACTGCCAGTCATACAACCGAGTATGTTTTATGTTTCTTAAAGTCAACATGAAAAGCAATTTCCACCTTCAAAATCGTGCAAGCCAGCTGGACAAAAAATCTAGCCCGGCCTTCCTGTATTATCAGTTGAAAACCCTCGACCCCGCAGCAGTGAACCTTTTGTGTGAGGGCATTAAACTGCACCTGAACCTCAAAAAATACAGGAAAACAGCCTTGGCAGAAGACCTGGAAGAACTCGCCAACGATGCCGCCGTTTTGGTGCTCCGCAAAATTTGCGACGGCTCATACAATTTCTTCGGGGTCAGTCCCATGTACTTTGCGCAGCGCGTTGCAGACAATTTGCTCCGCAATTTTTGTCGAAAAAAACAATGGAACTGCCTTGAGCTTAATGATTCAATTGTTCCATTACAACAGCCGGAAGTCGAAGCTTATTTTACCCAAGAAGAGTTAAAAAACCAAGTTGAAAATGCGCTCTCAAAATTAAGCGAACCCTGCCAATTGGTCATTCGACTCAAGTATTTTGAAGACTTGAAGGACGAGGAAATAGTGGGTAGGGGCCTCGCCCCACACCGCTCAACTGACTCTCTTAAAAGCGCAAGGTGCAGGAGTTTGAAGCAGTTGGCAGTGATAATGAAGGGGTGAAAGTAGCTCCATAAACGTTTACAACCATTATTAAATCTTGAAAAATGAAACAGCTTAGACAAATCATTTTCAGTCTTTTCGTGGCGCAATCCATGCTTTCAGCAACCGGGTGCAGTCTCACCGCCTTTGGAATAGGCGCTATTAAGGATTCCAAGAAAATAGAGACAATCAAAAAATATGGAGTTCCTAACGAGCAAGCAGCCCGGTCTTCCGTGCAAGAAAATAAACGAATCCAGCTATTCCTTAAAAATGGGGACCAAAAGGAAGGGGTATTTATAAAACTAATGAATCAAAAGGTTGGTGATGAAATACAACATTCAATTTTATGGCACGACATGAGCACCAAACAGCAAGTAATAACTCAATTTATAGATATAGGACAAATAATAACAATTGATTATGAACAAGATAAATGGGCAATGCTTGAAGAAGCCGGAACCATAAAAGGAAGCAGCGATATTGAAATATTCTTAAAAGATGGACAAAAATTGGAAGGCCGATTCCTAAAGCAAAAGGAACAACAGGTAGAGAATGATACTGTAACAACCATCGAATGGTACGACGTAGCAAACAAACGGCAAATGTCAACCCAAATTACTGCTATACAGGGCATAATAGTCACTGAGAATGAACAAGATAATTGGTTGGACCCTGAGGAAGCAGGGGCTATAAAAGGAAACAGCCGCATTGAAATATTCCTAAAAGATGGGAAATTGCTGCAAGGCCGCTTTCTAAAGCAAATGGAGCAACAGGTAGGGAATGATACTGTAACAACCATCGAGTGGTACGACGAGGTAAGCAGAAGGCCAGTGTCAACCCATGTTTCAGCGATAGCAGGAATAGTAGTCAAGCAAAAACGAAATCAGAAATGGAAAGGGCTTGGCGTGGGCCTCATTTTAGATGCTGCTTTGACCGGAGCTATATTAAAAAATGGGTTGGATATTGGTCTTAATGGCTTTTCACTTGGATACAATTTTGGCTTTTAACACCACATGCCAATAAACGTGTGCTTTTTTCAAAAAAAAATTAAAACTTAAAACGATGAAAAAGCTTAAACAACTCATTTTCGCCACCTTTTTGGGACTATCCCTACTTCCATTTACTGGGTGCATGACTGCCATCGGTTTTGGAGTGGGTGCTTTATCGGATTCCGATAAACCAAAAAAATTGGAAATCCCATTGGAACAAGTAATCACCATCAGCAAAAACAGTCAAATCCAACTATTTCTGAAGAACGGGCAGGAACAAGAAGGGATATTCCTAACAAATATGGCACAAACAGTTGGTGATGAACAGGTAGCATTTATTGTATGGTACGACAAGGTAAACTACCATCAAATAGCAACTAAAATAGCCGATATAGAACGTATAGTGGTCAAGCCAAAGCGGAATGGAAAAGCGGTAGGTTTGGGCATAGGTGCCAGTTTAGATGTCATCCTAACTATAGTTGCATTAAAATCGCTGGAAAATACTTTTAATAATCTTTTTGATTTCGGCTTTTAAAGTTGCGCTATTGGCGTAGCCAGCCAGATGGCATATTTCAAATAGCAAAACCTTGAAACAATGAAACTAATTAAACAACTCATTTTTACCCTCATTATAGGAACCGCTTTACTTTCGTTAAGCGGTTGCAGCGCCATCGGCTTTGGTATCGGCGCTT
>JANPLH010000558.1:0-9802 GCA_031426435.1 Saprospiraceae bacterium | reverse complement strand
AACCACATTTATAATAGAGGTTGTCCTTGGCCACTGTCCATTTCCGGTCAAGGTCAACGAGTGAGAGGTCGGCCCAAGCTCCTTCGTCCAAAAAGCCCCGGTCTTCAATTTTAAAACAGGTGGCGGGGGCATGGCACATCTTTTCTACGATACGCTCGAGCGTAATTTTTCCTTGGTGGTAAAATTCGAGCATGACGTTCAGCGGGTGCTGCACGAGCGGCAGACCGGACGGGGCAATGAAATAGGTGCCCTGCTTCTCCTGCCAGGTGTGCGGCGCATGGTCGGTGGCGATGATATCAAGCCTATCGTCGAGGAGGGCGGGCAAAAGGGCTTCTTGGTGCTCCCGGCCTTTTATTGCTGGATTGCACTTGATTTGGGTGCCGAGCCGCCGATAGTCATCGCTGTTGAAATAAAGATGGTGGACGCAGACTTCGGCAGTGATGCGTTTTTGCGACAGCGGAATATCGTTGCGGAAAAGTGCCAGTTCGTCTTTTGTGCTGATGTGAAGGATATGCAGACGTGTATTGTGGCGCTTGGCCAGCTCCACGGCCATTGAACTTGACTTGAAACAGCCCTCCACACTACGGATGTCGGGATGCAATTCGATGGGGATTTCCTCCCCATATTTTTCCCTAAATATGGCTTCGTTGCGGCGAATTGTGGCTTCGTCCTCGCAATGCGTGGCAATGAGCACAGGACATTGCGAGAAAATGCCTTCCAGTGTGCGCGCATCGTCCACGAGCATGTTACCAGTGCTGGACCCCATGAAAATCTTGACGCCACATACGTTTCGTGCATCCGTGCGAAGCACTTCGTCCAGGTTATCGTTGGTAGCTCCCATAAAAAAGGAGTAGTTGGCCAGTGACTTTGCGGCGGCAGTCTGGTACTTCTCCTCCAATAGCACTTGGGTTGTTGCCGTCGGTTTGGTGTTCGGCATCTCCATGAAAGTGGTAACGCCCCCGGCCACCGCAGCCCTTGGTTCGGTGTAGAGGTCGGCCTTGTGGGTAAGGCCAGGTTCCCGGAAGTGAACTTGGTCGTCAATAATGCCCGGAAGGGCATGGAGGCCCGTGCCGTCCAGTTCCATATCGGCCTTGCGGCTAATGGTACCTCCGACCTGTTCTAACCTGCCGTTTTGGATGAATAGGTCGCCGTGAACGATGTTGCCCCGGTTGACGATTTGCACGTTTTTTATCAGGATGGATTTCATACTGCGATTGAAAGTTGAAACAAGGCCACAAATATCATAGAACTGCTGATACTACAGAGAATTGTCACAATTTGTTTTCATTCTTTGCTGTAATTACTATCATTTAGGGTGTTTCATTGGTTTTTCAATTGTCACAAGTGGGTTAATATGCCATAATATAGCGTTAATTCGGTTCAAAAAACCGGAAATCTTGGATTAGTGACTGCCTTTATTTCAATTCTCGAAAAAAAACGAAAAAAAGTTGATAATTTTTTAGTTCAAAATAGAAATTAGGCCATTTACATAACTTGTTGATGATTAGGCCGATAACAATTGTCAGAAAGAATTCATCAATCTGATTATCAGTCAGTTGTGAAAAACTATAATACCATTCTTTTTTAAAAAATAATATGCTCGAAGCCTTGACAAGCGCATTATATGCCCGTAGATTTGTGACGTAATTTCGATAGAACCTCCTCCCCGGAAAGAAATTCCCTTCAGTTTTCCCCTTTATTCAAGATTCCCTTACACTTGATGTTTTTCAAAAAGGCGATTTGACAATTACTTTCAAGTGCCCTCATCCTCCTTACAACAAAAAAAGAAGGCTTCAATTACATATAAATAGTATTGGACGAGCCAGATGCTTGTCGAATAACAGACCGGAACAACACTAACAAGGCCCATTTTTTGGCAATTGAACAACAAAAAAGCAAAGACTTGGAACAAATCAAAAAACAAAGACTTGGAACAACACTTAACAGGCAAGAACTAGAACAAAGACAATCAGAAAACAAAGACTTGGACAAATCAAAAAACAGAGACTTGAACAAAAATTGGCAATTATGAACAACGCAAGTTAGTATAAATCAAAACAAAAATGACGAGCATTTAGCCATTGCACTAAAAAATCATGAATTTTTAAGGCCAAGCTCATAAGCAGCAAGAATTTTTTTGAACACCACCACCTTATTAAATTTACTATTTCGAACACCCACTTTTTCACACAAGCAATGAACACACGCCCTTAAAACCAAAAATATTGAACAGAAAGCCCTATTATGGTTGTACATGGACAACAAAAACTTTGAACTTTTTTAAACTCAACCCTATTATTTAAACCCCAAAACCAAAACACCCTATTGATGCATCAAAATTATTTAGCCCGGTTTTTGTTGGGAGAAAGTTGTTGCCTCTAAAAGAACCAATAATCTAAAGATTCCCTCCATCAATTTTTAAATGCGGTGCTTCCCCGGCACTATCAACGACACTACCATTTACTAAAGAACGCTACTATGGGACATCGCTTTTTGGCATGTGCGGGCTTGTGCCTCGTTGTGCTGAATCTAAACGCAACGACTTACTTCGTAAAGCAGGGAAGCTCAGGAACAGGTAGTTCTTGGGACGATGCCACGGGCGACCTAAACGCCGCACTTTTCATCGCCCAACCCGGCGACCAAGTGTGGGTGGCCAAAGGAGCTTACTATCCAACAACCCAAAAAGACAGAAGAACTTCATTTGCCATCCCTTCGGGTGTGAAGGTTTATGGTGGCTTCAACGGTAATGAAACCTCCGTCGGACAGCGTGATTCCAAGTCGCAAAAGTCAATCCTAAGCGGCAATATTGGGTCAAAAACTGACCATTCCGACAATTCCTATACGGTTGTTTACATTAAAAATGCGGATGAGAACACATTGCTTGACGGCTTCATCATCGCTGACGGCAACGCCGACGGTGCTGGCCCAAGCGCCGACAAGGAACGCTGCGGCGGCGGCATCTACATAGATGGCTCCGGTGCTGGCAACGAATCGAATCCAGTGATTCAACACTGCGTATTTCAGAACAATTATGGCCGTGATGGTGGGGCGGCGTATGTGAACGGCCGAGGCGGCGTTTGCAACCCTACTTTTTCCAACTGTGAATTCCAAAATAACAAGGTTGACTTAGATGGCGGGGCCATGTTCAACGATGGCCGTCACAGAGGTGTAGCCAACACGGTACTGCAAAACTGTACCTTTAGCAGCAATCAGGCGAACTATGGTGGCGCAATTTGCAACTACGGCGGAAAAGGCCAGTGCAACCCCACCATTAAGGGCTGCATATTCCGCAATAATGAAGCATTTCTGCGGGGCGGGGCCATCTTCAATATGGATGTGGAAGGGGAAGCCAAACCGGTGATAAACGATTGCCAATTTGTTGACAACCAAGCAGTTGCAGGGGAAGGAATCTATACCTTCAGCAAACCTGAACCCAAGCAAAAAACCGAACAGGTGAAATTGAAAACGAATTAATGCCTATTTAATTAAAGGATTTAATTCATCCAATATTACCAATCAAATTGAGAGAGAGCGTGTGTCTATTATACAGGAGTTGGTGGCTGATTTTTTGAGGCCACCAGCTTTCTTTCTGAACAATGGACGACTCCGGGTTATGCACGATGGAGCTAATTTAATGGACGTATTATTATATTGAATTTATGGCACAAAGGAGGCCAATCCCAATACCAGAAGATTTATAGCCATGGGAAATAGTTTGGAACTGGGCTGGGGATGTTGTCCAATAATACTGGCAATATCCCCATGACCAGATTCTTTTCCGATTTGGCTACAAAGAATTGACTATCAAATGTTTGAATATTTCTAAAGTTACTCCTCTGCTTGAAACACTATGCAGTGCAGTGAAAAAAGGCGCAACAATTTATTCCTACTATATTGCTTGCGACCTACTGTAAAACAGGATTAATAAGGCATAAACAAACTACTAAAGAACGGACCGCTCTACCCCCTTTTTTTTTGAAAAAGAAGAGCTTTATTATACGGTTTTTTCATGCTGATTTATTTATGATGACACACATCACGAAATAACAATCGTAGGAAGATACGTGATGTTTGATTCTCGCAGGTCTCTGTTCTGGGCAACTGGAAAGAGACCTTTTTTTTTGCGCTTAGACAAAAATTAGTTCCCCATCGCTGAAAATCCTACCGCTGCCATCAATATGGCCATTACAAAATATAGGCTGATGACCACTATCAACATGATACCCATGAATCGGTAATGCTTGCCCAAATTGGTACAGGAATCGGTCAATGCTTGTACTTCATTGAAGAGCAGGGCGCTTTTCATCCGATTGGAAAATTGGAATAGGTAAAGCACTGGAAAAAAGTACATGGCAGCAAGGCCCAAATACAACAAGGAAAAAATCCAAACAGGAAATGGTAAATTATTCGCCAATTCGTTGCCTAAGAAAAAGGAGGAAGCAACCAGCATTATAAAACCCACCAGCACCATAAATCCTACCCCAATAAACCCAAGTACCGCAAATACCATACTCCAACTTGCAGCTATCTTCAGGCCTTCACGGGCTTGGCTATTTAAGTAAAGCTCGCCCTGCTGCTAGCCCATGTCAATGATTTGGTCTTCGTTCATTTTCTTATGTTTTTTTGATGTGAAATAATGCTCGCAATATAGTGGCATGTCCATGTTTTTACCTAAACTGCCCCGTTTTTTTTAAAATTCCTCAGCTACATGAACGACCTCCTGTTTTTTCGGCCCAACGAAGACTTTCACCACTTCGGAAGCCAACACCTAATAATGATGGCCATAATAATTGCCATAAGCATCGGCTTGGCCATTTTTGGAAAAAAACACCTTTCGGCAGCCGACCAAATACGCTTGGGCAGGGGCATAACCCTTGTGCTGGCGGCAGCGGTGCTCGGCTGGATAGGCATCCGGCTCGCCCTCGGCCAGTTCGATTACAAGACCGACCTGCCCTTCGATATTTGCAACATCGTCGCACTGGCGCTGCCGTTACTCATGTGGAACCCAAAGCACCAGGTGCAGGAAGTGCTGTATTTTTGGATAATGGCAGGCACCATTCAGGCCATACTCACGCCGCACCTTTTTGAAGGGTTCCCGCATTTCACTTTCATCAAATACTTCACCGTACATGGCGGTTTGGTCGTTTATGCGGTATATGCGACGGTGGTATTTGACCTACGGCCAACATGGCGCAGCCTTTGGCGGGCTTTCTTGGCACTTCAAGTTTATATCGTGCTGCTGTTCCTTGTCAACCTGCTGCTCGGGTCCAACTACGCCTATATAATGGGTAAGCCCCCGACTGCTTCCGCCTTTGACTACCTTGGCGACTACCCCTGGTACCTCCTCGTCAGCGAGGCATTGGCGCTGTTGCTTTTTGTGCTGGTGCTGCTGCCCGTGTTGCCCCGGAAGCGCAAAGCGGAGGCCTGACATTTTCCCAATTTGGAACAACACTTAACCAATACTGAACATGCTGCCAACGTCCATCCATCAAAAATGCCTTGAAATACTTGGCACCGACATTCGCTCGGCAACGCCCGTGGCCGGAGGCGACATCAACAAGGCCATGCTGCTGGAAACGGGCAAGGGCCGCTTTTTCATCAAAATGAACGACTCGGCAAGTGCGGGCAGCATGTTCGAGGCAGAGGCCGCTGGGCTGCTCGTGCTCGGCAGTTATGGCGTCATCCGCACACCGGAAGTGATTGCCCACGGCAGCACGGAAAATGGCAGCTTCCTGCTATTGGAGTACATCGAAACGGGCTTCCGACCGGACAGTTTTTGGGAAAAATTCGGGGCGGCGCTGGCCCATTTGCACCACATCAGCTCGCCCAGTTTCGGCTTCGGGCACGACAATTTCATCGGGTCATTGCCACAGCAAAACTGCCAGCACGACGACTGGCCAGCCTTTTACATCAATGAACGACTATTGCCCCAACTGTCCATTGCGCAGCAACAAAAGCACTTACAACCTATTGATTTTCAACGATTTGAACAATTATTCCAGCGGCTGCCCGACCTATGCCCCACCGAACCGCCCGCCCTCACCCACGGCGACCTTTGGAGCGGCAACTTCCTTTGCGCAGCAAACGGGCAGCCCGTACTGATTGACCCTGCGGCCAGCTTCGCCCACCGGGAAATGGACTTGGCCATGAGCAGGCTCTTCGGTGGCTTCGAGCGCCCGTTTTACCGTAGCTACGAGGAGGCTTGGCCACTGGCACCGGGCTTTGAGGAGCGGCTGCCCGCTTACCAGCTTTACTATTTGTTGGTGCATGTGAACCTGTTCGGCGGCGGGTATATAAGGTCAGTCAGAGAGGCGCTGGGGCGGGTAGTTTAAGCCGTAAACCAGAACTCCAATCCCGATTGTACCCGCACCATAACTGGGGTTCCGGTGTACGGCAAAAAAAAATCAAAAAAAATGAATGCCCCATGCCGCCTTTTTCACACTTCGAGCGTTAAGAGGAAGTGCTTTTGGCGCAGTTTTTACCACCAAGACCAATAAGAAACGGTTTTACATGACAATCCACTGGAACTCAGAAAAACTCAACCGACACCTTTCCCGCATTGACGGGGCCATCATGGCTGGGCGCTACAACCTCGCCCTAAAACTGGCGCACCGCAGCCTCAAGCTATACTACGGCACTTACATCTCCACCAATAACATCAGCATCGAGCAGATGAGCCCCGACAATATCCGGGTCATGGCCATCTACATCTGCCGGCACCTGATGGGGCATTTCCGCAAATACGAAATCCCGTACAACGAGCGCCGCCTGATGTTCATCACGCTGGTGAGCAACGTCATCTTCCTTACCACCATGAGCGTTTACGCTGAGGACGAATACCTTGCCGACAAGGCCACCGCCACCTATGCACGGGAGAACGTCAACAGCATTATTTCTTACCTAATGCGGTACATGGCCTGATAGCTGACCGCAAATCCTTTTGGCGCAGCCGATCCATTTCTTCTTTTTGTGCAATTGTCACGCCGTGGCACATTATTCCCGTTGCGTTTACCGAACTTGCCGCCTCATTTTACCAACTTGTAAAATCACAACCTGCATGAAAAAATCGCTACAAATTTTTTGCTTCGCAATACTGCCCCTTGGTTTTTGCTTGGGCCAGGCCAGCCAGGCCACACTGCTCGACAACTGGCACGACGATAGCATTGTACCGACTACTGCCTACAACAACCGCTACAACGAGTGCTGGGGCTTCGGCATTAATGGCCATGAGTACGGTGTCATCGGCTCCACGGCGGGCATGCATATCGTTGACGTCACCAACCCGGCTGATGTGTTCGAAGCGTTCAGGGTAGCGGGCGCCTCCTCCGGCACCAACCTCATACACCGTGACATGAAGGACTACAACGGCTACCTCTACTGCGTGGCCGACGAGGGGCCTTCCAAGCTGCAAATCATTGATTTGCATGACCTTCCGAACAGTGTGACCCAAGTGTATAGCTCCGACGAATTCGTCGTGCGGTCACACAACCTTTATATTGACACCTCGCAGCAGCGCCTTTATCTGCTTGGTGCAAGCAGTAGCACGAAGGTGCTCGACATCTCCAACCCCACGCAACCCGTGCTGTTGGCCAGCTACCCAAACCCCAATTTTTACATGCCCTACACCCATGATGGATTCATCAAGGACAATATCGGCTTTTTCAATTGTGGCAATTCCGGCTTTTGGATTATTGACTTTACTAACCCGCTAGCGCCCGTATTACTTGGCACCATGACCAATTACACCGACGCCGGGTACAACCACTCCGGCTGGATGTCCGAAGATGGCAACTACTATTTCCTCTGTGATGAAACGCATGGGGCAAGGGTGAAGGTGGTGGACATCACCGACCTCACAGAGCCTGTCGTGGTGGCCACCATAGAGCCGGGCCTCTGGGCCAACGAGATACCGCACAATTGCCTCGTGCGGGGCAATTACCTCTATTTCTCCTACTACTACGACGGCCTCGAAGTCTGGGACATCAGCGACCCGGAGCACCCGGAGCGAGCTTATTTCTATGATACCTATGCAGCACCCAATGTGCCGTCTTACGCAGGCGCATGGGGCGTTAACCCAAATTTGCCCTCCGGCAACATCCTGCTCTCAGACATGCAGGGCGGCCTCTTCATTTTTGAAAGCATAGATGGCAACTTCGTCAATACCTCGTTCACGACGAGCGATGATGAGTTCGATATATGCGCCGGGGAAACCATCAGTTTCGACCTGAGCCTCGGCAGCGACTGGTCGGCCAGCGGCGTGACCCTCAGCGTGGTGCCCGGCAACGTGATTGGCAACGTGCAGTTTAGCCAGAACCCCGCCATGCCCGGCAGCAGCGTGCAGGTGACTATCACCAACCTCGTCACAACGGACGGCATCGCCGAGAGCCTCGTCCTGCAAGCCAATGACGGCACTGTGGAAAAGACCACCGAAATCCTCGTCGCCGTGAGCGACCTGCCAGCCGCCACCAACCAAACTGCCCCTACCGAAAATGCAACGGGTGTCGCACTTCAAGCCCATTTCGAGTGGGATGCCGTGCCAGGTGCCGACAGCTACAAGCTGCAAGTGGCCGACGAGCTGGCCGCCTTCGATGCCAACATCCTTCACAGCGCCAATACGGCAGCCACTTCGTTCACCCTCTCCAACAGCCTGACACCCGGCATCACCTACTACTGGCGGGTGACTTCCAAAAACGATTGCGGCAGCACTGCCTCTGCCATCCACACCTTCACCACCGAGGGCGTGAATACCACGGGCTACCTGGCAGGCAACGCTTTGGCCATTTTCCCGAACCCAGCGAGCGAGCTAATCATCGTGCAAAGCTTGGAGCCATTGGCCGAGTCGGTCAGTATTTCGTTGGCTTCGCCAATGGGTCAGCAAGTTTTGGCTCGGCAGCTTGCTGCTGGCGCAATGGGCCTCTCGCTCCCTGTCAGCGAACTGCCTGCGGGCGTCTATACCCTGAAAATTGCTTCGGGCGAGGAGGTGCTGGTTAGGAAGGTAATAATTGAATGAAATTGGATGGGCGGCGATTTTTTTTTCAAAAAATAGAAGATTTACTGAATGAATTGCCGCCTATCGCTATTTTTACACCAGCATATAAGCGGAAGTAGCTCAGTTGGTAGAGCATCAGCTTCCCAAGCTGAGGGCCGTGGGTTCGAATCCCATTTTCCGCTCGAAGAAAAGGAAGGGGCTTACGAAAGAGATTCGTAGGCCCTTTTTTTGTAGGATTTTTTTGACCAACCCCCTCACCTCGCCCCATCCAACCTCACCACCACCTCTTGCTCCCGTTCCTCCCGCAAAATTTTCACCTTCACATTGTCCCCCGCCTTGAATTTCTCCAAAATCAAAATCAGGTCACTGCTGGACTCCACCTTTTCGCCGTTTATGCCGATGATGGAATCACCGAGGCGGATTTGGCCGGAGCGGTCACGATAGGTAGGCTGGAGGCCTGCCCGCTCGGCAGCACTGCCTTCGGCAACGTGGGTGATAAGTGCCCCTTTCATGCCGAGACGCTGCGTGGTCTGGGCGTTGGCGAGTTCGATGCCGAGGGTCGGGCGGTTCACCTTGCCGAACTGGATGAGGTCGGGCACCACCCATTTCACCACGTCAACGGGGATGGAGAAGCCGATGCCCGCCGAGGCTCCGCTGGGGCTGTAAATGGCCGTGTTCACGCCGATAAGCTGGCCGCTGGAATTGAGCAGTGGGCCGCCGGAGTTGCCGGGGTTGATGGCGGCGTCGGACTGTATCACGTCCCGGATGGGCACGCCGCTCACCGATTTTATCTCCCGGCCAAGGGCGCTGATG
>JANPLH010000557.1:0-2059 GCA_031426435.1 Saprospiraceae bacterium | reverse complement strand
GAGGCCTGCAACTTCCCTTTCTCCTGGGAAACCATCAACCAATGGAAATGGGGCGAGCGCTACGGCCAGAACATGATTCAGGACTTCAACAATGGTGCCGTGGCCTGGACGGATTGGAACATCCTCCTTGATGAAACGGGTGGCCCGAACCACGTGCAGAACTTCTGCTTTGCGCCCATACACGCCAAGACGAAAGAGGGCACGCTGCACTACATGAACTCCTATTACTACATTGGCCATTTCTCCAAGTTTATAAAGCCGGGGGCGAGGCGCATCGTCAGTTCATCGAGCCGGGCGCAACTGCTGACCACGGCTTTCCAGAACCCCGATGGCAGCATCGCCTTAGTGGTGATGAACCCAACGGGGGAGAAAATCAGCTATAGGCTATGGATGAACGGGCAGGCAGCGGAGACGGTTAGTTTGCCGCACTCGATTGCGACGCTGGTGTTTTAATAATTGTTGCATTACCGAATTTTTGAAAAGCATTTTGGCAAAGCAGCATAACCGTTCAATAATTTAACAATCAAGCAATCAAACAATTTAATCAATGCGGATCATCCTGCCCATCCTCCTACTCATCAGCACCCTATCCTGCAACTCCAAAACCGAGGACGAGCAGCAGCCCATAGAACCCACCCCCACCCTGCCCGTTCAGGTGTGGACCACTTCCGCCGACCAATCGAACCTGCTTTCCAGCAAAGGGCTGGCCTTCGCCACCGGCAAGGACGACCGTTTCAGCACCATCACGATTGACACGACGCTGGCCTTGCAGCCCATTGAAGGATTCGGCTTTACAATGACGGGCAGCAGCGCCATGCTGCTCCATCAAATGGGCGCAGCGGAGCGGGCAGAACTCTTGCAAACGCTGTTTGGCAAAAACGACAATTCCATCGGCGTGAGCTACCTGCGCCTGAGCATTGGGGCTTCCGATTTGGATGCCGAGGTGTTCAGCTACAATGACCTCCCCGCTGGCCAGACCGACCCCGACCTTTCGGAGCTCAGCATCGCAAAGGACGAGGAGCACCTGATTCCCATCATCAAGGAGATATTGGCTATTGACCCCAACATCAAATTCATGGGGTCGCCGTGGAGTCCGCCAACTTGGATGAAAACCAACGGCAGCAGCAAGGGAGGTAATTTGAAGCCGGAATTTTACGGCGTTTACGCCCAATATTTCGTAAAATACATCCAAGCTTATAAATCGCACGGTATTGATATTGAAGCAATTACGCCGCAAAACGAGCCTCATCATCCCGGCAACAACCCCAGTATGCAAATGCTATCGAGCCAGCAGGCTGAGTTCATCAAAAACCACCTTGGCCCAGCCTTCCAAGCAGCGGGCATCGCCACGAAAATCATCATCTGGGACCACAACTGCGACGAGCCAAACTACCCAATCGAAGTGCTGAACGACCCCGCCGCCAATGCGTACGTGCATGGCTCGGCCTTTCACCTGTATGCTGGCGATGCAAGCGCACTCAGCACCCTCCACGATGCCCACCCCGACAAGGCGCTTTATTTTACGGAGCAATGGACAGGCAAAAACGGCACCTTCGACGGCGACCTGCAATGGCATATCAAGAACGTCATCATCGGTACGCTGCGCAACTGGAGCCGGGTGGCCCTCGAATGGAACCTCGCCAACGACCCCAACTACGGCCCGCACACCCCTGGCGGCTGCACCGAATGCAAAGGTGCCCTGACCATCAACGGCAATGCCGTCACGAAAAACGTCAGCTATTACATCATCGGGCAGGCGTCCAAGTTCGTGCTGCCGGGTTCGGTTCGGCTATCCAGCAACTTGACCGGGTCGCTACCCAATGTCGCTTTCCAACGGCCTGATGGCAAAAAAGTGCTGATAGTCCTGAACGAAGGCGCTGATGCTCAATCGTTCAATATCCAAGCGGGCAGCCGCTGGATTACGGCCTCTTTGCAAGGGAAGACAGTGGAGACGTTTGTGTGGTAGAATGCAAGCAGTCGTTGCAGAACGGCCCTGCTGTTAGCGCTTCGAAGCGCTAACAGCAGGGCCGTTCTGCAACGACTGCTTGCATTCTACCAC
>JANPLH010000556.1:0-5432 GCA_031426435.1 Saprospiraceae bacterium | reverse complement strand
GCCGAGGCAAAGAAAGTTATCGGGCGAGAGGAAAACGTCGGCTTTGTGCTGCCGCAATGCCCGCCTCACAGACCACTCGAACCACCAAACGAACAGCAGCGGATGCCTCGCCGGGGGGAACAGCACGACCGGGGTCACGTTTTTTCCAAAAACAAAACTGGGGTCGAATGGGCGGTCGAACAGGAAAATAAACTCGTGCTCAGGGTGCT
This sequence comes from Saprospiraceae bacterium, assembly GCA_031426435.1. GTDB lineage: Bacteria > Bacteroidota > Bacteroidia > Chitinophagales > Saprospiraceae > UBA6168. The sequence continues at coordinate 5,223 of JANPLH010000556.1, read as the reverse complement.
GCTCCACGAGCCGCCTGACCACTTCATGGGTGTAAAGGCCAATGCCTTCCAGCCTGTTTTTCAGCAGAAAGCGGGTATTGATGGCTATCCTCATGCGGCTTATCTCCCCCTAAAAAGTCCAGCCACGAAGAGCAGCACGATGGCCCCTGCCGCAGAGGTCAGGATGGTGCTGAGGGTGCCGCTACCGAGCGAGATGCCTAATTTGCCGAACAGCCAATAACCAATGAAGCCGCCCACAATGCCGATGATGATGTTACCGATGAGGCCAAAGCCGTAGCCTTTGAACAATGTGCCGGCCAGCCAGCCAGCCACGGCACCGATGATGAGGGTGTAAAGCAAGTCCATAAGTCAATGTTTTGATGAAAAAAACTTTTGCGAAAGGTAAGATGGAGATTTGACAAACCTCAAAGATTTGTCAAATCTTTCCGTCTCGTCAAAACGCCGTAACATTGCCCGCCAAAAACGCTGTTCAACAATGGATTCAACCACCGTCATCGGCCTGATAGCCGCCTTCCTTACTACCGGAGCCTACGTACCGCAGGCCATCAAAACTTGGCGTACCCGCCGCACGAGCGATCTCTCGTTGAGCATGTTCACAATGGTTTTCTTAGGAACAGTAACCTGGTTGGTGTATGGCCTTTTGATTGGTGACCTGCCCATCATCCTTGCCAATTCAATCACCCTTGGCACTTCATTCGTCATCCTATATTTCAAGTTGTTGGAGGTTAGGGCAGGTCGGCGGGGCGATTGATTTTCGATAAAAATCGCCAATGCAAGGCATTGTTGCCAAGTTTCAACCCGCTCAATAAAAAATCGTCCTAACTTTGATTTGCCTTATTGGGCAATGAACTTATTCCACGCAACGGAACACCTTCATACTTTTTAAATCATTGAAAATGAACAAGTTGTATTCTATTTTCGCACTGGTGGTATTTGCTGCCGGCCTCCATGCCCAAATCATTGTCACCAACGCTACTTTTCCAGTGGCAGGCGATACCCTCAAAACAGCCACCGACCTCAATCCCGATGGCGTGGTCATCACCGCAGCTGGTGGCCCTACTGCTTGGGACTTCACCGGCCTGGCACCTACCGCCAAATCAGAGGCTATCTTCCGGCCAGCGAGCGAAGGCATGGCAGTAGCCAGTTTCCCAACGGCAACCCTGTTCGCTTCCAATGCTGGCGGGCAAGGGGAGACCTACTATGCTGTAAGCGCCACCAGCTTTGACAACCTCGGGTTCAGCGGCAGCGACCCCACGGGCGGCGGCCTCCCGGTTCAAACGGATTTCAAGTTCACGCCACCCGTACCAGAGCGCAGGGCACCCCTTCATTTCATTGACAACCATTTGGCGGAGTCCAGCCTGAACATCGCAATCGCTTTAGCTGACCTAGGCCCGCTGGCCGACAGTTTAGGCCCCATTGCTGCCATTGCCGATTCCATCCGAATCAGGGGCACGGCCTCCCGATACGACCTCGTGGACGCATACGGCACCCTCGCCATTCCCGGCGGCACTTATGACGTACTGCGGGAGAAGCGCACCGAATACCGTGAAACCCGTTTGGATATACACAGCTTCCTTGGCTGGCAGGACATCACGGACCTCATACTTGGCGGGGCAGGCGGAGGCGGCATTGCAAGCGGGTTCGGTAAAGACACCATGGTTACCTACCTTTTCATCAGCAATACCGAAAAGGAATTCATCGCAGCCGTCAACACGGGCAGTGATGGCCTTACGGTGCAATCAGTGGAATACAAAGACAATGGCGTTATAAGCGGCAACGATGAACCCTTGGCAGCAGCCCCAACGGTCGTCGTCACACCAAATCCAATTTACAACGAGGCCGTTTTCACTTTGAAAAACATGCCCACTGGCACCTACTCGCTCCGCATTTTCGATGCCCGTGGGGCAATGGTCTTGTCGGGCAAAATGGCCACAGGTGGCAACCAGCTTTCGCTCGAAAACCTGCAAACTGGCACTTATTTCTACCAGCTTTTGGATGAAAAAAGCCAGCGGATAGCCAGCGGTAAACTCTTGAAAGTCAACGACTAAGACAGCATGTTCAAAGCAGCTTTCAATGATGGGCGCACCGAGCAACTTCGCCTGACGGCCAAAGCGCTTGGCATGAAGTTCACGGAGCAGGATGAGTACGGCATGATCGGCCTGCTCCGTGACTTCCATCTCATGGACAAAGGCGGCAGGAAGGAAATCACCAACCTGATGACCCATACCAGCCCGCTGATGGAAGACCGTTTCCATATCTTCGACTACAAGTACACGATTAGCACGGGCAAGTCGGCACATACCTATCGGCAAAGCGTGCTCTTCATCAATTCCAAGCAGCTTGCTATGCCGGAGATGCTTATGAAGCCAGAGCATTTCTTCCACCGCCTCGGCACCTGGCTCGGCTTAGAACAGGATATTGACTTTGAGGAGCATCCGAATTTCTCCGACAACTACCTGCTTCAAGGCGAAGATGAGGCCCATGTGCGCCGCACGATGAACCAAGATGAGGTCATCCGGTTTTTTACTATTGAAAAGGACTGGTGCCTCGAAAGCGTTGGCTTCTTCCTAATTTTTTACCAAGAAGACCACCTGATACAGCCGCATGAAATCAAGTACCTGCACGAGCGGGGGATGATGCTGTTCAAGAATTTTAAAACAGAACCCTTGTAGGGGCGAATTGCATTTGCCCATCTGATTGTCCATGAAATGGGCGAATGCAATTCGCCCCTACCAACAATGTGTACCGTATCCTACATACCACAGCCCGGCGGCAATTTCGTGCTCACCTCGAACCGGGACGAAAACGCCGCCCGCTCCCCGCAATCGCTTGATAGTGCGGTGATTTACCCCTCTGGGGTCAAGCCCAATGGGGCAACCGGGGCAACCCTTATTTTCCCAAGGGACACCGCAGCTGGAGGCACGTGGATTGCCGCCTCGGACAACAACCGGGTGGTCTGTTTGCTGAATGGGGCATTTGAAAAGCACCACCACCGCCCACCCTATCGCCGCAGCCGGGGCCTCATGGTGCTCGATTTTTTTCGCTTCGCAACGTCCACTGAGTTTTTTGAAAAATACAATTTCAAAGGGATGGAGCCTTTCACGTTCATCATCGTGGATAATGGGCAGCCCTACGAACTGCGTTGGGATGAAAAGCAGCAGCACGTCCGCCCGCTTGACCCGCTTGGCTATTACCTCTGGTCGTCTGCAACGCTGTACCCCGGCGAGGTCGGCGAAATGCGGCAACAATGGTTTCGTGATTGGCGGCATGGGCGGCAAGACTTTAGCCCAGCGGCCATCCTCGACTTTCACCGCACAGGCGGCCAAGGAGACGACTGGAACGGCTTCATCATGAACCGGGAAGGAAGGGTGCAGACGGTAAGCATTACGCAGGTAATAAAAAATGAAGGGGGTATTGAATTGATTTACAATGATTTGTTGCAGAACGCAATTTTAGTTAACAGGTTGACATTTGGCAAAACTTAAAAGCGGTGCTGCTGCCGGATGCAGCAGCACCGCTTTTATATATCCTAAATGGCAGTTTCCATCAACGCACTACCACCAATTTTCCTTGCTGCACGGCCACTCCATCTATATCAATCTCATAAAAATACAGCCCCGGCGCAGCCTGTTGCAAGGGTATGGAAATCGAACCGCCCCACTGTGCTTGCGCCATCACCGATACCAACTGCCCAGTGGAGTTTAGTAGTTTGATGCTAATCATCCCAGTAAAGGTCATTGGCGAGGCGAAAAACACCTTATCACTTGCAGGGTTGGGATAAACATCAAATGTTTCTTTCTTTAGAAAGATATCTGTAATTTTTGAAACGATGGTATCGCAGCCGCTGCCCTCCAATGCCCCAAGCCGATAGTTGGGCCAGTAGGGGAAACTCCCACTTGGATAGGCCACTGGGAATACAAGGTCATTTAATTCAAAGTTACAATCCAATCCAGGTTTGTCAGGTTCGTGTATAATACTATATGAAGTGCTATCAATGCCTTCGTTTAAGTATATTTTACCATCTGGCGCAAGCAACATACTGCTGAATGCACACTCTGTAACCTGATTCATAACAGGACAGTTGTATATCAATACCTCTGAGGAGGAAATATCATTTGATTCGGTACTATATTGAAACAGGCTTGGCCCATTGTTGGTCGCTGCTGTGACATACAAATATTTGCCACTAGGCGAAAAAACAACATGGCCAATGGCGATGCTCAATGGAGGGTTACTTGTTTGCATAATCAACCTTGGATTGCTGAACAGCCCCGTACAACGGTCAAAGTCAAATAGCTGTGTGAAATGCTGTAATATATTCTCAGCGAACATGCTACCGTCTGGCGAGAACCTTCTGTTGGCTACACTGTATATGTAAAAATCGGTAGTCGCTTCTAAAAACCCTACTTCTTGTACCCAAGGTCCATCGATTCCATTTGGAGTGAACAAAAATCGGTAGTACTGAGGACCCATTCGGTTGGGCACTATAATCCACCAGTCTCTCCCGTTGGCATGCCTAACTGATGTAGCTTGAGTGAAATTAATTTCCTCGCCGCCTTCAAGCAAAGGGATATTCTTTTCAACAACCTTGCCCTTACCGTTGTTGGCCTCCATATCTATTACACTGTACCAAAGCGACATGGGAACTGGCACTGGCCCATTTTCAAAGCCAACATACATGTGGAATAAATAGTACAAATTTTCGCTACCAGGCTTTTGAATAAAAAAAGCGCCTTGCCAAACAGGGTATCCGGCATCGCCAAAATTGTCGTACCAAAAGCCGTAATTGATGCTATCTCCGTTTTCGATTATCTCCTCTTCAAAATTGGCAATGCTCCTTCCGTTGCTGTACAACAACAAATTTCCATTTTCATCGCAGATGGAGGCATTGGTGCCAGTCATGTGCAGTTTACGCTGAACCACGTCAATTTGGACAGGGTCATGGTTGAAGTTCAATTGTGTTCCATTTGGTTGGCCATAGGAATGGCTAATGAGCCATAGATAGTCTTGCTTTTGGGCGCTCAACTGAGAGGCAAAAAGCAGTAAGAGTAGGTGAAGATGCTTCATTGATAAAATATTATAAGAAAAATAGAGCATGTTCAAATACATGGACATGCCCTACATAAAACAAAAATAGTTGAATTATTGCTTTACAAGCTTGACTGCTACCGGGACGTTGCTATAGATGCTACTTTGACCGTTTGCAGGATTTTGTGTAAACTG
>JANPLH010000555.1:0-8074 GCA_031426435.1 Saprospiraceae bacterium | reverse complement strand
AAAGGAGAAAATAAATAAAAAAAAGGGGCTAATGAAAACTGGAATAAGCCTTGTGGCTTGAAACTGCTACTGTAAAAAGAAAAGTATGATGGAAAAAGAAAGGTTCATGGGGAGGGACAAGCCCTGAAAAACCTGATGATTTCTGCTCATTATACCTTGAAGAATGTCTTGGATTGAATGGATAAGCTTGCTTAGTGGGGTAGGGGAGTGCCCCTCCATATTATCCCTTACTTAACAGCTAACCCATGCAACGCTTGCCCATTTTAAAGCGTTATCGAAGAAAAGCCTAAAGCCTGAACACCATGAAAAAGTTTGTCTTTCTTTTAGCAATTGCGTTACTCCCGATGCTCTTGCAGGCCCAGAAGCTCGAAGGGATGCGAGGTGCCCTCGAAAGCGGCAGCTCCAGAAATGGCGGCGGCGGTGGCCGTGACAGTCGTGGCGGTGGCGACAACTACTCCATCTGGGCCGACCTGTTCTTCAATTTCGCCCTGCAACCCATGTGGTGGCTGATGTACCGAGGCCCAAACGAGCTGCCCGCCAATGCTTCTGGGTTCAACGAATACCCTTATGCCGACGAGGAGAACAGCGGCAGCTACCTCCCCTTCGACATGGGGGACGAGAAGCGGATGTCCCTCCAGTTATTAGGCCATGCGCAATCGGACGAGGATGCCGTTTTTGGTGGCTACCTACAGGCCAAGTGGTCACCGAACCGGGCGCTCACCCTTGATGTGAACCACCTCCAGCTATTTGAGACGCTGGACGAACCGAACGGCGGCGGCACCCGCACCGACCATTTCGCCATCACCAATTTCAATTTTGCCTATAACCGGGTACACCACCCTAAGTTCCAATTTTGGTGGGGTGGGGGCCTTATGCTACTCAACCCCGGCAAGGAGTCGCTGCTATACGGCAGCCCCTCGCTCAATGCGGGCTTGACTTGGTACTTCAAGCGGCCCCTGAGCTTCTATGCTGACGGGGTGGTCGGCTTTCCGAATGGGGCATACGCCCGGCAACACCAGGTCAGGATGCAGGTGCACCTCAAGCGCTACATGATTTATGCGGGGTACCAAGGCACGAAGATTGGGAATGTCGCTATTCCGAGTGCGGCGCTGGGTACGGGAGTTTGGTTTTGAGCATCTTTCCAAAACGAGGGTAATGACACGGCTTTCACTTTCGCATTGGTGAACAAATCGCCTGTGTATGCGGTATAGGTGGAAGCGATGTACATGGTCATCCAATGACAAAAACTATATCGTACCGAAAATAGTCGCCTCAAAAGTTATTCTTTGAACGATACTAAAATGCGTCCAGATTGCTCATCGCGGGAGCAGCCTTGCGGGGGTATCCCCGGCATGTTCTCGTCATCCCGTTAACGGTATTCATCAAGCACATCCTCGACCTTATCGAGTCCCTGAAATCCTGGGGTTATCAGCTGAGCGACACCATGCCGCCATTGGTGGAAATAATATTGGATATTGAGGAAATCGTCAAAAAACTGCCACGGAATAAATTACGCACAATTGATAAAATGAAGAGAATATACAGACATTCAGAAATGGTATTTGAAAAAATTACCACCACATTCACCACCGTGTTGGGCAATTCCATCACGTTTATACTCGCCTTGGCCATGGTCGTGTTCTGGCTCGTGAACAAGGAATTTTACATGCAGGATGTCCGTGACATCATCCGTGACATCATCCATGGCATCACGTTTTTAAGCCTGTTCATCATCCAAAAATCCTTCAGCCGTTTCTCTGTGCTGCTGCATTTGAAGGTGAACGAGCTGGTTTCGTCGCACAAGCCTGCCAGCAATACCGTGCTGAATGTGGAAGATAAAACCGAGCACGATCTTATCAAATTGTCAAAGGAATACACCGAGCCGAAAGTGTAGACCGAAAAAGCGATAAAAACCTGTGAATTGTGCAAACCATTTCCTGTTTTGTGTAACATTGAAAGCCGCAATGATGCCCACTTTTGTAAAGTGGAATTGTTTCCACAAAAAAAACAAGAAAATGAAAAAACTAACATTTTGCATCATCACATTCAGCCTGCTTTTGTTGGCTGCCCCTGTACAGTTGAGCGCAGCCGGATTGGCTGCAAATCCAGTCACAGCCGACTCCACCGCCGCCGCAGAGGCCGCCCTTGTCAATACCCTGACCCTAAGGCTGGACGAAATAGCCCTGATTGACAGGACGAGTTTGCGAACAGCTGAGCGGAGAGAATTGCGGAAAGAAGTGCGCTCCATAAACAAGCAGCTCAGGGCCATCAACAATGGTGGTATTTTTATTTCAGCTGGCACCTTGCTGTTGGTAATTATCCTATTGATTATTTTGCTTTGATATTATCTGGCAAAAGCGATTGCCATGAAGCATCATCTAAATCATTCATCATAGGAAATTTACTTGGCTCATCGGATTCGTCGGTGAGGGCGCCGGGGGGTTATCCTCATCTTGCTACTTATAGCAGCGTGGTACTACTGAGGGTCATTCAGGCAGAAAGCTATTTGAAATTGCCTGAAAGCCCTACCATGGTGTTTTTGGTTCAATATTATTGAACCGAAAACACGCTCTTAATTCTTCTCTATACAGTTTCAAATCATTCAAAAAAAAATCCATGCCTTTATTAAATATCATTATCATTTTAATCGTGGTGGGTGTCCTGCTTTGGTTGGTGAACACCTATATCCCGATGGACCGCAAGATAAAAAGTATCCTCAACGCAGTTGTTGTGATATTTCTTGTCATTTGGTTGCTCCAGGCATTCGGTCTTTTGGACTCCTTGAAGCGGATAAAAATCTAACCCATTTCCTAATATAGACAATGAGGAAACTTACCAGTTAATGTCCCATGAAAGCGGGCACCTCAGCAAGCTGCACCAGATAGTAGCGGATAACATCAAGGGCGAAAAAGCCCTTTGTCCACAACCTTTTGCACCCGCCGCTCAAGACCCTGACCTCGGGGCAAAAATCTCTGACAAGGTCGCTTGGTTCGGCGGTGGCTGGCGGTTCGTAAGCTTGTTCAGCGTAATATTGGCACTTTGAATTGCCTTCCACACAGTCGCCATCGGTGCTTACAAATTTGACCCCAGCCCATTTATCCTGCTGAACCTGGTACTTTCAACCATCGCAGCCCTGCAAGCGCCTGTCATTATGATGAGCCAAACCAGAAAGCGGAACTGGAAGGCAGCATTACAGTAGAACTTAATTAAAAAAGACAATGACTAAATCAAACTACTTGGGCATTTGGATGGACCATTCAAGCGCCCATATCATGGAATATTCGTTAGCCACGATGGGGACGAAAACCATTTCGTCAAAATTCACGAACCAAGAAAAGCGGCATAGCGCGTACAAAGGAGAGAACCTGATGCACAACAAGGAACAGCAGTTACAAAATGGCTACTACCTCCAATTGGGCGACGTCATCCGCAGCTATGATACGGTCTTGCTCTTCGGCCCGGCCGAGGCGAAGACGGAACTGTTCAACCTGCTCAGGGCCGACCACCGCTTCGAGGGCGTCAAAATAGCGGTGCAAGCCGCCGATAAAATGACGGAGAACCAGCAGCATGCTTATGTGAAGTCGTATTTTTCAGAAGAACAAGTAATTCATTGAAATTACGAAATTGAGAAACCGAAGATCCACGAATTAAATTCTGGTTCATCCGTAAAGAAAAATACCCAATGAAAAAAGAACCACTCTTTTATGGCTTCTTAAGTGTTATTTTTTGTGTCATGGCATTCGTGCAATGCGCCCCTGAAGGTGACGGCGGCAAGAATGGAAATTCAAGTAAAAAACCTGCTGTTCCCATTGAAACGATTTCAACTGCATCAAGCCTGGATACTTTCGCCTTGGCAATGGACACATCGGGGGTGAAGGAATCGTATATCGCCGATAAGCCAGCCGCACTTAATTTAGAACCATCCACCAAGGCACCTACTGACGAGCACCCCAAAGCCGCAGTAAAGGCAATTTCATCAAAGTCCAAACCAACTCCTAAAACCCCGCCCATTGCTGCTCCTAAAGTAAAGTCGGCCGAATTTTCAATAAAATCGGCTAAAGCTGTGGTCCACGGTACATCGTCTTTGCATGATTGGGAATCGAAGGTCACCAAAATGGAAGGAAAAGGCGCTTTTAAAACCAAAGACAACGAGCTGGTTTCGATTAAAGACGTGGAAATAAAAATTGCTGTTAAAGGAATCAAAAGCAAAGAGGGAAAAAAGATGGACGACAAAACCTATGAAACATTCAAATCGGATAAAAACCCCTATATCATCTATACTTTTAGCAATGCAGCGGTGAAAGTGGATGCCTCACATGCAGTCACTATTGAAGCATCCGGTCAACTGGACATGGCCGGTTCCACTCAGCCTGTGTCACTTTTGGCGAGCGGTATTGAGCTGCCCAATGGCGATATGCAGTTGTCGGTTTCCAAGAAACTAAAGATGACTGACTTCAATATGAAACCGCCTGTCATGATGTTGGGCACCATAAAAGTTGGGGACGAGATAACGGTGAAATTCGATTTCGTACTGGAGAAAACGAAATAAGCGCCTAGCCACATGAAAAGCAACCGCCATGAAAAAAATACTGTTAATTGAAGACACCCCAGAGATTCTTGAAAATTTCACGGAGTATTTGGAAATGCACGGCTATGAGGTTCACGCCGCCGACAACGGCAAGGTTGGGATAGCGCTTGCCACTGAAATCAGTCCTGATTTAATCATTTGCGATGCCTTGATGTCGGACATGGATGGCTTTGAGGTTTTGAAATTGATAAGAAATTCCCTCAAAACATCAGAAATCCCCTTTGTTTTCAGTACTTCTCTTTCTGAGAAAATTGACATTGCGGAAGCACTTGCGCTGGGTGCGGACGACTACCTCGTAAAGCCCTTTGATTTGAGCAAATTATTGGAAGTGGCAAAAAAATGGACGGAACTAATGCGTGAATAATGTAAATATTTTTAAAAACCTTGTAACGGTCAGCCCGTCAATGATACCGACCTTTACTTTTGAAAAATACCCATAATGACAACAGTTTTGACATTGGTTAATAATTCAGTAGGACGTTCAGATTGCCTCCTGAATTATTTTGATACCTATTCAAACACACGCTTGAATCTGCTAAATATCCCTCAAAGGCGCAATCGTAATATGGCGTTTTGTGAGGGATTTTTCATGGCATGAAAAGGAATAATTAAAGCCGAAAGTATGACAACGTTAAAATTCAGCCACAGCCTTGCACAAATCCAAAGCCTTCTTTTTGCCTTCGCAATGAAGTTGAACGGCAACAAACGGGAAGATGCAAATGACCTTTATCAAGAAACCGTCATGCGGGCTTACGCCTGCAAGGAACGGTTTCAAGAGGGCTCCAATTTCCGGGCTTGGACCACCACTATCATGCGCAACTGTTTCATCAACGAATACCGCAAGCGCCGCACCCGCAACCAAGTGGAGCAGCCACTGGAAGACAATTCCGAGTTCGCTGTAAAGCAGGGCGTACACAACGAGGCTGGTACCATCATCATGATGAAGGAGCTGCGTACCATGCTAGATACCATAGGCGACGCACACCGTGTGCCTTTCGAGATGTTCTTCAACGGCTACGAGTACCAAGAAATCTCGCAAGAACTCAACCTGCCGATGGGTACCGTGAAGAGCCGTATCTTCTTTGCACGCAAGAAAATGAAAAGCATGATTCAGGACAGCTACGGCAGGGACTATTTCCGCCGTGCATGAGCAACTGTTTCAAAAAAAATCCAGGAAACCAACATTTATAATCGAATTGCCCTCACATCAAACGGCTGGGAATAAGCGGGGGAAATCGCATGTGGGTTCTTTCCAAGCCTGCGACGATAGCTCTTTTGTGGAGATTCCGCCGTTGAAACGGATGGTGGGTAATTGGCTATTTATCGAATATCCGGTTTTCTAAATCAGTAAAAATTTTCATCATGACAAACACGGAATTCAACACACAACTGTCCAGCTTGAACTGTGCTTTATTTGACAACGCAATGCGACTTGCCCAAAATAAGCACAATGCAAAAGACTTGATGCAAGAGACGACAATGCGCGCCTTTGCGAGTTGCCACAAGTTTGAGGAAGGCACCAATTTCAAGGCATGGATGTACACCATCATGCAAAATTGTTTCATCAACGACTACCGCAAGCGGCGGAGCCGGGGAAAAGTGGTGTATTTGATGGAGGACAATATGAAGGGGGTATTGGATCAACCCGTCAGGAACTTGGGCAACACGATCGTCATGATGAAGGAGCTGCGAAATATTCTGGACGGTCTGTGCGAGGCAAACCGCATTCCTTTTGAGTTGTACATTGATGGTTTTGGCTACAAGGAAATTGCCGAAAAACTCGACGTCCCATTGGGCACAGTGAAGAGCCGCATCTTTTTTGCTCGGCAAAAACTGAAAAGTATGATAGAGGGGCATTATGGCGAACTTGCCCAATTTGGTTAGATTGTACACCTGCACGATGCCCTTCCTCATCAAAGCGGAACGGGATGGTACAGTTTTGACGCAAATGGTCAAAGTTGCTTTCCGTTAATATGGGAATGGTGCAACTTATTTCAAATTTTTTGCGCTTGGTTACGCAATCTGAATTCCAACAAGCCCCCAAGCTCACCTCTTTGTCCCGATGTGGACATGCTCTTACATTCTCATTAGAACAATATGGGAATTAAAAAGGGAACAATGGCCAGCTTGCGCTCGAACCCCAATAATTTAAATCGGTTTGTTTATATAGCTCATTGCCAAGTCCCCATGTCCAAAACTTGGCGGTGATAGGTATGATATAATTACAAGCATTACCACAATATTTTCAGCTTCCCAAAAGCCACCAAACCTTGCTTGCGGCCTGTAATATCCGGGTTTAATTAATAAGTATGGGATGTCAACAGGATGAAATGACGCTTTGTTCCCTTGTTGAAGATAAAATAAAATATGTTTGTTTACCTGTGAAATATGCAAATAATTTCTTTTTTTATGTAAAAACCAAAAATTATTCGGACTCACCTTTGTGGCATACAAATTATTTAACCATGTTAATTCATAAAAAATGAGAACTATTTTACAAAATGCACTTATGGCAGCCCTGCTGTTGTTAGTGCCTTGTGCAATTTATGCACAAGCACCCCCCTTGGGCTCTGCTTCCAGTTTTGCAATGTTTACCGCTGTCGGCGCATTCAGCAACGATGGATTAACGGTCGTTACAGGCGATATTGGCACCAATGTGGGTGCGTTTTCGGGTTTTCCTCCGGGTATCGTGAATGGAAACATCCACGTGGCGGATCCCGTTTCCGCCCAAGCAGCCGCTGATGTCGAGATTGCTTATGGTTTTTACGGCGGCATTTCTTGCGACTTGGTTATAGGTACTACATTGGGTAACAACCAGGTGCTTGCTCCAGCGGTATATTGCTTGGGTGGGGCTTCAACTTTAAATGGAGATTTAATTTTGGATGGGGGATGCGACCCCGATGCCTTCTTTATTTTTAAGATAGATGGCGCTTTGTCAACTACTTCATTTTCAAATGTCATCTTGACCAATTCTGCTTCATTGTGCAATATATATTGGCAAATAAATGGCGCAGTTTCATTGGGTGAGAGTTCCGTTTTTCAAGGAACTATGCTTGTCAACGGGGCCATTAGTTTGTTGGAGGGGGCGATACTTCATGGCAGGGGGCTTTCTCGTGAGGGAGCTATAGACATGCACTTCAATATGGTTGATTTAGATATGACCCCCACTGCTTCAACGATTGTAGCAGAAGGGCCAGTCGAATTTTGTGAAGGTGGTAGTGTGGTATTGTCTGGCAACTGTGGCGGTGTATGGAGCAACGGGGCCACGACGCCTACCATCACAGTGACCACCAGTGGCACTTATTCCGTCACCAATTCAAATACTTGTGGAAGCGCAACGTCAACCGTTATTATTGTAACCGTCAACCCGCTGCCAAACTGCACGATTACGGGCGTTGACCCCATTTGCGAAGGCCAAACCACGGAGCTTTGTGCGACTTTGGGAATGGCGGCCTATTTGTGGAGCAATGGCGCTACCACCAATTG
>JANPLH010000554.1:0-61339 GCA_031426435.1 Saprospiraceae bacterium | reverse complement strand
AAGCGGTTGTTGAACTTGATTTTGGTGACATAATTAAAAGTGAAAACATAAGGGCTGAGCATCACCCGGTTTTCAGAATCCACCACGTTGGCCACGGTCAGCGTGTAGCTGTTGCCGATTACGAACGGCGTGGCGTAGGTCAGCGTCACGGTATCGAGCGCCGTGCCGTTGCTGGTCACGCTGGCATTCGTCAAATCTGCGATGCCCGTGTAGTTGGCCAAATCCGTAGCCGTTGCAGGGCTGAGGTCGTTGTTGAAAATGAGTCGAATCGTCGAGTTGGAGGTCACGAGGGCGCTCGTCACCTGGGGCGGGCCGGGGAAGTTCCAGGTCGGCCAAGCTTGCGGCGGCGTTGCACCACCGATGCCGTTCCAGTTGGCTGGGTTCAAAATCGAAGCCCGAAGATTCGCATTCGTGCCAGTTTGCGTGCCGGAATAGTAGCCGTTCACGGTGTTGCCGTTAGTGTTACCTGGGGCAGTGCTGAGGTTAATGGCAGAAACGCCGTCCTGCAATGCCGCCGGAATCAACGAAAGGCTGCCGCTGCAAGCCGTGTGTGGGCTGCTCACCCAAGCGTTGGAACTGAGCGCCGTGATATAGGACGGGGCGTCTGGCGTGCCAGTATAAACAATGACTTGGTCGCCGCCAGAGCTAAGTCCAAAGGTGGAACCCGTTACCGTGCCCGTGCTGGCTGCGCCAGCATCGTTTTGGATGACGAACACCGAACCTGCAGGAATGAGCGTGTTCGGCGAAGTCCATGTCAGGCCGCCGGGGCACTGCGGCTGTGCGTTGTCGGTATATTTGGTGTCGGTGAGGTTGATTTTGGTGCCGGGCAGGATGTTTACGAAGGTCAAAAATGCGACTTCGTCCTGTCCGCCGGAGGCGTTCATGCGGTAGGCCACCGGAACGAGGTCACCCGGCTGGAACTGCGTTTGCGGAGCAATGGTCGTGAAAGCTGCCGATTGAACAGCGACCACGGCGTTGTTCGAGGTGTCTTCCACCACGTTGGCGTTGAGGGCGAGGTAGTAGGTCTGGCTGTTGGCCAAAGTAGCTGTTGGCGTGATGGTGATGACCCGGTTTGCATAGCTGCCCGTGAAGCTGACGGGCGCACCCGCTGCATCGTTGAGGCGCATATCTACTAAGGTGGGAATGTCGCCGTCCATGATGGCGGCATCGGAAACGAGGCGGATGTCCTCGCTGAAAGTAAGGGTCGGGGTTGCATTCAGGGCAACGTCCACGGTGCCGCTGATTGGCGAGAAAACGACCGTCGGCGGGGAGGCATCGGCGCCCAGCAGGAAGCCGTCGAGGGTAAAATTGTCGAAGCGGTTGTTGCCAGCGGCACCACCAGCGCCTAGTTCGAAGGTGATTCGGATGGCAAAATTGGCGTTGTCGTTCACCGAAGGGATGGCCGAGAAGTCGAGCGTCTGCATGGTCGGGTCGCCGTTGGCAGGCTGGATGACCGTGAGGCTGTCGAAGTCGGTACCGTTGGTGGTGTAGTAAACCAACTGGTTGCCAGCACCGGAACCGGAGCGGCGGGTGGCGTATTTCACCACCACCTGTTGGTAGCCCGTGGTGGGCAGCGAAAAGAGTAGCCCGCCGCCGATGGGGTCGTTGAAGCGGAGGTGGGCGCCCGAAACATCGCCGGTGCGGGCATTCGGGTTGGTCACGTCGAAGCCGTTGCCGGTGTTGCTCGTCACCTGAATGGCGCTGATGCCGCCTGCTATCTGCGTAATGGCAGCGCCGGGCACAAGGTTAGAGGTGGGGGTGAGCAACGTGGTCTGGTCCGTTGAGTTGTTGAAGTTCCAGTAATGCACCAACGATTGGGCGTTGAGTGCGAGGCTGGAAATCAGGAAAAGTGAGAATAAAGTAAGTTGTTTTACCATGCCGAATTTTCGTTTTAGTGATTGAATTTGGAAGAAACGGCAAAACTATATAGCGGTGGTTCTTGGGAAATTAAGCGGATGTTAAGGCTGCATGAAGTTATTGTAAAGCGGTTGACCCATTTAACCAAAACCTCCTAATTCTTAATCATTTCATAAGATAGGCTTCATACTCAATTTATATGCACTATCGAAATTTATCCCATAAATGGGTATTGTACGGTTTTGTGTAGATTAATTGTAATTCATTGATAATCAAGTATTTTTAAAAATTTGCCCAAAAACAGGCAAGAGAAAACTTAAACACAAAACCTATAATGTGACCCGTATTACAACCTGTTCAAAAAATGAAAAGAACGCTTGAAATCTGCATCATATCCGATGTACACCTCGGTACCTATGGCTGCCATGCCAAGGAGCTGCTCAATTACCTGAAGAGCATAAAGCCCAAGGTGCTAGTGCTAAACGGCGACTTCTTCGACATCTGGCAATTCAACAAAAAATGGTTCCCCAGCGAGCATGTGAAAGTGGTGCAGCGCATCATGAAAATGGCGATGGGCGGCACCAAGGTCTATTATATCACGGGCAACCACGACGATGCCCTGCGCCGCTACTCCGGGTTTTCCATCGGCAACATCCACCTGCGGGACAGCCTCTTGATACAGGTGAATGGTGAGCAGCACTGGATTTTTCATGGCGACGTGTTCGACCTCGTTATTCAATATTCCCCGCTCCTCTCCAAGCTCGGCGGCCATGGTTACGACTGGCTCATCCGCCTCAACCGGTTCGTCAATAAATGGCGGGCGGTGTTTGGAAAATCGAGGATGTCCTTTGCTGCAAACGTGAAGCAAAGGGTGAAGGAAGCCGTCAAGTTCATCGGCGATTTTGAGGACACTGCTATCAGGTTGGCAAAGGAAAAGGGCTATAGCCACGTCATCTGCGGCCATATCCACCAGCCACAAATCAGGCTTGAATCCGGCGTCACTTATCTCAATTCCGGGGACTGGGTGGAAAGCCTCACGGCGCTGGAATTCAATTTTGGGAAATGGAGCCTCTATGATTATGATGAGACGGAATTTGATTTTGCCAACCCAAAACTGAAAGTGAAAGATGAAAACAATGACCCTGACGATGAAAAGGGAATAGACGAAGCTTCGGCATTGCTGAATATTTTGAATACAGTGAATGCCTAAAAAGAACAGCCGTGCTAAAGTGAAAAGCACGGCTGTCATACAAATAAAACGTGTAATACGCTCTCACTCAGTCTTGTTATATCTTTCCTTCAAAGGTCAAATCTTAATATAAAGCAGGTTTGAAGCCCGTATTAATTCAAGGTAAAATCTCCTCGCCTACCACCTTTTCCGCCAGCCCAAACGACAGCGTCATGCCTGCTCCACCGAGGCCGTTCAAAATGGTGACGCCCGCTTCCGGCTCAACCACCAACCAGCTCTTTCCATTTGGCAATTTTGGGTAAATCCCATGCCAAGTCTCCGCTATTTGCGGCTTAGGAAGCCGGCAAAAAGTTTCCAAGTATTTGATAACCAATTCGTTGAGTTCCGCCCGGTCAAAGGGGTCGTGGTGGAGGCCGTACTCATGCGTATCGCCGAGCGTGGCCTCGCCAAATTGGTTTTGGGAAACAAGGACGTGGATGCCCCACTTCAAGTATTCCGGCATTTCCGCCTCAAAACGGCGGCGGAGTGCGGGAAGCGACGGTAGTTTTTCAAACGCCTTGTAGTGTGTGAGCGTAAGCCCGGCGCAAAGCGAAGCGCCGAGGCGGGCGGGCTGTGCCGGGGTGCGCATCATCTGCAGTTTGCAACGGGTGATGCCACTTTCTTCAAATACCTGTGGGTACAGCGTCTCAAAGTCCTGTCCAGAGCAAACGAAGACTTGGTCCGTCAAGTGCCAGCGGCCATCGCCCGTGCGGACACGGCCCGTGCTCACCTCCGCTGCGGCCATGCCAAAATGGAACTGGATACCGTATTTTTCGGAAAAATAATTGGGCAGCTTCGCAATGGCTTCCCGTGGGTCAACGATGACCTCGTCGCTGCTCCAAAGCGCCCCTTTCAAGCCTTTCAGCACAGCCACAGCAGATTTTTCTCGCACCTGTTTTTTCAAAAGCAAAGAAACGGCTGGCCTAACTGCCTGATTTTCCCCAACAAATTCCTCCAGCACCGCCCACTCATCGTCGTGATAGGCGAGGTGGAGCGAGCCGTTTTCGTTGTGCCAAATGCCCGCCTCCTTGCAGCATTCCTTCCAGATTTCCCTGCTTCGCAATGCGGTTTCGTACAGCTCGCCCGTTGGCTGCCCGATGGGCCATACCATGCCGAAGTTGCGAACGCTGGCCCCCATGGCCTGCTGGCTCCGCTCGAAAACTTTGACCTTAAAGCCTTTCAAGGCAAGTGCCCTGGCAGTAGCCAAGCCGACGATTCCTGCGCCGATGACGATGGCGTTGTTCATTGAATGATGTTGGTTGTGCTGAATATTGATCTCGCTTTCCATGATTTTTCGTTAGCTTTGTTTTAAAAATCAGCAATTATGGAAGCTTTGAAAATAAATGTGAATAAGCAATTGGACGGATATGCTTTTAGCATAGGACCATCTGTGAGAAAAAAGCTAAAAAGCTGGTTTCCAAATGCTTATCCTGCCAATAGCATGTTCTTATCTTATGATATAAAAAGCGACTTCAAGCTTCCATTTGATAAGTTTGAGGTCAATATATTTCCGGTTTTGTTTGGCGTCGGCGACCAAGAAGAATTGAAGAAAAAAGTTGACGAAATCCTTTTTGTTGATTCGCAAACTGGGCATATCTTGCACAAACACAAGATGGCCGCATGAAAGGGAATTATAACCTTTACTTGGGCAAGGCTGGACATCTTGCTGTCATGTCTGAATTCTTGACGAGGGGATGGAATGTAGCCATTCCCGAAGTTGATATTGGGGACGATATTTTTGTAGTTCAGGACGAAAACGGCACTTTGCAGCGGGTTCAAGTAAAAACCTCTGCTTCCAAACCTGCTAAGAACGGTTACAGGGCACAGTTTTCGCTCCCGATCAGGCAGCTTAGGAACATCTCCAATATTTTGGTTCATTATGTTTTTATTGTCCGACATAATGGAACTTGGTCAACCCCTGTCGTCATCCGTCAAGACTATTTACTTGACTTATTTGAAAATGAACAAATAGGTTCAAGGTACAATGACCATCTCAACCTTCATTTTAGTTTTGAGCCTACTGGCGTCAGGTGTTCAAAATTGGATTTGACAAGTTTTCTTGCTGACTACTCCGACTTCCCAATTGTTGATTAACCTGTTTTTTAAAGAAGTAGAACATCGAAAATATTACCAGCACCACCCCCATCACGCTCGCCCATAAATTCGCTCCAACCAAAAATCCACTCCAGGTAATCTGTACCTCCACAAACTCCTTCATCAGCAGCACTGCAACGCTACCCAAGTAACCCACCGCGTCGGCCACGTACATGATGAAGCCAATATTTCCCGGTTGGCGGTAGGCCGCTATCAGTCGCTCGAAAATCAGGCAGTTGAACGGCACATAAGCGAGGTAAAGCCCAACCCCATTGAACATGGCCCATATAGGAGCCGAGAGCATTTTTTGAGAAAAAAGCAGGGTGCTGATAAATACCAGCACCAAGCCAAAAAGGATGGTAAAGTGATTGATAAACAAAGCCTTGTGGTTATTTTTCACCAATACTAACAAGCTCAGGCCAAGTAGGATGACCAACGTGGCGGGCAGTTCGGTTTGAGTGAAAATGGCGGACTGGCCGCCGTAGCCCAACTCCACCCACATCTCGGCAGCGAAGTTGTCACGAAGGTCACGAAGCACCGTGAGCAGCAGGTAGGCGCCCACCAACACAAAGATGCCCGGCATAAATTTTTGCAAAAATGCCCGCCGTTCCTGATTCGTCATGGGGCGGCGCTCGGAGCGGGCGGCAAGGTCGAGCGCATCGGGCGGCGGGGTGCGGTCCAGCAGCCAGGCCACGCCCACCAGCGGCACGATGAACATCGCCCCTGTGACGAAGGGCATCCAAAAATGGTTCTGCCCGCCCCATTGGGGCCCACCGCCCACGAGGACCCAACTGCCCACGCTTTTTACAAAACCAGAAGCGAATATGAAGGTGCTGGCCAGCACCACGCCTAATATTTCAGTCGTGCGGCGGCCTTCGAGGTAGCTGAAAACAATGCCCCAGATAAGGCCCAGCGGCAGGCCATTTAGGAACATAAAACCGATGTTCCAAGGGGCAGGAACAAGCGCAAAGCCCAGCAATGACAGCCATGCGAAGCCTATCAGCCCTACGATGCTGCGGAAGCGCCCTGCCGATTTCAGCTCTGAAATGTACCGGATGCCGAAAAACTTGCTCGCCATGTAGCCCAGTGCCTGCGCCACCACGAGCCACACCTTGTAATTGACGCCAGCATATACCAAGCCCTCGAAAGTGGCCGCCGTGAACGGCTTTCGGAAGGCGTACATGCAGGTGTAGGTGGCGGCTGCAGCGAGGGCGGCTATTGCGATGGATGATAAACGGCTCGCCCCATTGGGGTTGACGGCTGACGGTGTGCCAGCTATCTGGAGCTTGTCTTCGACTATTGCGGTTCCCATGCGTCAAGCGTGTGCGAACTCCTCCACCGTAAGGTTCACCACCTGCCAAATATCGTCTACAAGGTGGGTGTGGGGGTACGGCTCCAGTTCCTCACGGGTATGCGAGCCGCTCGTGATGCCGATGACCCAGCCGCAACCAGCGTTGGTGCCCTCTTGCAGGTCGGCGGGCGTGTCGCCCACCTTGGCCACTCGTGCCGGGTCGCTGATGCCAAATTTTTGCATTAGCAATTGAATCATGTCGGGGTGCGGTCGGCCCCGCTCCACCTGGTCGGCACTCACCCATGCGTCCACCATGTCCTGCCAGTCGAGGCGTTCAATGATGGCGTTGGTGATGTCGGAGGAGAAGCCCGTGTTGAGCGCCACCTTTGCGCCGATTTTGCGCAGCGTACGAATGGTGCGCTCCGCAAATGGGGTTGGGCGCACATCGGGGCTGGTGCGGTAGTGGTAGAGCATATTGTCCTCAAACTCCCGGAAGATGGTGTCAATCTCATCGGGCGAAGGTTCGAGCTGGAATTTTTGCGTCAGCAAGACCCGGATGGCCACGGGTTTTGGTATGCCCATGACGCTGTTGGCGTCCTCCCGGTCTATATCGTAACCGAACTGTGAAAAGGCTTTTATCAGAGCTTGGTGAACGTTGTCGCTATCGTGGACGGTGGTTCCCGCCATGTCGAATACGATGAGTTGTAATGACATTTTATGCTTGTTTAATTGATTATGAAACAGTTATGCTGCTGCCCTCAACGGGTGTTTTGATGCTTCGGACTGCAAATGTCGCAGGCACATTTCCCGGTAGCGTTCCATGCTTGGCAGGGGCTGGTTGAGTTCCTTTCCGGCCTCGTCCCAGAGGCGCATTTTCACCATCAGCTCAAAGAGGAAATTGGTCTCGAATGCTTCGGCTTCTTCGGCGCTCATGCGGCCTCCTTGGATGAGTAGGGTCTGGCGGCTGGCATTCGAGAGTTGCTCAAAATATTGATGGCTCTTGAAGGTCAGGTACCGCTTGGCCTGTACGTGCCCCTCGACGAGGCGACAGACCTTTTCCGAAAAGCCGCATTTCCGCAGGTAAATAGCGCCCACCTGCTCATGGCGCATGATGCCGAGGCCGGGCATCTCCTCCTCGCCCGGCAGGGCGCAGATATGGCCGATGTCGTGCAGCAGGGCAGCAATGATGACCTCCTCGTCATGGCCTTCCTGCTCCGCAAATTGGGCGCATTGGCAGGCGTGTTCTATCTGGCTGACTGGCTCTCCAAAATAGGCTTCTTGCCCCCGGCGTTGCAGCAAGGCGAAGATTTCAATGGTGGCTTCAGTTGGGCTTTTCTTGATTGGCATGGCTATTATTTTTCTTGTTTGGAAAATGGTCAGGTGCGAGTTGGCGCTTCGTCTGAGGGCTTTGTTTATGGTCATAATTAGCAGTTAATTTCAGCAACCAAGGTCGGGGAGGTGTATGAAGCGAATATGAAGCGGGGGTTAAGTTTGGGTATAGTTTTGAAGTTTCAGGGCATCGTAAATTTTCATAGCTTTGCGAAAATACAATACTGCTATGAGCCTCATTTTCAATGAGTTTGGATACCTAACCCCTCAGGATGCAATTCAAAGTGACATTGAATCTTTTGAAACAGTATTTGTGAACGGATTCGTGAACTCAAATACTAGAAGCCCCATTTTTGAAAAATATTTGAGCTATATTCACGCATTCAAGCAAGAAATTATGCCCGAATTTCGGCAATGGGTTGATGGGAGTTTCGTAACAAAAAAATTGAACCCAAAAGACATTGACATCGTTACTTTTATTCCATTTGAAGTGTATGAAAAGCATAGAAAGGAAATAGAAGCAAAGTTCATCATGGAAGGAGCGGCTCGGCATTATAAGGTGGATGCCTATGCTATCAAATCCTATCCTGAAGAACATGCACTCCATTTTGTGACAATATATGATACCGTTGAATGGCGAGAAACTTTTAGTAAAACCAAGTTTAACAGGGCACAAAGGCGTTATCCAAAGGGTTTTGTTGAACTAAATTTTTGACCAATGGCAAATGAAGAACCTGTCAGCCCAAATATCCGCATCGCCGATATTTTGGAACAAATAGAAAGACTCGACAAGATGATAGCCTTTCATAAGTTTAATTCTCCTGATGATTCCATGCTCAAGCAGTACCAGTATTTGCGACAACGGCATTCCCGTGAATTGGTCAAGCTGATGAAGCTATATAATTTTCAAATAACCTCCATAAAACCCAAAATTCCCAAGGCAAAGCAAGGGCAAGCTCGTTCAGTTTCTACAATGCCTTAGCTTGTTCTTTGAGCAAATTTATAAAAGGAAAGCCTGCCTCCATAAATTGGGGCAGGCTTTTCTTTTATCCAAAATTTGGATTGCCTATCACTTTATCAACCACATCTCCGCATTGATGTCGTCGTCGCCGAACTGCCTCGTCACGGCTGCGTCGTAGTTCACCGTATTGGTGTTGCGCTCAGAAGCCGGGTACTGGAACCGCTTCGGGATGCGGTCGCCGTTGCCAGTGCCGGGGCCGATATGGAACACCGGAACGCCCGTCCTGCGCTGGTTGTAGAAGGCTTCCCAACCGCTGTTTTGGAAGAAAGCAAGGTACTTCTGCGTCAGGATTTGCTCCAAGCCATCTGCGTTGTCGCCAGTGTAGGCCACAGCGGAGCGTTGCAGGTAGGTATTCAAGGCAACTGCATCCGTGATGCCATAGAAGTTCATACTGGCCATGATGCCCCGGTTATACCATTCGCCAGCATCACCGCTCACCCAGCCCCGATTGATGGCCTCGGCGATGTTGAAGCACAGCTCGGCATAGCCGATCTGGATGCATGGCTCTGGCCCACTGAACGTGCTGTAGTAGCGTTCTTGGTCAATGGCGCTGTACTCGCCGTTGCCCATTTTGAAGGTCATGTCGTCGAGGCCCTCGCCAGCGGGGGCGCCCACGTAGGCTTCAAAGTCGTTTTCGGTTAAACCCAGTGCCAACTTTGCAGGGGCAGGGTCAGCCACCACGAAAGTGCGGGGGTCTTCCAAACTCACAAGCAAGCCAAGATAAGTATCGCTGTGGTTGTAGCGGCCAGCGTCGAATCCACTGTTGCCCGGGTTGGTCGGGTAGGTGTTCGTCGAGCTGTTGAAGTTGTAGGCCATGTTGTCGTCGAGGCTCTCCATCACTGGGTACTTCGACGGGTTGTTCAGCACCTCGGCAAAGCGGCCCTTCACGTTCAGGTCGCTGTCGTCGGCGTGCTTGCTGAGGTGGATGAGCACCCGCAGCTTGTAGGTATTGATGACTTTTTGCCATTTCCCAAGGTCGTTGCCAAGGTAGATGTCGCCCTGGAGCGAGTTGTCGTTTTTGCCAATGGCGGCGGCCATCAGGTCGTTGGCCTCTTCGAGCAAATTGAGCGAAGCGACAAACACTTCTTTCTGCGAATCATAAACTGGCGTCGTGTTGTCCAAGCCTTGCAGGGCTTGCGAGAATGGCACGTCCCCAAATTTCAACGACATGCGCACGGAGAAATACGCCTTGAAAAACTTGCCCAGCGCCGAGTATGGGTTGGAGGTGCTGCCCGCCAGTTTCTCCGCTTCCGTCTCCATCAACTTCACGTTATTGAGGGTATAAAAATCGAAGCCGGAGGTCGTCCAGTTGTACTCATTGTTGCCGTAGTAGTTGTAGTTGCAAAGGTGGAACTGGCTGTACCGCATTACGATATTGTCGTTCCAACTGCTTTCGAACATGTCGTTCAGCACGCCCTGAAATATCAGCGATGGCGGTGCCGAGGCGGGTTGGTTGGGGTTGATTTGAAGGTCCTCGAAGGACTTTTCGCAGCCTGCGAAGGCGAGGACAGTGATTATGAAAAGGTATTTTAGATTTTTCATTGTCTTTTTTTGATTGACAGTTGACTTTGAGGTGACATCTTTTCGCCTACTTTCAACATGAATGATAGCAGAATTTTGAAGGCGAAAAGGTGTCATCTCTTGGATGGACGCTCACGAGATGACACCTTTTTGCCCTTAAAAATCCAGATGAAAATGGAAATGTCTAGCAGGCAAAAAGATGTCACCTCATTGGCTTTAATTAAAACGTGAAGTTCAAATTCACCCCAAACCGCCTCAGCGTCGGCGACTGCAAGCCGGAGTAGCCCTGCACGGCGTTCGGGTCGGTCGTGCCCGTGAACTGCTCCACGTCCACGTTTTTCTCTTCAGCGAAGTAGAGCAGGTTCCTGCCCACGAGGCTCACGCTGGCCCCTTGGATGCGCTTCCCTTTGAATTTCTCCGCTGGGAAATTGTAGGTGATGGTCACCTCCCGAAGCTTGGCAAAGGTGCGGCTCATCAGGTTGGCCTCCTCGTTGGAGTAGTAGCGGCTGATGTAGTCCTGTAAGAAAGTTGGGTTCGTGTTCGGTGCGAACTCCATCTCATCGTAATTAGTGATTTTGCCGTCCACGTCGTACTCAGGTGCAACGCCGTTGGAAATGACCACCCCTTCTGCCAGCCAAGTCTTGTTGCCGAGATAGTCTTGGTAGCGGGCATCACCCATGCCTTGGCCATTGGCATCTTTGATATTGTTCAGCACGGTCTCCTCGTGGCGGCCGCCCCGGAAGGTTTGGCGCTGGATGTAGTTGACGATGTTGCCGCCCACTGCGCCGTCGAACTGGAAGCCGAAGCCCAAGTTTTTGTAGCTCAGGGTATTGCGTACACCCCAAGTCCAATCAGGGTTGGTATAGCCCAGGAACTGCGGAGTCGGGTTGCGGAACGGGCGGCCACTGCCGTCGATGATGTTCTCGCCGTTTGGTGATTTCACGAACTCGCCAGCGTAGTAGGAATCTATTCGGTCGCCCACTTCGAGGAACTGGCCGAGCTTCTCCACGCCGGGGTAAATCTCGTCCAGCGTCTCCCGCCAAGTGCTCCAGTTGAAGTCCACCTGCCAGTTGAAGTCTGGTGACTTCACCGGGCGGATTCCCAGCACCACTTCAAAGCCTTTTTTGCGGGTCTGTATGCCGTTTTCTACCGCTGCGCCGTAACCAGTGGACTCGGAAAGGGGCAGGTTGAACACGTTCGGGCCGTCGGTGGCATTGAAGTAGGTCAGGTCGAGGGCCAGGCGGTTGTTCAAAAACTTCATGTCAATGCCCGTTTCAAAAGCCGTCGAAAACGAAGGCTCCAGGTTCGGGTTCACGATGGTCGTCGGTGAGTAGGCGCTTGGCTGGTTGTTGTAAGGGAAGTTGATATTGTAGCCGCTGGAGTTGATATAGTTCGGACCGTCGTAGGGCGTGTAGTAGTCGTTGCCGTAGTCAATCACATCACGGCCAGCCACAAGGTATGCCGCTGGGATAGTCGAGCGGGTGAGGCCGGAGCCTACTTTTGCGAGGCTGCCGCGCAATTTCAAGAAGGTGAAAAAATCGGGCAGTTGCACCATCTCTGAAACCTGAAGGCTCAAGCTGGCAGATGGGTAGAAATAGCTGTTGTTGCTGGCTGGCAGCGTGGAGTGCTTGTCTGTGCGGCCTGTTAGAGAGAGCGTGAGGTAGAGGTTGTAGGTGATGTCCACGAAGCTGTATGCGCTCAGTACCCGCATATCGGCGCCGTAGTTGAACACCTGTCGGGTGAACAAGGAGTTGTTCAGGTTGTACCAGCCCGGTACGTTCAGGTAGTCGGTACTGGCGAAGCTGGAATTGTACTGGAACGAGCGGATATTGCCGCCAACGGAGGCCGTCACATCGAGCGATGGCGTTACGCTTTTGTCAAAAGTCAGCATCACGTCCGTGTTGTTCTCGAACAGGTTGCGGCGGTCTTCCCGGTAGTCGCCCTTTGCTTGCTCCCGACCATAAACCGTTGCAGAGTAGGGGAATTTTTCGCTCCTGAAAATATCATACGTGGAAATCTGCGTGCGGCCCAACAGTTTAAGCGCATCGTTGAAGCTGTAGGTCAAAGAAGCATGACCATAAACATCTGTTTTTTGATGGCCCCTCAACCATTCGTAAGCGCTGAACCACGGGTTGTTGTAGCGGGTGTAGTCGGCGTAAATCTGCTGGAGGCCCTCCTTGCCGGGCTGCCAGTAGTCCCGCATATCGTCCATGCTCCAGTCGGCACCGCCCCAGATGATGACGTTGTAAATCATCGAGTTTGGCCCATAAGCCACGTCTGGGATATTGTCGGTGAACTGGCGGTTGTAGTTCAGACCACTCTCAAAGCGCAGTTTTTTGTTGAAATTGTAACCAATGGCCGTGTTGAAATTGCCAGAGTTCAACTGCGTGTTCGGCACGATGCCCTGCTGGTGGGTGTAGGTGCCGGAAATGCGGATGTCGTAGTCCTCGTTGCCAGCACTCACGGCGAGGTTCGTCGTTTGCAGGATGCCGGGGCGCAGGAATTTTTGGAGGTTGTTCTTGCCCCGAGCTGTCCAAGGCGTCGGTTTGATATTGCCCGTAAACGTAGCGCCACTGGGGAACTCCGTCGTGTATTCTTGGTCTGGCGTAAACTCGCCATCGTATTGCGGGATGAGCTGCCCCTCGAATTTTGGGCCCCAAACATCATAGTCGGAATCGTAGAGGCCACTGCCCTTGCCATCGGCAAAAGCATAGCGGCCGTGGTCGCCAGGGCCGTATTCATCCTGCACTTTTGGGATGGTGAGGAAGCTCGCCTCCATCATGGTGGAGTTGTTGAGCTCAACGGTGAAGCCCCGCTTGTCCTTCGTTCCCCTTTTGGTTGTGATTTGGATAGCACCATACTGCCCACGGCTGCCGTAAAGCGCCGAGGCGTTGGGGCCTTTCAGCACGGTAATCCGCTCGATGTCATCCGGGTTGATGTTCCAAGAATCGGACTGGATGGGCACACCGTCCACCACGTAGAGCGGCTTGTCGCCCCGCAGCAGTACCGATGGGCCGCCGAGCAGCTCCGCCGAAGCACCGACGGTGAGGCCCGCCACCCGCCCCGTGAGCGAGTTGATGGGGTTCGGCTCCCGTGCCTTGATGAGGTCGGCGCCCTTAACGTCCTGCACGGCATAGCCCACCCGTGCTTTTTCCTTCGTGATGCCAAGTGCCGTCACCACCACCTCGCTGAGTTGTTCGGCGTTTTCAGTCAGCAGAATGTTCACAAAGTTTTGCTCCGCAATGAGCACCTCTTGGCTTTCGTAGCCAATAAAAGAGACCAACAGCGGAACATTCGGGTCGGCCACCCGGATTTCGAAGCTGCCGTCCATTTCTGAAATAGTGCCTGTGGAGCTGCCTTTCAGCATGAGCGTAGCGCCTGCTACCGGCTCATTCGTCTTGGCATCCTTCACCGTGCCCTTCACGGTTTTTTGTGCAAAAAGGCCTGTTGTGCAAGTGCCGATTGTCAGCAAAAAGACAACTGCCACTCGCCAAGCCTGTTGGCTTAACGCAAGTCTCGTTCGTTTCATAAATTTGTGAGTTTTAATTAAACAAATTGCTTTTAGCCGGGACAGCTTGGGGCTGTTCCCGGCTTTTTTGTTGCTTAATGGCAACGCCGCAAAGGTTGGAAGGGAAGTAAAAGCGGGGATTAAGGAGAGATTAAATAAAAATGAAGTTTGTGTGAACGCTATGTGTAGAAACAGAACAGCCACCCCCGAAATTCAAAGGTGGCTGCATGACAACTAATTTGTTCCACTAAATAAACTTTGATTGAAACCTGACGCAAAGCACGGATATCAAGTTAAAGCGGAGATTAGCTGTAAGTTAAGCGTTGATTAATTCTTAGCGGCGACAGTTTTGCCTTTTGCTTTTTTTGCTTTCTCCTTGATGGCAGGTTTTGCTTTGGCCGCCTTTTCATTTTTTTGCTTTACCTTATCGGACTTGGCTTTTTCGCCCTTTTCCTTTTTTGATTTTTTCAATTCAGGCTTGACTTTGGCCGCTTTTTTCAGCTGCTTTTTCGCTTCCTTCAAGTCGTCTTTTAGGCCTTCCTTTTCAGTCTTGAGCATTTCCAGCGCATGTTCAATTTCGGCGATGCGCATTGCGGAAGCCTCAACAGCAGGGCTGTTTTGCTTTTCCTGTTTTTGTTTCTTTCCCATAGAAGATGATTTTAAGTATTGAATTGTTGGTTTGAAGTGTCCTACGCTTTGCTTTGTGTCACTCCGTGTTTTATTGTTCCCTATTTGTTCTTTTAAAATGCAGGGATAAAGGCACAAAGAGACTCAGATAAGCAAAAAATAATTCTTACCGAATTAACAATCAAAAATAGTGGTTAATGTTCAGTTCCAATGTTAAGTTTTTCAAGACACCCGCATTGCGTCCTCCACCATCACACGCTCCAACATGCCGAGCAGGAAATCCGCATCCTTTTTATCGAAAACAACAGGTGGCTTGATTTTAAGCACATTGTGGAACGGCCCATCGGTGCTCATCAAAATACCAAGCTCCCGCATACGGTTGGACAAATAAGTGGCCTTCTGTTCCGAGGGGGCCAGCGTCGCCGGGTCGTCCACCAGTTCGAATCCGAGGAATAGGCCCGGCCCCCGCACATCACCTATGACGGGGAAGCGGCCCGCCAAATCCTTTAGTGCGGCTGTCAAATATGCTCCCGTTTCCAATGCGTTCTGTTGCAAACCCTCGTCCTTGATGACCCGCAGCACCTCCCGCCCGATGGCACACGACACAGGATTGCCGCCAAACGTGTTGAAATACTCCATGCCATTGGCAAAAGCCTCGGCAATGGCGGGCGTCGTCACCACCACACCTAACGGGTGGCCATTGCCGATGGGCTTGCCCACCGTCACAATGTCCGGCACCACACCATGCTCCTCGAAGGCCCAATAATACGCCCCGTGTCGCCCGCAGCCCGTCTGCACCTCGTCGGAAATAAGCAGGCCGCCCGCGGCTCGCACCTGTTGCGCAGCAGCCGCCAAGTACCCCGGCGGCAGCGTCACCTGCCCCCCGCAACTGATGACCGATTCGCAAATGAAAGCCGCCACGCCACGCCCTTCCGCCTTTATTTTTTGGGCGGCTTCGCCTAAATGGGCGGCGTACTTCAAGCCCGTTTCCAGCGTATTTCCTCGATAAATGCCACGGTAGGCGTCGGGTATCGGCACGACATGTACATGCGGCGGTGCCCCCTTGCCGCCCGGCCCCTCGAACTTGTAGGAGCTGATGTCCACGCAGCCTTGCGTGTTGCCGTGGTAGCCGACCTCCACCACCATCATGTCCTTTTGTTGGGTGAAATTCTTCGCCATTCGCATGGCCAGTTCGTTGGCCTCGCTGCCGCTGTTCACGATGAAGGCCACGCTGAGTTCCTTCGGAAACGTGGCCAGCAGCTCCTCCGAAAACCGCACGATGTTCTCGTGCAGGTAGCGGGTGTTGGTGTTCAGCACGGCCATTTGGCGCTGGCCCGCCCGCACCACCCGTGGGTGTTCATGCCCGACATGCGCCACGTTGTTCACCATGTCGAGGTAGCGCCGCCCCGTGTCGTCGAACAGGTATTGCCGCCAGCCACGCTGCATGTTCAGCGGCTTTCGATAGGAAACACTGAGGTTTTTGCCCAAATGCTCCCGCCGGAAGTCGAGTATTTGCGCAGCGGAAAAACGGATGGGCGGCGGCGGCGAAGGCTGCCCCGTCAAAAGCAGCCAGGGGTCGGGGCAAATACTTTTCCACACCTCTCGCCAACGAGGAAAGGCCACGCCAGGGAAATCGCTCTCCCACCCCATCAAATCCAGTATGACCTGAAAGTGTAGGTGCGGCGACCAGTTTCCGTTCTCCGGCATCGGCCCAATTTCGCAGAAGGACTCGCCCGCTTTTATCTGTTGGCCGATGGCCAAACCCTCCAGCGACTTGCGATTAAGATGCCCGTAGAGCGTCCAAAACGTCAGTGTTTCCGAGGCTTTGTGTTCCAAAATAATGGTCGGCCCATAGTCTCGGTCGTTTGCATTGTCCTGGAAGCTATGGATAGTGCCAGCGAGCGGCGCATGTACGGGCGTCCCCGGCGGCAAGAACACGTCGAGGCCGATATGCACAGTGCGCCATTCGGGGCCGTCATTGCCCTGCACGGCGTAGGCGTCGGTGGTGTAAAAGGGGCGGGCTTCATCGTAGCGCCCAAGTACAGGGATTGGTAAGCCCGAAGGGATTGGTAAGCCCGTTCTTTCCTCAGGGATTACTAAGTCCGGGATTACTGGTACGGGCTTACCAATCCCTTCGGGCTTAGTAATCCCTGGGGAGGCGGCTTGAATTCGTTGGTGTAGCTTTTCTGCATCCTCAATATCAGCATAAGTGCCGAGGTCGGGGCTACCCACGCTGAGGTCGAGCCAGGTGGCATTTTCGAGGCTTCCCGCAGGGATTACTAAGCCCGGCCCAACTCCAAGAACGGGCTTACCAATCCCTTCGGGCTTAGTAATCCCTTGAAGCCACGCATCGAACGCCGCTCGCTTTGGGCACGGCTCCCACCCACAAGCGTGGCGCACCACGGCGTGTACGAGCGAGGGGTGTATGCTGCGCAATTTACGGAGCAGGTCCCAAGCGGGCCGGTCGCTGATTTGGAGGTACTCGTTGTCGGGGTGCTCGGCCATGTTCATTG
Source organism: Saprospiraceae bacterium (assembly GCA_031426435.1). Lineage (GTDB taxonomy): Bacteria > Bacteroidota > Bacteroidia > Chitinophagales > Saprospiraceae > UBA6168. Next base: position 44,350 of record JANPLH010000554.1, on the reverse strand, counting down.
CGGAGCAAGTGACGCTGATGAGCAGCCGCCCGATGATGAGCGGGAACAGTGCCTCGGCCTCCGCTTCGGTCAGTGGCCACTGGCGGTGGTAGCCTTTTACGAAGTGAAAAATGGCGGTGAGCGGGTCAGGCTTGCCCATTGCGCCGTAGGCGCAAAGAATGGCTAACTCATTGATTGTGTGGGTATAAACAGCGTCGCCGAAATCAATGACACCCGGCACGGTTGGGTTCTCTGCATCGTGGCTGACGAGGATGTTGTAGTCGTTGGCGTCGTTGTAACAGACGCTCTGGCGGAGCGTCGGCAGCAACGGATTGGCTGTTTTTTCAAAAAAATCGAGGAAATATTGCGCCAGCGACCGCTTGTCTTCATCGCCGATTTTGGTCAAATACTCACCTGTCCAAGCCGCTTGCGAAGCATCCCATTTGATGAAGCGGTGCGCTGCCGGGTGGTCGAATCCATCGAGTGCCCGACTGAGCTTGCCGCACATTTCACCGACGGCTTCCATCAGTTGCGGGGTGTGTGGGTTCGCCTCGGCGAAGCAGCGGCCTTCCACCCATGTGAGCAATCGCATAAGTCGTTGACTGCCGTCGGGGGCAGTGATGGCAGTGATTTCCTCGCCAGCCACCGTTCGTACGACCCTTGGAATCTCCAAGCCGAGACCCGCCGCTGTGAGGCGCTGCATGAGGGCGTTCTGGAATTCAAGGTAGCCCTGTTGGGTGTCGGGGTGGGCGATTTTTAGCGTAAATTTTTGACCGTCAGGGGTTTGCAGCAAAAAATTAAGGTCAATCTCACCGGTCAACTGCTTGGCGGTGGTTTGGACTTGAAAGTGGTCGGCAACGAGGGCCGTGATTTGTTCAAAGTTGAATAGCATAGAGCCAGGTTGGTTGTGATAATTGCCACAAACATAAAACGCTCCCCCGCATGTTGCGGGGGAGCGTCAGCAAAAAACCAACTAATTTGTCATTCTCCTAAAATGTATAAACGCCGGCCATCAAAATGCTCATGGCCGTTCCGGTAAACCCATTTTCCTGATAGGTGAAAATTTCCTTTGAGGCATTTTCAAACCGAATTTCTGGTATAAAAGTGAGGCTGCCCGCTTTGAAATTGGCGGATAAAGTGGTAGCGATGAGGCTGCCTCCGCCTACCGAACTGAACACGTTCAGCCCTTTTGCATCGCTAAAATACTCGCTGCGCAAGGTCAAGCCGAACCAGTCCTTTGGGTCGAAGTTCAGGTAGAGCGCCGTTCCCCACCAGTTGTTCATGTCGCCAAACACCTTCTCGTTGTCTTTGAACTGGTAGCTGGCCACCGTACCGTTCAGCCCGATGCTGAACTTATCGGCGAGGGCCGCTGTCAGCACCAAGTCCACTTGATTCACCCTGGAACTGTCATTGAATTTGCCACCTTGATAGTTCAGCCACACCTTCAATTTTTCGTCAAAGCCTACCGTACTCAACTGCCCGATAGCGTACTTTTCGCCAGAGGCGAACGACTTGAAATCGGTCGGGTTGGCCACCCCGAACATGACGCCCAAGTTGCCAAACGACTTCTCGGCCTTGAGGCCCGTATGCGAAAACGGCCCGTAGCTGAACATATAGGACATGCTGTAATTGCGGTTCAGGTAAGGGTCCACCAGCTCGTAGCCTACATGGGTGGCCCAATTGCCCGCCGATATTTTGAGACCATTTTTGAACGTATAAAACAGGTTCAGCTGCTTGATGGCGAGGCGGGTAGCATCGTCATTATAGGAAAACTCCTCGGCCCGCTTGCCGAAGCCGATGTCGGCCACGAGGCCCACTTTGCCAAGGCTATGTTCCAGCTTGGCGGAGACCATGCCCAGTTCAAAATCATTGTGCGAGTTGGTGAAACTTGTGCGGTTATTACCTGCCGTTTTGGCAAAGTCGTAACGATAATAAACATCAGCAAAACCTGTGAACTTGGTGGGACTTGGTGCTGGGGCTGAGGTGTCTGCTACGGCAGTTTGCGCAGCGGCGATGGACAGGAGGCATAGCGATGCCATTCCCGTCAAGAGGATTTTTTGTAACATTGCGATGATTTTATTGAAAGATGAAATCGGTACGGCCTCCGGCTTGTGTCAGAAGCTGGGATGAAGGCCGTACCTTTTTTGAAAATGATTCTTTGATTGGGAAGTGGGTGGGAGTTTGATTTAAGATATAAGATAGACGATTTAAGATATAAGATTGGGAGAGCCGGAAACACCTGAAAATAAAGGGGTTTTGCAATTTAGCACAAGCTCGAAATCTAAAATCTTAAATCGTCTATCTTATATCTTAAATCAAATCACTCAATCAGCGGAAGCTCCGCTACCTTCCCGTTCGGCTGTGGCACAAGCAGCGTTCCCTGCACATATTTTTCGTTGTGCTGTGTGGCGTCGAGGCCGATTTCTTCGTCAATGGAGCTTACCCGCATCGGCTCGATGAAGTTTATCAATTTAAAAATGAGGAAAGAAACTACGCCGCTATAAGCCACGGCGGCCAGCATCCCTTTTACTTGCGTAAAAAAGAAGGCGAATCCCCCATAAATCAGGCCGTCCGCCCCAGCGGCATTCACGGTTTTGCTGGCAAAAACACCCGTGAGCAACATGCCTACGATACCGCCCAAGCCGTGGCAAGGGAACACGTCCAACGTATCGTCCAGCGAGGTTTTTTGCTTGTAGTAAACTGCTACGTTTGATACAATGGCAGCAAATGCGCCGATGAAAATACTCTGAGGAATCGGCACGAGGCCAGCGCCCGGCGTGATAGCCACAAGGCCCACCACTGCACCGATGCAGAAGCCGAGCACGGATGGTTTTTTTCCTTTTAATACATCAAAGAACATCCATGAAAGACCTGCGGCGGCAGCGGCGGTGTTCGTCGTTGCGAATGCAGAAACGGCCAAGGCATTTGCGCCAAGTGCAGAGCCGGCATTGAAGCCGAACCAGCCGAACCAGAGCAAGCCCGTGCCGATGAGCACGTAGGGTATGTTGGCGGGCGGTATTTCTTGGTTTTCGATATGCGACTGCCTGCGTTTGAGTACCAAAGCGCCCATTAGTGCCGCGCAACCAGCGGAGATGTGCACCACCGTGCCGCCCGCAAAGTCGAGCACACCCATTTTAAACAAAAACCCATCGGGATGCCAAGACCAGTGCGCCAGCGGGGCATAGACCAATAGGCTGAACAATGCCGTGAACAATATATAAGAGGTGAAACGGATGCGCTCTGCAACGGCCCCCACCACGAGGCCGGGCGTGATGATGGCAAACATCAATTGGAAGAAAGCAAATAGCGTCTTCGGGATGGTAGGCGCTAGGCTCCACGGCTCGCCGGAGTTCACACCTTTAAAGAATAGGAAGGTCGTCGGGTCGCCAATGAAGCCACCGATGTCGTCACCGAAGGCCAAGCTGAAGCCAACCACTATCCAAATGACGCTAACGATACCCGCCGCCACCACGCTTTTGATCATGGTGGAAATGACGTTTTTGCGGTGTACCATGCCGCCATAGAAGAAGGCGAGGCCGGGCGTCATGAGGAACACGAATGCGGTGGCAACTAGTATCCAAGTCGTATCGGCGGCGCTGTACTTGTCGCCACCATTGAAGTCGGGCAGCGCTGGCACAAAGATGGAAGCCAGTGAAATCAGTGCAAGCAAGATAAACGGCGCTGCTTGCTTGGTTGTCAACTTTTTCATAAATACAATTTTAGATTAAAATGTCAGTAGTAGGTGACAGCACGGTTTGTAGTGGTGTACTGCCTTTGGCTTTGATAATTGGCTTACTTGCGTCAGACGAAATAGGATGTTGGTAATGCTTTGGTAGGAACTGGTGCAAATATAGGGTAAAAAATACACCATGTACAAAAATAGTGACTATTTTTGTTTTACCCCCTAATTTTAATAGGGGTGTCAACGAATTTAATTATAATAATCTTAGTTACACCCCCTATAATTGTGGTAGTGTCTTAAATTTCAAACAAAAATAGCTTTTTGTCAAATAGCTGTTTATCGCTTCTTTATCCTTAAAAGTAGGAATCCAGCAAACAGGAAAGCGGCAAGGGTATTCTCAACTTCTTTAGTACCCCACGGAGGGCTTTATTATACTTTTTTGACCCACCTATTGCATCGTGTCAAACTAACACCTACATTTGCAGCCGTTAATGACGACGTACTTTACATATCCTACTTCTACTCCGAGCATGCCTGCGCACATGCCGCAGCCTCGTCGTGCGTTCCGTCCGGCCCGTTAGGGCTAATCATTTACATATCACCACCATGGGTGGGGAGTACCTTTCCCACCAAGCCTTTCCCAGGTAAGCAACAAGTTTTTTTATTCGGTTGATAAGCGCTGTGATGCAGTTGTCTCTTAAATCTTGACAAATTTCATCACACCTCATCAACCCCAAAGAAAGCTCGACAATGAACCTTCAAGTCCATATCGCCGCAGCGGCCCATGCTGGTTATGCGGAAGAAATCTGTTCCCTGCTCGAAATCTCGGCCCAGCAAAGGGGCACCGGTATCGCCCGCCGGTCGCCCGACTATGTAAGGCGGAAAATCGAAACCGGCAATGCCGTCATCGCCTTGGCGGAAGACGGCAAGCTCGCCGGGTTCTGTTACATCGAAATCTGGAGCCACGGTAAATACGTTGCCAATTCTGGCCTCGTGGTGGCCCACGAATTCCGGCAACTCGGCCTCGCCAAGCAAATCAAGCGCAGGGTTTTCGACCTTGCACGGGACAAGTACCCGGCGGCTAAGGTTTTCGGCATCACGACAAGCTTGGCCGTGATGAAAATCAATTCCGAATTGGGCTATAAGCCTGTAACCTTCTCCGAACTCACGCAGGACGACGACTTTTGGAAGGGCTGTCAAAGCTGCCCCAACTACGACATCCTCCAGCGCTGCGGCCACAAAATGTGCCTCTGCACGGGTATGTTGGCGCCGAGTAAATTGGAGGAATTGGAGGCTGCGCAAAGCGTCAGTTTGGTGGAAATGATTTTAAAAAACGAAGCCGTAGCGGCATGAGACGCGAGGAGGATGGGAACACGGATTGGACGGATTAGGCGGATGAACACTGATTTAAGCAGCTTAAAATCCGTTTAAATCAGTCTAATCCGCCCAGTCCGTGTCCCATCCTCCTCGCGAGAAAAACAATCAGCATGAAAATAACACTCGCATACTCAGGCGGCCTCGATACCTCTTTTTGCATCAAACACCTGACCGAGCAAGGCCACGAGGTTCACGCCGTGACAGTGGACACTGGCGGCTTCACCCCTGCCGACATCGAGGCGATGGAAGCAAAGGCTTTCACGCTCGGCGCTGCCAGTTTCCATTGCGTGGACGCCGTGCAGGACTATTACGAACAGTGCATCCGCTACCTCGTATTTGGGAATGTGCTGCGCAACAACACCTACCCCCTGTCGGTCAGTGCCGAGCGGATGTTCCAAGCGGTGGCCATTGCGAAGCAAGCGCAACTGATTGACAGCCAAGCCATTGCCCACGGCAGCACGGGCGCTGGCAACGACCAGGTGCGCTTCGATTTGGCCTTCTCCGTCCTCTGCCCGGAGATGCAAATCATCACCCCCATCCGTGACCACCGCCTTTCACGGGAGGAGGAAGTGGTCTATCTGGCTAAGCACGGCTTCGAATGGACGCAGCAAAAAGCCATGTACAGCATCAACCCCGGCATCTGGGGCACCAGCGTCGGTGGGGCGGAGACGTTGACCTCGCATTTGCCCTTGCCAGAAAGTGCTTGGCCTACGCAATTGACTGAAAATGAGCCGGTTGACGTTAGTTTGACTTTTGAGAAAGGTGAATTGATTGGTGTGAACGGGCAAGTTTTTGAGCACCCCGTGGAAGCCATTCAAGCCTTGCAGAAGCTCGCCGCACCCTTTGCCATCGGTCGGGACACGCATGTGGGCGACACGATAATTGGTATAAAAGGCAGGGTTGGCTTCGAGGCGGCGGCACCGCTCATCATCATCAAGGCGCACCACCTCTTGGAAAAGCACACCCTCGTCAAATGGCAGCAATACTGGAAGGAGCAGCTCGCCAATTGGTACGGCATGATGCTCCATGAGGCGCTTTTCCTCGACCCCGTGATGCGGAATATAGAGGCGTTTTTGACCTCCACGCAGGAGTCGGTTACGGGCGAAGTCTTCGTTAAGCTCCTCCCCTATCGCTTTGAATTACAGGGCGTTAGATCAGATTTTGACCTGATGCAGAGCGAGGCGGGAAAGTACGGCGAGATGAACAACGGCTGGTCGGGGGAGGATGTGAAGGGGTTCACGAAGATATTGGGGAATCAGTTGAAGATACAAAGGTTGGTAAGGGTTGATAAGGGCTGATATAGACCCTGCTCCACCATCAACCCTAATCAACCTCATAAATTTTATAAACCATGCTAAAAATCGGCATCATCGGCGGCGCAGGCTACACAGCGGGAGAACTAATCCGCATCCTGCTGCACCACCCGGCGGCAGAAATCGCTTTCGTGCAGAGCCGCAGCTCGGCAGGAAAGCCCGTGGCCAGCGTCCACGACGACCTCGTGGGGGATACCAACCTGCGCTTCGTGGCCGAGGTGCCTGCCGAACCTGACGTGCTGTTCCTCTGCTCCGGCCACGGCGAGTCGAAGGCGTTTTTGGAGAAAAACCAGTTCTCCAACTCGTTGAAAATCATTGACTTGAGCCATGATTTCCGGTTAGAGCGCCCCGGCAACGACTTCGTTTACGGCCTGTCGGAACTGAACCGGACGGCCATTTGCGAAGCGCAAAAAATCGCAAACCCCGGCTGCTTCGCAACGGCGATACAGTTGGCGCTGCTGCCATTGGCTGCTGAGGGACTATTGACGGACGAGGTGCATGTCCATGCCATCACCGGCTCCACTGGGGCTGGCCAGCAGCCGACGGACACGACGCATTTCAGTTACCGGAGCAATAACCTGAGTATCTACAAGCCGTTCGGCCACCAGCATTTGGGGGAAATCGGGCAGAGCCTACGGCAATTGCAGCCCGGCTTCGACAAGGCCGTGAATTTCCTGCCCGTGCGGGGCAACTTCTCGAGGGGCATTTTCGCCAGTGCATACACCCATTGCGAAGCACCCGAAAACGAGGTGAAAGCGCTTTACCGAACGTTTTACAACGATGCCCCATTTACCATAATAACCGAAGAAAATCCCTCGCTCAAGCAGGTGGTGAACACGAACAAATGCCTGCTCCACTTGGAAAAAAACGGGGATAAAATATTGATAATCAGCTTGATAGATAACCTGCTGAAAGGCGCATCCGGGCAGGCGGTTCAGAACATGAACCTGCTATTCGGATTGCCGGAAACAGCGGGTTTAAAATTAAAAGCAACAGCGTTTTAACTGAAATTGAGAAATTATGAAATTGGGCAGCAGCCAACCCCAATTTCCTAATTTCTCAATTTCCTAATTTTCATTTTCGCAATGCAACTTTTCGATGTCTATCCCCTCTTCCCCATCGACATTCAGCGCAGCCACGGCTGCCACGTCTATGACCAGCACGGCAGGCGCTACCTCGATTTTTACGGTGGGCACGCCGTCGTTTCCATCGGCCACTCGCACCCGCATTTCCTGAAACGGGTGAAAGACCAAATGGACAAAATCGCCTTCTACTCCAATTTCGTGGAAAACGAACTGCGGGAGGCGCTGGCAGCGAAGCTCGGCGAACTGTCGGGATACACTGATTATCAATTGTTTATGGTAAACAGCGGGGCGGAGGCCATCGAGAATGCGCTCAAATTGGCGAGCTTCCAGAATGGCCGCACGAAGGTCATTGCCTTTGGCAAAGGCTTCCACGGGCGCACATCTGCCGCCGTAAAAATCACACACGACCTCAGCATCCAAGCACCCATCAACCACGGTTTCGAGGTGGAATACCTGCCTTTTGAAGACCTCGAAGCGGTCGAAAAAGCATTGGCAAACGGCGATGTGACGGCGGTCGTCATCGAAGGCATCCAGGGCATCGGCGGCATCAACGAGCCATCAGCAGACTTCCTGAGGGGGGTGTCGGCGCTTTGCGAAGCACACGGCACTTGCCTCGTTTTGGATGAAATCCAATCTGGATATGGGCGCACGGGGCGCTTCTTTGCCCACCAGCACGCAGGCATCCGCCCCGACCTCATCACCGTGGCCAAGGGCATGGGCAATGGCTTCCCCATCGGCGGGGTCATCATTTCGCCCAAGTTCAAGGCACGGCACGGGTTGCTCGGCACCACGTTTGGCGGTACGCACATGGCTTGCGCAGCGGCGCTCGGCGTTTTGGAAGTAATTGAAAATGAGCATCTTATCGAAAATGCAGCCAAACAAGGCGAGCGACTGAAAGCCGAACTAAATGGCTTGGAAGGCATCAAGGAAATCCGTGGCCATGGGCTGATGATTGGCGTGGAATTCGAGTTCCCGGCAGCACCGTTCCGCAAAAAATTGATGGAAGAATTTAGCGTATTCACGGGTTCATCCTCCAACAAAAATACCATGCGCTTGCTGCCGCCGCTTTGCGTGAACGACGAGGAGGTGGAGGAGTTTCTGGGAGCTTTCAAGTCATGTCTGGAGGCGGTTTTGGTTGCAGTTTAATTGCTTACAACGTCGGCGAGGTTTTGAACCTCGCCGACATTCAACCCTGATTAAAACCTTGATTATCAATAAAATAATGCAGCACTTCACCTCCATTTCCGACGTCCCCAACCCCGACGCCCTCATCCAACGGGCGCTCGAAATCAAGCGGGGCAATTTCCCAATTTCCCAATTTCCCAATTTCCGCAAAACCCTCGTTTTGCTCTTCTTCAACCCCAGCCTCCGCACCCGCCTCAGCACCGAGAAGGCGGCGCAGAACCTCGGCATAAACGTCATCACGATGAACGCCGATGCGGGCTGGAAAATCGAGTTCGAGGACGGCACGGTGATGGACGGCGACAAGGCCGAGCACGTCCGGGAGGCGGCGGGCGTCATCAGCCAGTACGCCGATGTCATCGGCATCCGTTCCTTCCCGACGCTGAAGGACCGGGACTGGGACTACGCAGAGGTGGTGCTGAACCAGTTCAAAAAATACGCCACCGTGCCAGTCATCAGCCTGGAGTCGGCCACGCTGCACCCACTCCAGTCCCTTGCCGATGCGGTGACGATTGAAGAATTCAAACCAAAAGCCCGCCCGAAAGTCGTACTCACCTGGGCGCCCCATGTGCGGGCATTGCCGCAGGCCGTACCTAATTCCTTCGTGGAATGGATGAAAACCCGGGACGTGGAATTGGTCGTAACGCATCCGCCGGGCACAGAACTTGCTCCGCAATTCGTTGACAATGTGCAAGTTGAGTACGACCAACGGCGGGCGTTCGAGGGTGCGGACTTCATTTACGCCAAAAACTGGTCGTCGTACACGGACTACGGACAAATCATTTCCCCGAAGGAAAACTGGATGGTGACGCCCGAAAAAATGGCGCTGACGAATAACGCCCGCTTCATGCACTGCCTCCCCGTCCGCCGCAATGTGGTGGTGGCCGATGCCGTACTGGATGACCCTCGCTGCTTGATTTTCGAGCAAGCGAAGAATAGGGAGATGGCGGCGCAAGCGGTTTTGGAGGCAATGGATTGGAAAGCCCGAAGGGATTTCTAAGCCATCGCCGGTAGCAACAAACTTTTCCGCCGGGCTTACCAATCCCTGCGGGCTTAGTAATCCCTTTTTGAAATGAAACAACTAACAATTCTCAAAATCGGCGGCAAACTGCTCGACGACGACCTTCAACTCGGCTCAGCGCTTTCCGCATTTGCCAAAATCAAAGGCCAAAAAATTCTCATTCACGGTGGCGGCAAAAAGGGCAGTGAAATCAGCCGCAGGCTTGGCATTGAGCCGCAAATGGTGGAGGGCCGACGCATCACCGACGCCGCAACTTTGGAAGTGGTGACGATGGTATATGCTGGGCTGTTGAACAAGTCGGTGGTGGCCAAATTGCAGTCGCTGGGCTGCAATGCGCTCGGCCTCAGCGGCCCAGACGGCAATGCCATCCACGCCAACCAGCGCCCAAGAGGGGAGGTGGACTACGGCCTCGCCGGTGATGTGGACATGGTGAATAAAAAGCTGATTACCACCCTGTTAAAAAAAGGAATCACGCCCGTTTTCAGCCCCATCACCCACGACGGCAGCGGGCAGTTGCTGAACACCAACGCCGACACGATTGCCCGGATGCTGGCCGCAGCCCTGTCCAAGGACTTCGAAGTGACGCTGAAATTTTGCTTCGAAAAAGACGGCGTCCTGCTCACGCCCACCGACGACAGTTCGGTCATGCGCAAGCTTTCGAAGACCAAGTACAAAATGTTCCGCTCCAACGGCACCATCAGCGAGGGCATGATTCCAAAGCTGGACAATGCGTTTGCCGCCAAAAAAGGCGGCGTCTCCAAGGTTTGGGTCTGCGGCGTTGGCGGCATTTCGGAACGGGCTGGAACAAAAATCAAAAATTAAAATCACCGGATGCCCGTTCACCAAGCATTAAAAAACGAGGCGGTTGAGTTGCTAAAACAGCTCATCGCCACCCCCTCATTTTCGAGGGAGGAAGCGGCAACGGCTGACGTGCTGGTGGCGTTTTTTCACCAAAAAAACATCCTCACGGAGCGCACTGGCAACAACATCTGGACAAGGGCAAAACACTGGCAAACCGACCGCCCCACCTTGTTGCTTTGCTCGCACCATGACACAGTACGACCCGTAGCAGGCTGGGAGCGTGACCCCTTTCAGCCGACGGTTGAGGAGGGCAAATTGTATGGTTTGGGCAGCAACGACGCCGGGGCTTCGCTGGTAGCGATGGCGGTAGTTTTTGCCCATTTTTACGAAGTGAAGAATGGGCCTTGGAACTTGATTTTTCTCGGCGCAGCTGAGGAGGAAGTGTCTGGAAATCAAGGCGTTGCGATGGTGTTGCCGCAATTGGGGCAGGTGGACGTGGCCATCGTAGGCGAGCCGACGGGAATGCAGATGGCCATTGCCGAAAAGGGCCTGCTCGTGTTGGATGCCGAGGCGCACGGCGTGGCCGGACACGCCGCCCGTGACGAGGGCGAAAACGCCATTTACATCGCCCTGCAGGACATTGATTTTTTGAAAAATTATCGGTTTGAAAAGAGCTCCGAACTGCTCGGCCCGGTGAAAATAACGGTGACACAAATGGAGGCGGGCACACAGCACAACGTCGTGCCGGACCGCTGCCGCTTCGTCGTGGACATCCGCACGAACGAGCACTACAAGAACGAAGAAGTCTTCGCCATTTTGCAAGAAAACCTGCGCTCGGAACTGCGGGCACGTTCCTTCCGCCTCAACTCGTCGAGCATCTCGCCCGACCACCCGCTGGTGCGACGGGGCAATGCCCTTGGGCTGCGCAGCTACGGCTCCCCCACCCTTTCCGATTCGGCGCTGATGCCGTTCCCGACATTGAAAATCGGGCCGGGCGAAAGCGAGCGGTCGCACACGGCGGACGAATTTGTTTACCTTCGGGAAATCGAAGAGGGGATTGAGATGTATTTGAAATTAATTGAAATTGGAAATTAGCTCGACACCTAATTTCCTAATTTCTAATTTCCGAATTTCCATTATGAAACTCTGGTCTAACACACAGACAGTCAACGAATTAGTCGAAACATTCACCATCGGGCAGGACAATGTTCTCGACCTGCGACTGGCCCGTTTCGACGTGCTGGGCACCTTGGCGCATATCCAAATGCTCGCCTCCATCGGGCTGCTGACGGCGGAGGAATTGGCCGTTTTGCAGCCTGCCCTTCGGGCAATTTTGAGGCAAATCGAGGCAGGGGAGTTCAGCATTGAGGCGGGGGTGGAGGACGTGCATTCGCAGGTGGAACTGCTGCTCACCCGTTCGCTCGGCGACGTGGGCAAAAAAATCCACGCTGGCCGCAGCCGCAACGACCAGGTGCTGGTGGACCTGCGCCTGTTTTTTCGCTCCGAAATCCGGGAGGTGACGGGGCTGGTCAGTGAACTTTTTGAGGTGTTGCTGGCGCAAAGTGAGGCGCACGAGGGCGTGCCCATGCCCGGCTACACGCATACGCAGGTGGCGATGGTCTCGTCATTCGGGCTTTGGTTCAGCGCCTACGCCGAGTCGCTGGCCGACGACTTGCGGCTCTGGCAATCCGTTTTTGAAATCATCAACCAAAACCCGCTCGGCTCGGCGGCGGGCTATGGCAGTTCGTTCCCCCTCGACCGCCGCATGACGACCCGGCTATTGGGATTTAAAGACCTGAATTACAACGTGTTGCATGCGCAAATGGGGCGGGGTAAGTCGGAGCAATTCCTCAGCTTCGCAATGGCGGGGCTGGCGGCTACGCTCGGTAAATTCGCTGCCGATATCTGCCTGTTCAACAATCAAAATTTCGGTTTTTTGAAGCTGCCCGCCGAGTTCACGACGGGCAGCAGCATCATGCCGCACAAGAAAAACCCCGACGTTTTCGAGCTGATACGTGCCCGTTGCAGCCGAATGCAGACGCTACCGCAACAGGTATCAGCCGTCACCGCCAACCTGACGAGCGGCTATCATCGGGATTTTCAAATCTTAAAGGAAACCGTTTTCCCCGCCCTAGAAGAACTGAAAAACTGCTTGCGACTGGCCATTTTGAGCATCCCGAAATTCGAGGTGAACGAGCATATTTTGGCGGATGAAAAATACCGCTACCTGTTCACGGTGGAGGTGGTGAACCGCCTTGTGCTGGAGGGTGTCCCGTTCCGGGAAGCCTACCGCCAAGTTGCGCAGCAAGTGGAAGATGGCAGCTTCGAGTTCAACGGCGAAATCAGCCACACACACGAGGGGAGCATCGGTAACCTCTGCCTGCCTGACATCCGACGAAAGTTCGGGGAGGTGCTAACGGGGTTTGATTTTGAGGGGAGCGTGGGGGTGGCGGAGTGGCTGAGTTCGCCAAAAATATAGACATTTACACCTTGGTTGATGAGTTTTATAATGGGCTGAATATCAACCTTTATCAACTTAATCAACCCTTATCAAACAACATGCACATCACACTCCAACGCCTCAATAACGCAGTCCACTTCGAGGCAAAAAACGATGACGGCAACACCATCCACATTGACGGCAGCCCCGATGTGGGCGGCGAGGGCAAGGGCGTACGGCCCATGCAGCTCCTGCTGATGAGCCTCGCCGGGTGCAGCAGCATTGACGTGGTCAGTCTTTTGAAAAAAATGCGCCAGCCGCTCGACGATATCCGGGTGGAGGTGAACGGCCAACGAGCAACCGACGAAGTGCCGCCTGTTTTCAAAAAAATACACCTGATGTTTTTCCTAAAGGGTAAATTGGACGAGGAGAAGGTGGCCAAGGCCATCGGGATGTCCGTCGAAAAATACTGCTCGGTGGCGAGGATGCTGGAGAAGACGGCGGAGATTACGTGGGAGGTGGAGATTGAAAAGAACAACCAATAACCTGATGATCAAGCTTTTATGTCAAAACAAACTATCACGGTACTTGGGTTGGAAATCGTCATCGAACGGTTTGACAGCGAAGACTATATTTCCTTGACCGATATTGCGAAGCAAACGGAGCGAAAGCCCGCCGACACCATTGCCGACTGGTTGAGGAATGCTTCAACGCTGCTTTTTCTTCAGACTTGGGAGTTTTTGCACAATGAAAATTTTAAAGTCGGGCAAATGCAAGAGTTTAGAATGGGCGCCGTTGACAACCGAAAGTCGGTCAATCCGCAACGCTACGTGGAAGAAACAGGTGCCATCGGCTTGATATCCAAATCGGGCAGGTATGGTGGCACGTTTGCCCACTCCGACATCGCCACCAACTTCTGCAACTGGCTCAGCCCGGAGTTTCAGGTCTATTTTATCAAGGAATTCAAACGGCTAAAAGAGGATGAGGCCGAGCGATTGGGGCTGTCTTGGAATTTGCGCCGTGAATTGGCGAAGGCCAACTACCCAATCCATACAGATGCCGTCAGAACCAACCTCGTACCTATTGCGGATTGGAACACAAAGCGGGAAGGGTTGCACTTCGCCAGCGAGGCCGACCTTTTGAACCTCGCCGTTTTCGGCACCACGGCAAAGCAGTGGCGGGAGGCCAATCCCGACGCCAAGGGAAATATCCGGGACTCGGCCACAATGCAGGAACTGCAAGTGCTGTCGAACATGGAAAGCGCCAACGCACTGCTAATTGACAATGGGTTCAACAAGGAGGAGCGTTTTGCCATCCTTTCAAAACGTGCCGCTCGTGAATTGGATATTTTGGGGTAAGTGAAGGCTGCGCAAGAATTGAAGAAATTGAAATAGTAGCTTGCCCCCAAACTGTCCCAAATGGGACAGTTTAGACCCAACCCAATCACCATCAACCACTTATAAACCCTTATCAACTTTTATCAACCAAGAAGATGCACTTCGAAACCATCGCCATCCGAACCCAGACCGACCGCACCCAGCACCGGGAGCACAGCACGCCCATTTTCCCTACGTCCAGCTTCGTCTTCGACGATGCCGAGCAGATGCGGGCACTCTTCGCCGACGAACTGGAAGGGAACATCTACAGCCGTTTCACCAACCCCAGCGTCCGGGAATTTGAGGAAAAAATGGCGCTGCTCGAAGGCGTGGAAGATGCTGTGGCCACTGCCACGGGTATGGCGGCGGTCTTCGCCTCGTTCCTCGCTTTTCTGAAATCGGGCGACCATCTGCTGGCCTCGAAGGCCGTCTTTGGGTCGAGCTACACCATCCTCACGCAGTACCTGCCCAAATGGGGCATCAGCTTCGATTGGCTGCCGGCGGACACATCGCAATGGCAGGCTTTGGTGAAGCCAAACACAAAAATGCTCTTCCTTGAAACGCCCTCCAACCCCGGCCTCGACGTGATTGACCTCGCCTTCACCGGGCAATTCTGCCAACGCAACTCCTTGATTTTCAACATAGACAACTGCTTCGCAACGCCCTACCTGCAACAGCCCGTCCGCTTCGGGGCAGACCTCATCTCGCACTCTGCTACCAAGTGGATTGACGGGCAAGGGCGGGTGCTAGGCGGGGTTGTGGCGGGCAACAAGTCCATGATTGCCGAGGTGAAAAAGCTCTGTCGCAGCACGGGGCCTTCGCTGTCGCCGTTCAATGCCTGGGTTTTATCAAAAAGCCTCGAAACGCTGGCCGTGCGCATGGACCGACATTGTGAAAACGCCCTTTTGCTTGCGCAATTTTTGGAGCAAAACGGGCAGGTGGCACGGGTCATTTACCCCTTCCTCGACTCGCATCCGATGTGCAGCATTGCGAAGCAACAAATGAAAAAAGGCGGTGGCATCGTCGCATTTGAAATCAATGGCGGGCTGGAGCAAGGCCGCCGTTTTCTGAACAGCGTCAAGCTGTGCTCGCTCTCCGCCAACCTCGGTGACACCCGCAGCATCGTCACCCACCCGGCCAGTACCACTCACGCCAAACTGACCGAGGAGGCCCGGCAGGACGTGGGTATCACGAACAGTTTGGTCCGGGTGTCGGTGGGGTTGGAGCATATTGACGATATTGTGGCGGATATTGACAATGCACTGAAAATCAGTACCTTGTAATATGTTTTACTTTTGATTTTGGAAAAACCTATTTTTGTAAAAAATCGGGACAAATGATAGTTGAGGCAAAATATCCAACCACCAATCTTGAGCGGCTCGAACTCGGTCCGGACATCGTTCGGTATCCTGCGTCATGGAAAGAATACCTCGACCTGCTTGAGGATTGCGAGCACCAAATAGAATATGACAACCACGAAATCATACTTATGAGCATTGCATCCGACCCCCACGAAGCAATAGTTGCCAACCTTATTCAGCGGCTTGGCAATGCCCTTGACGACTTACCAGAGATGTATGTCCGAGGCAGCAACCGTCATGTTTTCATCCCGGAATTTCAAAAAGATTACGCTCCAGATGTTCATGTGGTGAAAGGCGAGCCGCAAATCCATCTGCTCCGCAAAGGCTTGACGGCCAACCTGAACCCTTGGCTGGTGGTGGAGGTGCTTTCACCGAGCACTTATGTGCGGGATATGAACGAAAAACTGCCCGCCTACAAGAAGATTAGCTCGCTGCGCCATATCGTCTATGTCTATCAAGACCGCCCATTGGTGACCATTTACAGCCGCATTGGCGATACTTCCGTTTGGGAAAACACGGACTTCGACCGACTTGAGGATACGTTCGAGATAGCTGGCAGCTCCATTTTTTTGAACGACATTTACAAAAAGGTCATTTTCCCGGAGCCGAAAAACGGAAAACGGAAATAGGGCAGCCAACGTCGGCTAGGTTTTGAACCTCGCCGACGTTCTACAAACAACTATGCAGCAAACAACCTACACCATCCCCGTCCACATCCCCAACCTACAATTTTTCCATTCCTCACAACCCTTCCCGCTGGAAGCTGGTGGCGTCTTGCCGGAACTGACCATCGCCTACCATACCTACGGCACACTGAATGCCGAGCGGAACAACATCATCTGGGTCTGCCATGCGCTCACGGCCAATTCCAACGTAGCGGACTGGTGGTCGGGCCTTTTCCGACCGGGCAATGTCTTTGACCCGGAGCGGTATTTCATCGTTTGTGCCAATATAATCGGCTCGTGCTACGGCAGCACGGGGCCTCGCAGCATCAACCCAAACACTGGCAAGGCGTATGGCTTGGACTTCCCCTTGGTGACGATACGGGACTGGGCGCAGGCGAATGATTTGCTCCGCAAACACCTTGACATTCAAGAGATTGCGCTCTGTATCGGCGGCTCGTGCGGGGGGCACCAGGTGCTGGAAATGGCCTACATGTTGCGCCAGCGCATCAAAAAAATGGCGCTGCTGGTGACGAGCGCACGGGAAACGGCTTGGGCCATCGCCATCCACGAGGCGCAGCGAATGGCCATGCAGGCCGACCCCAGTTTTTACGAAGACAGCGACACAGGTGGTGCTGCCGGGATGCGGGCGGCAAGGGGTTTTGGGCTGGTGACCTACCGGACTTTCGAAGCCTACCAAAACGGGCAAACCGACACCGACGATAAGATAAATAATTTAAAATCAGCGAGTTATATCCAGCACCAAGGCAAGAAGCTGGAGCAGCGTTTTTATGCGCAGTGCTACTGGTTTTTGTCAAAAGCGCTGGACTCGCACCACCTTGGACGGGGACGAGGCGGAGCAGCAGCGGCACTGGCCGAGTTGGACATGCCCGCACTCGTGCTTTCCATTGATTCCGATTTGCTGATACCGCCGAGCGAGCAGCGGTTCTTGGCAGCGCATTTGCCGAAGGCAGAATTTGTCATGCTGGAATCAGCGTATGGGCATGATGGTTTTTTGATTGAAACCGAGCGAATTGGGGGGAATTTGCTCGACTTCCTCCAATCGTAAATCGTCATTCGTTAAATCGTAAATTGCAAGGCCGCATCCTTCGTTTCCAGCAGCGAACTACCCATCAAATACTCGTCCACCTTGCGGGCACACTCCCGGCCCTCGCTGATGGCCCAGACAACGAGCGATTGCCCACGCCGCATATCGCCTGCGGCAAATACCTTGGAAATGGTGGTTTGGTAACTGCGCTCCGAGGCCCGCACATTGCCGACACCCGTGGTCTCCACGCCGAGTTGGTCGAGCATCCCTTCTTTTTGTGGATATAGGAAGCCCATCGCCAATAGCGCCAGTTGGCAAGGGATTTCCCGCTCCGAGCCGGGTACTTCGGCAAAGCTCGCCGGGCGGCCATCCTTTGCGCCAGTCCATTGAATATCAACGACTTGCAGCGCCCGCAGCTTTTCGTTTTCATCGCCTAAAAAGGCTTTGGTCAAGATGGCAAACTTCCGCTCGCAGCCCTCTTCGTGAGAAGTGGTGGTCTTGTAAACCATCGGATAGGTCGGCCATGGCATGTTCGGGGTGCGCTCCATTGGGGGCGTTGGCATGAGTTCGAGTTGGGTGACAGAAGCCGCTCCCTGTCGGTTGGAAGTGCCCACGCAGTCACTGCCCGTGTCGCCGCCGCCGATGACGACGACGTTTTTGCCGGAGGCCAAAATATCACCCCCTGCCCCGACTGCCAACTGCCAACTGTCGAACTGAGAACTCACCCTCTTGTTCTGCTGTTTCAAAAAATCCATCGCAAAATGGACGCCGTTCAGCTCCCGGCCGGGCACGGTCAAGTCCCTCGGAATGGTGGAGCCGCCCGCCAGCACGATGGCATGGAACTCCCGCAGCAGGTCGCCGACGGGGAGATTTCTGCCCACTTCGGCATTGCAGCGGAACACGATTCCCTCCTCCTCCATGAGTTGGATACGGCGGTCAATCACCCATTTTTCCAGCTTGAAATCGGGGATGCCGTAGCGCAGCAGCCCGCCGGGGGCATCGTCCCGCTCGAAGACGGTGACGAGGTGCCCGGCGCTGTTGAGTTGTGCAGCGGCAGCCAATCCCGCCGGGCCAGAACCGACCACGGCGACTTTTTTGCCCGTTCGGGCAATATGCGTCCGGGCCTGCACATGCCCCCGCTCGAAGGCGATTTCGACGATGTGCCGCTCGATTTCCTCAATGGCCACGGGCGGCTGGTTGATGCCCAGCACGCAGGCGCTCTCGCACGGCGCCGGACAGATGCGCCCTGTGAACTCCGGGAAATTGTTCGTGCTGGCAAGTATCTCGTACGCCTCGTCGAACTTGCCCCGGTACACGGCGTCGTTGAACTCCGGGATGACGTTGCCGAGCGGGCAGCCGTTGTGGCAGAACGGGATCCCGCAGTCCATGCAACGGCTGGCCTGCTTGTTGAGGTCGGCGGCGCTGTACTGCTGCACGAACTCACCATAGTGTTGCAGCCTGCTTTCCACGGCTTCCTTAACGGGAAGCTGGCGGGTATTTTCTAAGAATCCGGTTGGTTTACCCATGATGATTTAGGAGTTTTGGGTGATGAAATTTGATTTTGCAGCCAACGCCTTCTTATAATCCTTCGGAAACACCTTCACGAACCTCCCCACCTCGCTCTCGAAATCGCTCAAAACAAACCTCGCCACCGTGCTGCTCGTCAACTCAAAATGCTTTTGAATCAAACCCTTCAACTCTAAAGCATCTACTTCGCCCAGCGGGTCGAGGTCAATCATTTCGGGGTTGCAGTTCTGGGCGAAGTCGCCGCTCAGGTCCCAGACGTAGGCGATGCCGCCACTCATGCCCGCCCCGAAATTACGGCCCGTGCCGCCGAGGACGACCGCCCGGCCGCCCGTCATGTACTCGCAGCCGTGGTCGCCGATGCCCTCCACCACCACGTTTGCGCCGGAATTGCGGACGCAAAAACGCTCGCCCGCCTTGCCCCGGATGAATGCCTCGCCAGCCGTTGCACCATAAAACGCCACGTTGCCGATGATGCTGTTTTCCTCCGGCGTGAAGGTCGCCGTGCGGTCGGGATAGGCAACGAGCCTTGCCCCGCTCAAGCCCTTGCCGAAATAGTCGTTGGCACCGCCCTCCAGTTCCAGCGTGACGCCACGGGTGTTGAACGCCCCGAAGCTCTGTCCCGCCGTACCAGTGAATTTGAAGTGGATGGTGCCATCCGGCAAACCTTTGCCACGGTACTTTTTCGTGATTTCATTCGACAAAATAGCCCCGATGGTGCGGTCGGTGTTTTTTACCAAAAACTCAGCAAATACAGGCGTTTTCGCTTCCAATGCAGGTTGCGCAGCAGCCAATAATTTCCAGTCGAGGACGCCCGCCAGGCCGTGGTCTTGTTCCTCCTGTTTGTATAACCCAACGCTCGAATCGGCGGGTTCACGGTAGAGAATTGGCGACAAATCCAGCCCTTTGATTTTGAAATTATTGGTCAGGCTTTCATCCTTGATTTCCAAATTTTCAACCTGCCCGACCATCTCCTCCACCGTCCTAAATCCCAAATCCGCCATGATTTCCCGAAGTTCCTCGGTAAGGAACTTGAAGAAATTGACCACATGCTCCGGGTCGCCGTTGAAGCGCTTGCGCAATTCTGGGTCTTGGGTCGCCACGCCGACGGGACAGGTGTTCAGGTGGCATTTCCGCATCAAAATGCAGCCTTCCACCACGAGCGCCGCTGTGGCCACGCCCCATTCCTCCGCACCCAAAAGGGCAGCAATGGCAATGTCCCGGCCCGTTTTCATTTGCCCATCTGCCTGCACGGTGACGCGGCTGCGGAGCTTGTTTTTCACCAAAGTCTGGTGCGTTTCTGCCAAACCAAGCTCCCACGGAAGGCCCGCATGGCGGATGCTGCTCATGGGCGAAGCGCCCGTACCGCCATCGTGGCCGCTGATGAGGATGACGTCGGCTTTTGCCTTCGCAACGCCTGCGGCAATGGTGCCCACGCCCGCCTTCGATACCAGCTTTACGTTGATGCGGGCGCTGCGGTTGGCGTTTTTCAGGTCAAAAATCAGTTGTGCCAAGTCCTCGATGGAGTAAATATCGTGGTGCGGCGGCGGCGAAATCAGCCCCACGCCCGGCGTCGAGTGGCGCACCTTGCCAATCCATTCGTCCACTTTGTGGCCGGGGAGTTGGCCGCCTTCGCCGGGCTTTGCGCCTTGCGCCATCTTGATTTGGAGTTCGTCAGCTTCGGTGAGGTAGAGGCTGGTGACGCCGAAGCGACCGGAGGCGACTTGCTTGATGGAACTGCGCAGGCTGTCCCCTGGTTTGAAATTGGAAATTGAGAAATTGGGAAATTGGGTGCCGTTCTCTGAATTTCTCAATTTCTCAATTTCATAATTTCCAATTTTCTCCAATTTCTCAATATCCCAATACCGCCTTTCATCCTCCCCGCCTTCCCCCGTATTGCTCTTCCCGCCCAAGCGGTTCATCGCCACGGCCAAGGTCGTGTGCGCCTCCCACGAGATGCTGCCAAAGGACATGGCGCCCGTTGCGAAGCGCCGATAAATGCCCTCGGCGGGTTCGACCTCCTCGATGGGGATGGACGGGCGCAGCTTTTTGAACTCGAAAAGGCTGCGCAGCGTGACCGCCCGCTCGCTCTGTTCGTTGATGACTTTCGAGTATTTTTTGAAGGTCGGGTAGTCGCCCGTGCGGGTCGAGAGTTGCAGTAGGTGAACGCTGGCGGGGTTCCAGAGGTGTACCTCGCCCTTGCGTTTCCACTTGTAAATGCCGCCGACGGGCAGGCGGTCCACGGGGATTTCTTTTTTGCTGAAAGCGAGGTAATGCTTCGCCAGCGCCTCCCGTGCGATGTCGTCCAGCCCCATGCCCCCGATGCGGCTCGTGGCCCCGGTGAAGCACCTGTCCACCACCTCCCGGCCCAGGCCGATGATTTCGAAAATCTGCGCCCCTTGGTACGATTGCAGCGTGGAAATGCCCATTTTCGAGAAGACCTTGAGCAGCGCCTCGTTCACCGCCTTGATGTAGTTGTACTCCATTTGCCCTTCGGAAAGATGGGTTTCCAGCCTGCCGTTTTTCTTCATGTCCCGGATGGTCGAGAGGGCGAGGTAGGGGTTGATGGCGGTGGCCCCGAAGGCCAGCAGCGCTGCGAAATGGTGGACTTCCCACACGTCGCCCGCCTCCACCACGAGGCCCACTTTTCCCCGCAGCCCCTTGCGTATGAGGTGGTGGTGGATGGCGGCGGTGGCCAGCAGCGACGGGATGGCGGCGTGCGTAGAATCCACCGCCCGGTCTTGCAGCACGAGCACTTGGAAGCCATCGGCAACGGCGTCCTCGGCATAGCGGCAGATGCGGTCGAGCGCCTTTTTCATGCTGCCCGGCTGGCCGTCGGCACGAAAGTACATCTGGAGGGTTTTTGCCTGAAAATTGCCCGTGTCAATGCTGCGTATCTGCTCCAACTCGCTGTTTTTCAGCACGGGATGCTTGAGCGCCACCGTGTGGCAAACATCGGGTCGCACTTCCAGCAGGTTGCCGATATTACCCACAAAAGTGGCCAGCGACATCACCATCCGCTCCCGAATCGGGTCAATCGGCGGGTTCGTCACTTGGGCAAACAACTGCTTGAAATAGCTGCTCAGGTGCTGCGGCTGGTTGCTCAATACGGCCAGCGGAACGTCCGTGCCCATTGAGCCGATAGGCTCCTTGCCGTCGAGCGCCATCGGCGCAATAATTTCCTCCAAATCCTCGCTGGAATAGCCGAACGCCTTCTGGTACTTGAACACCTGGGCCGTTTCGAGGTCGCTGAACGTGACGCGTGGCGGCGGCAGGTTTTCGAGGCGGATTTTATGCTTTTCGAGCCACTCGCCGTAGGGCTGTTGGGCGCAGATTTCGGCCTTCAGTTCCTCGTCGCTGATGATGCGGCCCTTGCTCAAATCCACGACGAACATCTTGCCCGGCTGCAAGCGCCCGTGCTCCTTCACGAGCTTGGGGTCAATGGGCAGCACGCCACTCTCCGAGGCCATGATGACCCGGTCGTCGTGGGTGACGGTGTAGCGGCTGGGGCGCAGGCCGTTGCGGTCGAGCGTGGCGCCGATGATGTTCCCGTCGGTGAACGAAATGGAAGCGGGGCCGTCCCAAGGCTCCATCATCGAGGCGTGGAACTCGTAGAAATCCCGGCGCTGCTTTTCCATGCGGTCGTCGCCGTCCCAGGCTTCGGGGATTAGCATCATCATCACGTGCGGCAGCGAGCGCCCGGTGAAGGTGAGCAGCTCAATCATGTTGTCGAGGCAGGCGGAATCGCTGGCGCTCTCGTCCACGATGGGCAGCAGCATGTCCATTTCTTCTTTGGTGAAAAACGGCGACTGGAAGCTCTTTTCGCTCGTGCGCAGCCAGTTCAGGTTGCCTTGTAGCGTGTTGATTTCGCCGTTGTGGGCGATGAAACGGAAGGGTTGCGCCAGCTTCCACGAGGGAAAAGTGTTCGTTGCGAAGCGGCTATGCACAAGGCCAAAGGCACTGACGAGCCGCTTGTCGCTGAGGTCGGGGAAATATTGGCGTACTTGGCCGCTGGTGAGCTGGCCTTTGTAAACGACGGTTTTATGCGACAACGAGGCTAAGTAGAAGCCGATTTCGTCCTTCGGAACGGTGTTTTTGGCGAGGTGCGTCGAGTAGTTGCGCAGCACGAACAGCTTGCGCTCGAAGTCCTCTGGCGTGGCCACGTTGTCCGGTCGGGCAATGAAAACCTGCTCGATTTCAGGCTCAACCGAAAGTGCAGTTTCGCCGATTCCCGCTGTGTTTACAGGTACTTTGCGCCAGCAAAGCACCTCCAGCCCCAGCCGCTCGGCAGCACGGGTGAAGATGTCACGGCACTCTTCCCTCAGCCTAATTTCCTTCGGGAAAAAAGCCATGCCGACGCCGTACTTGCCGTAAGTAGGTAAGTACGTACCGAGTTTTTGGCACTCCTCGAAAAAGAACTCGTGCGGCGTCTGGATGAGGATGCCCGCACCGTCGCCCGTATTTTCCTCGCAGCCGCAGGCGCCGCGGTGCTCCATGTTTTCCAAGACCGTCAGCGCATCGCTCACAGTCTGGTGGTTCTTGTTGCCTTTGATGTTCGCCACGAAGCCGATGCCACATGCATCGTGCTCGAATTTGGAATCGTACAGACCGTTGTTTTTCATCGTCAATTTGTGTTTCGGTTCTATCGGTTAGGTCTGTACTGGTTGGGTTGATAGGGGTTGATAATCAGGGCTTTGTGCCAGTATTTTATGATTCAAATGTTTTCCGTTACATTTGTCAAATCAATCCAAAAGTCATGACAGCCGTTCTAAAAATCAATACTCAAGACCTTGACGCCCGTTTCATCGAAAAAATGAAAGCGGAACATGCCAAGTCCGACCTTGAAATCCACGTGGTGGATGCTGCTGGTGATGCGCCTTCGTTGGGCGAATCGGGCTTTTGGAACGTCATTTCAAAACTGGACTGGAACAAGGTTGGCGACGATGCCGCCGTGCTCGAACCCGCCGTTGAATACTTGTCAAATCAGCCGCTTTCTCACATCTACCAGTTCGTTGACCAGCTTGCCGAAAGGCTGCACAGCCTCGACACGAAGGCTCATGCCCAAGTGTTTTTGGACGATGAAGAAGCCGAAGGCTATCTCTCTGCCGATGACTTTCTTTACGCCCGCTGCGCTGTGGTTGCCAGTGGCGAAACTGCTTTTAAAACCGTCCTCGCCGAACCTGCCAAAATGCCTAAGGAACTCACTTTTGAGCCGCTTTTACATTTGGCAAATGCCGCCTACCGTCGGAAAACTGGCAAGGAGGCAACCTTGAAACCTGCCATCAGCTACGAGACTTACAGCAATCGAAACGGCTGGAAATCCTAAACGCTCCCCGATGTTTCACGGCAATTCCAATAAAAACGAAAAGCTGCACCACCTCTACGAAATCCGTGACTCCACGGACGATGATGTTTTCAAATATGGTATCAGCCACGACGAAATCGGCGCTGTCGGACTTTCAGAACGCTGCCGGGAACAGGTCAACTTTTTGAACCTGGGTGTGAATTGGCTTCGGTTTTTTGGGCGTATTCTGCTTTTCAATATCCCCGGTCGCCGGGAAGCCAAACGGATTGAACGTGAAAACATCAAACGATACGAGCAGATTCACGGTCGCAAACCACGGGGCAACCGGGATTAAACCAAATACCCAAACAGCGTATCATCCTTATTTATCTCCGTAAAGTCCACGTTGTACTGTCGCATGTTCGACAAAAGCTGCTCGTAATCGCTGCGCTTTTGCAGCTCGATGCCCACCAGTGCCGGGCCTGTTTCCTTGTTCGTTTTTTGCATGTACTCGAAGCGGGTGATGTCGTCCGTATCGCCGAGGACGTGGTTCACGAACTCCTTCAGCGCCCCCGGCCGCTGCGCAAAACGGACTAGGAAATAGTGCTTCAAACCCTCGTACTGCAACGACCGCTCCTTGATTTCCGGCATCCGGTCAATGTCGTTGTTGCTGCCGGACACTACGCAGACGACGGTTTTCCCCACGATTTGCTCGGCGTAGTTTTCCAACGCCGTGATGCTCAAGGCCCCAGCTGGCTCGGCCACGATGGCGTCCTCGTTGTACAGCTTCAAAATCGTGGTGCAGACCCGACCCTCCGGCACCAGCACGAGGTCGTCGAGGGCGGTACGGCAGTACTCGAAGGTCAAGTCCCCCACCCTTTTCACCGCAGCGCCGTCCACGAAGCGGTCAATGCTCGCCAGCGTCACGGGCTGCCCCGCTTTCAGCGCCTCGTACATGGCGGGAGCGCCTTCCGGTTCCACGCCCACCACTTTTGTTTTCGGTGAAAATGTCTTGAAATAAACGCCCATGCCCGCGCTCAAGCCACCGCCACCGACTGGCACGAACAGGAAGTCCACGTCGCTCATTTCATCCAATATCTCCAGCGCCACCGTGCCCTGCCCCTCGATGACCCGGTGGTCGTCGAAAGGCGGGATGAAGGTCGCCCCATGTTCAGCGGTGTACTTTTTGGCGGCCACGGCGCACTCGTCGAAGTTGTCGCCGACGAGCCGGATTTCCACGAAGCCATCGCCGAACATCTCGGTCTGCGACACCTTCTGCCGCGGCGTAATGACGGGCATGAAGACCACGCCCTTTGCACCCAATTTTTTACAAGACCAAGCAAAACCCTGCGCATGGTTGCCCGCACTGGCACAGACCACGCCCTGCTGCAACTGCTCCTCCGGCAGGCTGCTCATCAAGTTGTACGCCCCCCGCAGCTTGTACGAGCGCACCACCTGCAAGTCTTCCCGCTTGAGATAGACCGAACAAGCGTATCGTTTCGATAAGCCTGCATGGAGTTGCAGCGGCGTTTTTTTAACCACCTTTTGCAGACGTCTTGCCGCCTCATGGATGCCAAGGGCTGGCTGTGTTATGGTCATTTTTACTTCATTTTTGATTTCCGAGTTTTTGAGGTGACATCTTTTCGCCCGCTACAACCTCAAATTGCAGCAGGGTTTTCATGGCGAAAAGGTGTCATCTCGAAAACGGTCGCCAATGAGATGTCACCTCATTAGCTTCACTCCACCTCCACCGGCTGATTCTCCGGCCTCAAACTCCGCACCGCTTTCCCCGCCTGCCACATTTCGCTTTCCCGCAGCTCGGTCAGTTCCACCTCCAGTTTTTCCCGGTAGTCGGGCTGACTATTCGAGGAAATAGACTTGGCGGCCTCTTTGCCTTCGGCAACGCTGGAGTAGAGTTCGTTGAAAACGGGCAGGGTGGCGTCCCGGAATTTTTTCCACCAATCCAAAGCGCCGCGCTGGGCGGTGGTGGAGCAATTGGCGTACATCCAGTCCATGCCGTTCTCGGCGACGAGCGGCATGAGCGACTGCGTAAGTTCTTCCACCGTTTCGTTGAACGCTTCACTGGGCGAGTGCCCACGCTGGCGCAACACCTCGTATTGCGCAGCGAAAATGCCTTGGATGGCGCCCATGAGTGTGCCCCGCTCGCCAGTCAAGTCAGAGTAAACTTCTTTTTTGAAATTGGTCTCGAACAGGTAGCCGCTGCCGACAGCGATGCCGAGTGCGATGGCCCGCTCCCAAGCCCGCCCGGTGGCGTCCTGGTGGATGGCGTAGCTGCTGTTCAGTCCCCGGCCTTGCAGGAACATGCGGCGCAACGAGGTGCCGCTACCTTTCGGTGCGACGAGAATCACGTCCACGTCCGCTGGCGGTACGATGCCCGTCTGGTCGTTGTAGGTGATGCCGAAGCCGTGGGAGAAATAGAGCGCCTTGCCTGCTGTGAGGTGCTTTTTCACGGTGGGCCAAAAGGCGATTTGCGCCGCATCGCTGAGTAGGTAGCAGATGATGGTGCCCCGCTGGAGCGCCTCTTCGATTTCAAAAAGGGTCTCGCCCGGCACGAAGCCATCGCGGACGGCCTTGTCCCAGGTCTTCGAGTCCTTGCGCTGCCCGACGATGACATTGATGCCGTTGTCGAGTTGGTTGAGCGCCTGGCCGGGGCCTTGCACGCCGTAGCCGATGACGGCGACGGTTTCGTTGCGGAGGACTTCCTGCGCTTTTTCGAGTGGAAATTCTTCCCGGGTGACGACGTTTTCTGTAGTGCCGCCGAAGTTTAGTTTTGCCATGATTTTTTTACTTAAATGATTGATTGTCAATTTATTGATAAACGTCGGCGAGGTTTAAAACCTCGCCGACGTTGTGCCTACTCACATCGAAAACACCTTCTCTCCCTCGTTCAAAAACTCATTTTCCGCTGCCTCACTGCTCGGCTGCAACTCCTCAAACTCCCTGATTTTCTCGTGAAAACCCCGGCTGCTTTTGATGATGGCCACCCGTGCGCTGCGCACAAATTCAATCAGCCCGTAGGGTTCGAGGGCGTGTAGCAGCCCGTCCGTTTCTTCCCTGTGGCCGGTCGTCTCGAACACCGTGTAGTCCTTGCGGATGACGACCGCCCGTGCGCCGTGCTCCCGCAGTAGCCGCTCGACCTTCACCTTTTCGGCGATTTCGTCGGTGGGCACTTTGTACAGCGCCAGTTCCTGCCAGATGACCTCTTCGTTGGTGCTGAAATAGACCTTCAGCACGTCCACCTGCTTCTCGATTTGGCGGGCAACCTTGCGCACCACCTCCTCCGTCTCCTCCACGAGGATGTTGAAGCGGTGAATGCCATCCACTTCGCTCGGCGACGTGTTCAGGCTCTCGATATTGATTTTTCGCCGGGAAAACATGGTGGCGATGCGGACGAGCAGGCCGACCTGGTTCTCCGTGTAAACTGTGATTGTAAATTCCTGCTTTGTCATTGAAATTAGGAAATTAAGAAATTAGGAAATTGGGGTTAAGGCATTGATTATCAATTTCCTAATTTCCCAATTTCCTAATTTCTACTTCAACCGTATCTCCGCCACCCCGCACCCCTGCGGCACCATCGGAAACACATTATTCTCCTTCCCGACCATCACCTCCAGCAAGTAAGCGCCGGGCGTATCGAGCATGGTTTGCAGCGCATTTTTCAAAAAGGCCCGCTCCGAAACCCGCTGCCCGGCGATGCCGTAGGCGTCGGCGACCTTCACGAAATCGGGCGAGACCATGTCCGTGAACGAGTAGCGGCGGTCGTGGAAAAGCTCCTGCCACTGCCGCACCATGCCGAGGAACTGGTTGTTCAAAATCACGATTTTCACCCCGACACCGTACTGCTGGATGACGCCGAGTTCCTGGATGGTCATCTGGATGCCGCCGTCGCCTATGATGCCGACGACCGTGCGGTCGGGCTTACCGAACTTTGCACCGATGGCCGCCGGAAGCCCAAAGCCCATCGTGCCGAGGCCGCCGCTGGTGATATTGCTTCGGGTCTGGTTGAAACGGGCGTAGCGGCAAGCCACCATTTGGTGCTGCCCCACGTCGGTGACGATGATGGCGTCGCCGCCCGTCAGTTCGTTAAGCAGGTTGACCACCTCGCCCATCGTGAGGGTGTCGCAGGTAGGGCGCAGCTCGTTTTCGATGACGGCGGCCTGTTCCTGTACGTCGTGCTCCCGGAATTTAGCGAGCCATGCCTCGTGTTTTTTCGGGGAAACGAGCGCTGTGAGCAACGGCAGCGTCTCCTTGCAATCGCCCCAGACGGGCAC
Organism: Saprospiraceae bacterium; assembly: GCA_031426435.1. GTDB lineage: Bacteria > Bacteroidota > Bacteroidia > Chitinophagales > Saprospiraceae > UBA6168. Next base: position 15,923 of record JANPLH010000554.1, on the reverse strand, counting down.
GGTGGCCTTCACGTTCTTGTCGATTTCCGCCGGGTCAATGTCGAGGTGGACGACCTTGGCCTGCTTGGCGTATTTGTCGAGGCGGCCCGTCACCCGGTCGTCGAAGCGCATGCCGATGGCAATGAGCACGTCGCACTGGTTGGTCAGCACGTTGGGGCCGTAGTTGCCATGCATCCCAAGCATCCCGACGTTGAGCGGGTGGTCGGTGGGCATTGCGCCAGCACCGAGAATCGTCCAAGCAGCGGGGATGCCCGATTTCTCAATGAAAGCCCGAAACTCGGCTTCGGCATTGCCCAAAATCACGCCCTGCCCGAAGAGCACGAAAGGCCGTTCCGCCGCATTGATGAGTGCCGCCGCCTGCTCCACGTACTCCCGGCGCACGATGGGCTTCGGACGGTAACTTCGGATATGCTGACACGGCGTATAACCCTCATAATCAAAGGTTTGCAACTGCGCATTCTTAGAAATATCCACCAGCACGGGGCCGGGCCTGCCGCTTTTTGCGATGAAAAATGCTTTGGCCAGCACCTGTGGGATTTCCCGTGCGTCGGTCACTTGGTAGTTCCACTTCGTGACGGGCGTGGTGATGTTGATGACATCAATTTCCTGAAAAGCATCCGTGCCGAGCAAATGCGCAAACACCTGCCCCGTGATGCAGACCATCGGCGTACTGTCAATCTGCGCATCGGCCAGCCCGGTGACGAGGTTGGTAGCGCCCGGCCCGCTCGTGGCGAATACGACCCCTACCCTACCCGATGCCCGTGCGTAACCCTGGGCGGCATGGGTTGCGCCCTGCTCGTGCCGCACGAGGATGTGCGTGAGGCGGTCGGCGTAGTCGTAGAGCGCATCGTAAATGGGCATGATGGCGCCACCGGGGTAGCCGAAAATGGTCTGGGTGCCTTCGGCAACGAGGGCTTCCATGACCGCCACTGAGCCGGTTATTTCGGTAGACGGTGGACGGTGGACGGTGGACGGCGTGACACGGTCAACGGTCAACGGTTCGGCTGTCAGATGACTCATTTTATAATGGTTTAAAAAATGGAATGATTAACCATAGAAGCGACAGCAAGGGGTTATTGCCGCCACGGGCTTGTATCAGTTTTTTGATGGAAGCCCTGATTTTCTCCGTTTCATTTTCCATTTCTTCAAATGTATTTTTATCAAGATAACCAATCCTGTATGCAATATTCAATTGGGTGATGACCTCTGCTGCCGAACCTTTGGCGATATTGAAATAATGGACTGCCTCCTTATTCGTCCCTCTCTCATCACCTTCAGCAATGTTTGATGAAATCGAAACTACTGCACGCTGAATTTGACCTCTCAAACCAAAATCTTTTGCAAAAGCTCCTTCAAATGTCACCCTGTAAACCCTCTCTGCCAGCCCGACAGCATCCTGCCAGACCCTGAGTTCTTTAAATTTTCCCATAGTTTTATTTTTTTGGTGGACGGTGGATGATGGACGGTTGACGCCGTGTGTGTCACGCCGTCAACCGTCCATCGTCAACCGTCAACCGAGTCTAAGCATCCGTCACACACCCATCGCTCGCCGAACTCACCTGCTTCGCATATTTGTACAAAACACCCTGCTTCACCTTCAACGCCGGCTGCACCCAAGCCTTGCGCCTTGCGGCGATTTCTTCCTCGGTCAAATGCGCCACTAGCTCATTGTTTTCGGCGTCAATGGTGATGCGGTCGCCGTTTTGCACGAGGGCAATCAGGCCGCCGTCGTAGGCTTCGGGGGTGACGTGGCCGACCACGAAGCCGTGGGTGCCGCCGCTGAACCGCCCGTCGGTGATGAGCGCCACGCTGGTGCCGAGGCCCTTGCCCATGATGGCGCTGGTGGGTACGAGCATCTCTGGCATACCGGGCGCTCCCTTCGGCCCCTCGTAGCGGATGACGACGACGTGTCCCGCCTTCACCGCTCCGCCACGGATGCCGTCAATGCAGTCGAATTCGTTGTCGAAGACGATGGCCGTGCCTTCGAACTTTTGGCCTTCTTTGCCCGTGATTTTTGCGACAGCGCCACCTTCGGCAAGGTTGCCGCCCAGGATGCGCAGGTGGCCCGTGGCTTGCAGCGGCTGCGCCACAGTGGTTATTACTTGCTGGCCTTCGGCCAAATGGGGCAGTTGGCTGAGGTTCTCGCTGATGGTTTTGCCAGTGACGGTGAGGCTGTCGCCGTGCAGCAATTTTTCCGACAACATGTACTTCATCACGGCGGGCAGTCCGCCGACCTCGTGGACGTTTTCCATGTGGTACTTGCCGCTGGGCTTGAGGTCGCCCAGCACGGGGGTTTTCTTTGAAATTTCCCGTATGTCGTTCAGCGTGAACGGGATGCGGGCGGTGCGGGCGATGGCCAACAGGTGCAGCACGGCGTTGGTGCTGCCGCCCAGCACGATGACGACCCGTAGGGCGTTCTCCAAGCTCTCCCGTGTGAGGAGGTCGAGCGGTTTGAGGTCTTTTTCGAGCAAGAGTCGCATGGCCGGGCCAATGGCGGCGCATTCTTTTTCCTTGGCTTCGCCAACGGCGGGGTTGCTGGCGCTGTACGGCAGCGAAAGCCCCAATGCCTCAATGGCGCTGGACATGGTGTTGGCGGTGTACATGCCGCCACAAGCGCCCGCTCCGGGGCAGGCATGGCGGATGATGGCCTGCACTTCCTCGGCGGTGATTTCGCCCGCATATTTTTTGCCATGCGCCTCGAACGGCGACACGATGTCGAGGGTGCGGCCCTGCCAGTGCCCGGTGGCGATGGTGCCGCCATAGACCATGAGCGACGGGCGGTTGAGGCGAATCATGGCCATGACGGAGCCGGGCATATTCTTGTCGCAGCCGGGAATGGTCACGAGGGCGTCGTAGTAATGCGCCCCCATCACCGCCTCGATGCTGTCGGCGATGATTTCACGGCTGACGAGCGAGTAGCGCATGCCCTCCGTGCCGTTGGAGATGCCGTCGCTGACGCCGATGGTGTTGAACTCCAGTCCGGTCAGCCCCTCTTGCCGCACGCTCTTGCGGATGTCGGCGGCGAGGGTGCGCAGGTGGCGGTTGCAGGGGTTGCCCTCGTACCAGTTGCTGCAGATGCCAACGAAGGGCTGCTGCATGTCCTGCTCAGTGAGGCCTGCGCCGTAGAGCATGGCCTGGGAGCCCGGCTGGGTGTCGGAGGTGGAGACGAGTTGGCTGTATTTTTTTAGGTTCAAGCTCATTTTTTTATTGAAAAAGTCTATTTTTGAATCAAAATCATTCGTGAAATGAATTCTAAAGAACTTCGCTTTTCCATCATCAACTTGGTTCAGGAAACTGAAGACCCGGAAATCCTTCAAAGCATTTACACGATTTTGAAGAAAATCATTTCCCCTGCGCCAGCAGACGTGGCAGGTTACGAACCTGACGGAACACCCATCACGGAGGAAGAACTCGTGAAAAGCATCCTTGAAGGCACTCGTGAAGCCAAGGCTGGAAACAAAATACCATTCGAGCAACTCAAGGCCGAATTTGGACTCCAATGAATGAGGAAAACCACGACATCGCTTTCACCATCCAAGCTGGGAAAGACCTTCGGAACATTCGTCAGTATTTGACGAGACATGCTTCGGCTTACGTTGCTCAAAAGGTTATTGGAGGCATTTTCGATGCCATCCAAACCCTTGCCAAGACTCCAACACAGCATCGAACCGAACCCAAACTCGCCGATTTCGGCGACTTCCGGGTCATGCTCAAGGGCAAGTACAAGGTTTACTATGAATTTACGGGTCATGATGTCATCGTAGCCCGCATCGTTCATGCAAAACGTGATTTCAAACAGGTGCTAAAAACCTTCAAAGGCTGAACTTTATCAGCCTAAAACAAAAGCGCCTTTCCCGATTGCCGTCGAGAAAGGCGCTTTGTTTTTTCGATGAAAAAAACGTCCTTTCTCAACCTGGTGGGTTGACGACGGTGATGACGATGGCAATAATATTGGTTAGGTTAGGCATGGTGTAAAATTTGGCTATCGGTGGTTGAACTTCAAGGTTCAAAAAACTGTACCTTTGAAAAAAAAATCTGCTATGCAAATCATCTCTGTTGAACTGTTGAACGATGAGGCGCTGAAATTGCTGCAAGTTTTGGAGCAATTAAAAATCATTCGATTGTCGCCAAATACTAAAGAAACTCCCGCAGCTACCGAACCTCCGAAAAGGCGTTGGGCGGGGTCTATTTCAAAGGAAACTGGTAACAAATTGCTTCAACACGTCGAACAAACACGTAACGAATGGGAACGCATCTGATTGACAGTAACGCTGTTATCGAATTCCTCGGCGGTATGCTTCCACCCGCTGGCAGCCAATGGCTCGAAACACTCGTGGACAATAACTTGCACCGAATTTCCATCATCAACCGCATTGAACTTTTGGGCTTCAATGGAAACCCTTCGGAAATGAAGGTCTTGTCAGATTTCATCGGCTCCTCTGAAATTTTGCTGCTCACCGAAGACGTGGTTTTGAAAACCATCGAACTCAGAAAACAGACCAAAATCAAATTGCCAGATTCCATTATTGCCGCCACGGCCTTGGTTCATCAGCTTACGCTTGTTAGCCGAAATACGAATGATTTCAAGAATATTTCTGGTTTGAAAGTGGTCAATCCTCATTTGGTTTGACCTTGTTTTCTCGGTTCTTCCTTTCTTGTTCTGACCTTCTCAGCTTACGGAGGATTATTTCCTTATGAACCACATAGGCTATCCAAGTGATAAAGACGAATGCGGCCCAATAATCTTTCATTGTAGGAGTTTTTTTTAGTACACAATCAATAGCACGTTCCTTAATTACATCTCCACCGACGCCAAAACTGCCACCTTCCCTGCCACCAAATCCCCCATCTCCGAACACTTCACCGTCTTCTCCGCCTGCAGGTCGGAAGTACCATAACCCGCTTCCAGCACCGATTTCACCGCTTCCCGTACCGTGTTCGCCTCTTCGCCGAGGCCGAGGTGGTCGAGCATCATCGCAGCGCTGAGGATGGCGGCCAAGGGGTTGGCGATGTCCTTCCCGGCGGCCTGCGGGTAGCTGCCGTGTATCGGCTCGAAAAGCGCAACCTTCGCACCGACGGAGGCCGAGGGCAACATGCCGAGCGAGCCTGCCAGCACGCTGGCCTCGTCGCTGAGGATGTCGCCGAACATGTTCTCCGTCAGCACCACGTCGAAGCTGGTGGGGAACTGGATGATTTGCATGGCGGCATTGTCCACGTACATCCAGTCGAGCTGCACGTCGGGGTACTCGGCGGCACCGAGGTCGAAGACGATTTTCCGCCAGAAGCGGCTGGTTTCCAGCACGTTGGCCTTGTCCACGAGGGTCAGTTTATTGCGGCGCAGCCGGGCGTACTCGAAAGCCAGCCGGGCGATGCGCTCGACCTCTATTTTGGTGTAAACACAGTTGTCGAAGGCGCTTTCCTCGGTCTTGCCTTTTTCCCCGAAATAGATGCCGCCCGTGAGTTCCCGGAAGATGACGAAGTCCACGCCCCGCACTTTTTCCTCCCGCAGCGGCGAGAGGTGCAGCAGGTTCGGATAGACCGTCACCGGACGGATATTGGCGAAGAGGCCGAGGCTTTTGCGCAAGCGCAAGAGGCCCTGCTCGGGGCGCACCTTGGCCGTCGGGTCGTTGTCGAACCGGGGATGGCCGATGGCACCGAACAGGATGGCATCGGCGGCCATGCAGGTGTCCAAGGTTGCCTGCGGCAATGGGTCTCCGTGCTTGTCAATGGCGATGGCACCCATGTCGGCGAAATGGCAATCGAAGCGGTGGCCGAAGGTCGTTTCGATGGTCCGGAGCACTTTCAGCGCTTGTTCGGTGACTTCTGGTCCGATGCCGTCGCCGGGGAGGACTGCGAGTTTGAAATTCATAGAAATTGGGAAATTAGGAAATTGAGAGACTGGGTGATTGGGAAGGCACTGCGTCGCTCAATTTCCCAATTTCAAATTTCTCAATTTCGTCTTTTAGGCTCAACAGAAAATCAATATCATCATACCCATTCAGCATACAAACCTTGCGAAACGGGTCAATGTCGAATGGTGACTCCCGCTCCGTGCCAGCGATGGCGATAGTCTGGTGCTCCAGGCTCACGATGAACTTGGTCTGCGGGTCGCTCTCGATGGCCGTGAACATTTCATCCAAAAAAGCGGGCGATACCTGCACGGGAAGCAACCCATTGTTCAGGGCATTGCCCCGAAAAATATCGGCGAAGAAGCTGCTGACCACGACCTTGAAACCATAGTCCGTGAGCGACCAAGCGGCATGTTCCCGGCTGCTGCCGCAACCGAAATTTTTGCCCGCCACGAGGATTTTGCCGCTGTAGGTCGGGTTGTTCAAAATGAAATCCACCTTCGGGCTGCCGTCGGGGTTGTAGCGCCAGTCCCGGAAGAGGTTGTCGCCAAAGCCGTCCCTCGTCGTCGCCTTCAAGAAGCGGGCGGGGATGATTTGGTCGGTGTCCACGTCTTCCATAGGAAGGGGGACGGCGGGGGAAACTATGTGGGTAAAATTTTCCATTTCTTTAATCTTAAATCAATTCAAAACACTTCTCACATCAACAATTTTCCCCGCAACAGCCGCCGCAACAGCCGTCAACGGGCTTGCCAAAATCGTCCTCGCCCCCGGCCCCTGCCGACCCTCAAAGTTGCGGTTGCTGGTGCTGACGCAATACTCGCCCGCAGGCACTTTGTCCTCGTTCATGCCGAGGCAGGCAGAGCAGCCCGGCTCTCGGAACTCGAAGCCTGCGGCGATGAAAATTTGGTCCAAGCCCTCGGCCTTGGCCTGTGCCTCCACCTGCTTGCTGCCGGGCACTACCATCGCGGTGACGTGCGGGGCCTTCTGCTTGCCCTGCACAAATTTGGCCGCAAGGCGCAAGTCCTCAATGCGGCTGTTGGTGCAGGAACCTATGAAGACGTGGTGGATGGGTTTGCCCATCAGGTTTTCGCCAGCGGCGAAGCCCATATAGCCAAGCGATTTTTCAAAGGAAGCCAAGCTGTCGCCGGGCATTGGAGCAGTTGGGATAGCCTCGTCCACGGGCACGCCCATGCCGGGGTTGGTGCCGTAGGTAATCATCGGGGCGATGTCCTCCGCCCGGTAGTGGTACTCCTTGTCGAACACGGCATCGGGGTCGGAGTAGAGCTCCCGCCATTTTGCGACAGCGGCCTCAAAGGCTGCGCCTTGTGGCGCAAATTCCCGGCCACGGACGTACTCGAACGTGGTCTCGTCGGGTGCGATAAGGCCGCCACGGGCACCCATTTCGATGCTCATGTTGCAGATGGTCATGCGGGCCTCCATCGAGAGGGAGCGGATGGCGCTGCCTGCGTACTCGACGAAATAGCCCGTACCTCCGGCGGCGCTGAGTTTGGATATGATGTATAGGATGATGTCTTTTGAAACGACGCCGTCCGGCAGCTCGCCGTCCACGGTGATGCGCATGCGCTTGGGGCGCTTGAGCAACAGGCATTGCGCAGCAAAAACCTGCTCCACCTGGCTGGTACCGATGCCAAAGGCAATGGTGCCAAAGGCCCCGTGGGTGCTCGTGTGGCTGTCGCCGCAGACGATGGTCATGCCCGGCTGCGTGATGCCCAGCTCCGGCCCGATGACGTGGACGATGCCCTGCCAGCGGTGGCCGAGGCCGTACAAATTAACCCCAAATTCGGCACAGTTCTCCGTCAGCTTGTCCACTTGGAAGCGGCCCAGCGGGTCGTTGATGGGCAGGTGCTGGTTGATGGTCGGCACGTTGTGGTCGGCAGTGGCGATGGTTTTTTCGGTTCGAAAAACGGGAATATTGCGCTGGCGCAAACCATCGAACGCCTGCGGGCTGGTCACTTCGTGAATGAGGTGGCGGTCAATGTACAGCACCTCCATGCCACCCTCGACGGGCTTGACGACGTGGGCGTCCCAGATTTTATCGAAAAGTGTTTTTGACATTTTTTCTATTTATATCGAATCTGGTATAATTGAAGTCCGTTCTTCATTTACCCATTTTTGCCTTGAAATTTTTAAACTTCATTTTAAAATTTTCAAGCCATGTTGTTGCCCTTTTAGGCGGATCAATTCCTTCTGTGAATAGGAATTCTTCGTTGTTTTTCACTTTAATAAGCACGAATCCATGTTCGTCTTCTGGCGTGAGCACTATCTCCCTGTCAAGCAAAACAGACAGCCCTGACATATATCTCATCAATTTTTCGTGGTCTTCAATTGAGTTAAATTCTTTTGGGTCAATGTCATTTTCTATTTCAGTTTCTTCAAAAAAATGAGCGCTGACTTGAATATTCCCTAAAAACACTTTAGCCGTGGAGCATAGGTCGCCATTGCCACCCCAATATTCTTCAACTATACTGAAATCAATTTTCTTCTCATCCTTCTCAGTTCTACCATTGAACCAGTCTATCGAAAAATCCTGATTTACATAGTCAACCCATTTTTTCCAATCATCTCTGCTGGTTGACGGAATGTAAATATCACGAAGAGAGTCATCCCTATAATATATTTTGCGCTTAATTTCTTCCCAATCCATTTTACGGTGTTGTTTAATGAAATGGCAAATATCTACTTTTGCACATCAAAAATTACACCGCCACCGCCTCCCTTACCTGACTCAAAATCTCCACCAAATCCTCGTCCCCAACCTCCTTTTTGCTGTCCGCAACTTGTAGGAAAGTCACATAAACCGAGTCCAGTTCATCCTTCGTCAAGTTGACGCCGAGGCACTTCGCACGGTACGCCAGCGCCGCCCGTCCGCTGCGGGCAGTGAGCACGATTTTCGAGTGGTCAACCCCGACTTCCAGCGGGTCAATGATTTCGTAGGTCTCCCTTTTTTTGATGACGCCGTCCTGGTGGATGCCGGAGCTGTGGGCAAATGCGTTCGCCCCGACGATGGCCTTGTTGGGCTGCACGACGACGCCCATTTTCTCCGAAACCAATTGACTGATGGGGTTCAGCAAGCGGGTGTTGATGCCCGTCGTGTAGCCGAGATCGGGATGCTGGCGCAAAATCATGACGACCTCCTCCAGCGAGGTATTGCCCGCCCGCTCGCCGATGCCGTTGATGGTACACTCGATTTGACGTGCACCACCGATGACACCGCTGATGGAGTTGGCGGTAGCGAGGCCGAGGTCGTTGTGGCAATGCGTGGCCAATATCGCCTTCTCGATGCCCCGCACGTTTTCGTAGAGATACTTGATTTTTGCGCCGTATTGCTCCGGCAGGCAGTAGCCCGTCGTGTCGGGGATATTGAGCACGGTGGCCCCGGCCTTGATGGCGGCTTCGAGCACACGGGCTAGGAACTCGTTGTCGGCACGGCCAGCGTCCTCGGCGTAAAATTCCACGTCCTCGACAAACGACTTGGCGTATTTCACGGCAGCTGCGGCACGGTAGAGGATGTCGTCCGGCGTGGTCTGCAGCTTGTAGCGGATATGCATTTCCGACACGCCGATGCCCGTGTGGATGCGGGGTCGCACGGCACCTTCCAGCGATTCGGCGGCGGTTTTGATGTCCTTTTCAATGGCCCGGCTCAAGCCGCAGACAGTTGGGCGGCGAACGGCATTTGCCACGCGGCGAACGGCCTCAAAATCACCAGGGCTGCTGATGGGGAAGCCCGCCTCTATGACGTCCACGCCCAATTCTTCGAGCGCCCGGGCGATTTCTATTTTTTGCGCTGTGTTCAGCTTACAGCCGGGCACTTGCTCGCCGTCGCGGAGGGTGGTGTCGAATATTTGGATTTGTGTAGCCATAATAATCATTGTTGGATTGCTGAATTGTTAAATTGTTGTGGATGTCGGGTTTTAACAATCAAGCAATCCAGCAATCACAACAATTCTCATCTTTGAGTTTCAAAAGTAGCCCTACCCTACCCTGTTGGGAAATCAAGTTTTTGAAGTTCTCCTATTTTAAATTGACACTGATTTAAAGTTATTAAACTGAAAATCAATTAGTTATACGCATATTATCTACGACGGCAAACACGCGAGGAGGATGGAACTCGGATTGGACAGATTAGGCGGATTTACACGGATTAGCTTTGAATAAATCCGTTTTCATATGCCTAATCCGTCCAATCCGAGTTCCATCCTCCTCGCGAGCAATCTCAACCAGTGGCAAAACAGCGCACCGATGACCTTCTCCAGCTCATACGCACCCTGACACAGGGTGAGCGGCGGCAGTTCCGGCTGTTTGCGAAGCGCAACTCATCGTCGGAGGACCTGCTGTTCTTGCAGCTTTTCGATGTGTTGGACAAGCGGGGCGAGTACGACGAAGCAGCCATTCTGAAGAAAATCCCCACGCTGAAAAAGGAGCAACTGCCCAACCTAAAGGCGCACCTCTACGGCCAGCTTTTGACCAGCCTCCGGTTGCTGGGGCGCGGGCGCAACGAGGACATCCTGCTTCGGGAAAACATTGACTACGCCCATGTTTTGTACGACAAGGGGCTTTACAGGCAGGCACTTGACTTATTGGCAAAAAATAAAGAAAAAGCCCTTGCAGGAGAGTTCAAATCACTGGCGCTGGAGATGCTGGAATTTGAGAAACTGATTGAGGGCCAGTACATTACGAGGAGCATCGAGGGGCGGGCACAGGAGCTGTCGGAGCAGACAATGGCCATCAGCAGGGCATTGTCGCAGACGCACGAGTTCTCCAATTTAGCCTTGCAGATGTACGGCCTCTACCTGAAAATCGGCTTCGTGCGCAACGAGCGGGACTACTATTTCGTGAAGGAGTTTTTCAATGCCCGTTTGCCGCAGGCGAGGTTTGAGGAACTTGATTTTTCAGGAAAAATCTATTTCTGCCAAGCGCATGTCTGGCTGCACCATATCTGCCAGGAATTTGCCTCCTGCTACCGCTACGCCCAGCGATGGGTGGACTTGTTTTCGGAAAATGCAGCGATGAAGGAGCTGCACCCGGTTTTTTACTTAAAAGGACTTCACAACCTGCTTTCCGCATTGTTCAACAGCCTCCATGACGAGCGCTTCGAGGTGGCCCTCCGGCAATTGGAGATATTCCCCATGCAGGTGGATTTCAGCCAAAACCGCAACGTGGAGGGGCTTTATCACCTGTACCGCAACATCCACCAAATCAACGCTTTTTACCTCAATGGCGACTATGCGGAGGGCGTGAAAATCGTGACCGGCCTCTCCGAACTTCTCGATTCAAACCCGTTCAACTGGGACGCAAACCGCATCCTCGTCTTCCAGTACCGCATCGCCTGTCTGTACTTCGGCAACGCCGACCACGGCCGCGCCATTGATTTTCTGAACAAAATCATAAACCAAAAAACGATTGACTACCGAGCTGATATTCAGTGCTTTGCAAGGATTTTGAACCTCATCGCACATTTCGAGCTGGGCAATTCGGAACTGGTGGAGTACCAAGTGAAGTCCGTTTACCGCTACCTGCTCCATGTGGAGGACATGCAGCAGGTGCAGCGCGAGATTTTCCATTTCCTTCGGAAAATGCCGAACACACAGCCTGCCTCGCTACCGCAATCGTTTCGGCAGTTGCATGACCGCCTCGTACCACTGCAAGCCGACCCTTACGAGCGGCGGCCCTTCTTGTACCTTGACATTATTTCTTGGCTGGAATCAAAGCTGACGGGGCGGCCCGTGAAGGAAATCATCCAAGCAAAAAGCAAAAACAGGAGGAAACGTTAATTGGCTGACCATATCCGCCCATGGGTTCGGCGGTTGCTCAACTTTCTTATAGCTTAGCGCGGTGGACCTCACTGAACCGAAGCTACCAACCATAGCCCATATATGAGACGCATACTTGCCCTTACCTTACTTATCTCCGTTTTCGCCTCCTGCACCAAGGATTTCGAGGAGATGAACCGCAACCCATTTTTCCCCACGCAAACCGACATCGGGCCGCTGTTCAACACCGTGGTGCAGTCGCTGCGCTTGGGCTGGAACGAGCAGTTTTACCTCCACAACGAGACCCTCTACGGCATCACGCAGCAGGCCGCAAAAACGGGCGTCGGCTTCGACAATATCACCATCGGCACGGAGGAGGCCTGGGCGGGCTACTACAAGGCGCTGGCACATATCCGTGAAATCGAGCGGCGCCTGGACGAAATGGACACCGAGCCGGAAGCCCTGAACAATGTGCGGGCGCAACTCAAGGTGTTGCTGGCCTACAAGACCTTCCGCCTGACTGACCTCTTCGGCGATATCCCCTTCACGGAGGCGGGGCGGGGCTTTGAGAGCCTTGATTTTGCGAGGCCAAAATTCGACGACCAAGAGGGCATCTACAAGTTCCTTTTGGAGGAGTTGAAATGGGTGGAGGACCATATCAACACCCTCCCGAACCCCACCACGCCAAGCGGTACGCCTTATCTTTCCTTCGGGAACTTCGATACCTTTTTGGGCGGCGACATGCTGCGCTGGCGCAAATTCGCCAACTCGCTGCGCCTCCGCCATGCCATTCGCATGGTCGAGAAGGACCCCGATTTTGCCACGCCCATTCTAAAGGACATCATCGAAAACAACCTGCCCGTGATAAAGCCAGGCGAAGAGGTCATCATGCGGCCCGGCCAGCAGAACTGGGTGAACGATGGCGTGAACTGGTCGTTCTCGGAGCACAAAAAACTGCGCATGGGCAGCAATATCTGGCACCAGCTTTCGGAAAACGACAACAAGGACGGCAGCGGCATCTTCGACCCACGGGCACGGATTTTCTTTGAAACAAACAACGCCAAGGAGTGGGCACCCTACCCGCAACTGCCCGACGCCAGCACGCCTGCCGAAGGTGGCATCCCTTATGAGCGCCACCGCGATTTCAACTATGACATCAAAGGAGCGGCCTGCCTTTACTCCCCCTTCAATTATTACCTCATCCGCGATACGAGTTTCGTCCCGGAAATCGTCCTGACGGGTGCCGAGGTGCATTTCATCAAAGCCGAGGCTTACCTGCGAGGGCTGGGGGTAGCCGCCAATATTGCGGAAGCAGAAAACAACGGCACCGACGGACTCGTGGCGTCCATCAAGTTTTGGCAGGGACTCGTGGTGGGTTCGCCCATCTGGGCCAACAAGCCGCCCATTCTCTCCGATGGCCAAATATTTCAGGTAGCGGCTCACCCGCGCCTCAGCTTTTTCGCCAGCGCCGATAAATTACAGCTCATCTACACCCAGCAATGGCTCGATGCCTTTCGGCAACCCTGGGAGGCTTACGCCCTTTTGCGACGCACCGGGACCACGCCTTTGGAGGGCAACCCGCCAGTGCATTACCGCTTCGCCTACCCACCTTCGGAGGCCTCCAACAACCCCGAACACTGGGCCGAGCAGGTGGGTAAAATGGGCGAGGACTCGCCAGCCGTAAAGGTGTGGTGGATGAAATGAATTTTTGGGGTTGATAAAGGTTGATTTCCCTCGTGACTTGAACCCAACGCAGCCCACCATCAACACTTATAAACCCTTATCAACTCTTATCAACATCAATACCACATCGCATGAAAAAAACAGCTTTACAAATGTTCCTTTTGCTGGCCGCAATTTGGGTGAACGCCCAATCGAACCAGTACCTCCACTTCGACAAGGTGGACGACTACGTGGAGGTGCCCAATGCCTCCTCCCTCATTGCCAGCTCCAATCAGATAACCATGGCGGGCTGGTTCTACCACGATGAACTGAGCTACGGGCAGGGCCTGATGAGCTTCCGGGGCGGCGGCTCTGGCACGGGCGAGATGTACCTCATCCAATTGAACAACGGTACGCTCGAATGTCGCCTCATCACCACGGCAGGCTTCCATGAGGTCGTTGGCCCGCAATTCACCATCGTGCCGCAGACCTGGCAGCACGTGGCTTGGGTCTATGACGGCAGCATGGTTAGGCTGTACATCAATGGCACCCAAATCGGCTCCAAGGCTGCATCTGGCACCATCACCAGCACCAACCGCCCATTTACCATTGGCAAATGCGTACTCGGCGGCTTCAACTTCCTCTTCGGGGGCCGTGCCGACGAGGTGTCACTTTGGAACAAAGCCCTCACCGCCCAAGAGATTCAGGACATGATGGCCAACGAACTCATGGGCGACGAAGCGGGGCTTCAACTCTACTACAAGTTCAACCAAGGGGTGCCAGGGGGCGACAACACCTCCGTCATCAAGCTCGTGGACGACACTGGCACGACTGATGCCAGCCTGCTCAACTTTGCGATGATGGGCAGCACCTCCAACTTCGGCGGCACGCTCGACGTGAGCTTCCAAGCCATCACCTTCCCACAGATTCCGACCAAATTGGTCAGCGACCAGCCCTTTCAACTCAATGCAACGGCCAGCTCTGGCCTGCCCGTGAGCTATGAAATCCTTGCTGGCCCAGCTACGCTCAACGGCAACACCGTGACCCTCACAGGGCAAACAGGCACCGTGACCGTGAAGGCGAGCCAAGCAGGCGACGGTACCTTCGACCCCGCCGACGATGCCGTCAACAGCTTCGAGGTGGTGGACCCGAACACCTTCGTGCCAAGCATTGACGCCCGTAACCCATTGGCTGGCGATGTGTTCATGCCCAACCTCGGTCCGCTGCAATTGGCTGCCATTTCCGACATCGGCTTCCCCGACCTTTTCAACGTCACCGACCTGAAATTCGAGGTGAACGGCGACGTGATACCCGCCAAGGACTGGGGCAACAAGCACTATACCGCATGGTGGACACCGCCTGCCTATGGCAGTTATTCCCTCCAAATCACGTCCACCAACAACTTTGGTGCAGCCGCTTCGCAAACGGTCAACATCAACGTCACCGACCAGGCCGAGGACATGAGCGTGGTTGCTTTTGAGGATGTCTGGGCCGACATCAACCACGGCCAAGTGGAAATGGAGGCGGAATTGCCGAGCTACATGGGCGCATTCAACGATATTTCGGCCAGCCTTGCCATCGGTTGCCCGACGGGCGGCTGCGACCCTTGGGACCGCATTTCGAGCATTGACGTGAAGGGCCACAACGGCAAGTGGTACGAGATCATCCGCTACATCACGCCCTACGGCGTGGCCTGTTCACATGTGATGGACGCCACCGATTTCATGTCCTTGTTGCAGGGCAAAGTGACCTTCCGGGTGAACCTCGGCACGCTTGGCAACGGCTTCCTCTACTCGCTGCTGCTCGACTACACGGAGGGCCAGCCGGATCACCCCTACAGCACCGTCACCGAGGTGTGGCACGAGACCTACGACTTTGGCAACCCGACCAACCTGCAGCCCGTGCCAGAGGTGAACATCCCCATTGCCGCAGGCACCAAGGCCGCCAAACTGAAGCTGGTATCAACGGGCCACGGCTGGGGCGACAACAACACGGACAACGCCGCAGAGTTCCACGAAGACACCCACCACGTCTGGGTGAACGGCCAGCAGACCTTCGAGCAGCACAACTACCAAGCCTGCAACCCGAACCCCGATGGCTGCTCGCCGCAGAACGGCACTTGGTACTTCGCAAGGGCGGGCTGGTGCCCCGGCTCCATTGCCCCTTGGTTCGACTACGACATGACTTCGTATGCTTCGCAAAGCAACGTGGCCATGAAATACATCTTCGACGAGGATTACACCGACCTCTGCCACGCCAACAACCCGAATTGCGCCAGCGGTGTCACCTGCCCCGACTGCAACGACGGCTTCAACCCGCACCTCATCGTGGCCTGCTACCTCATCAGCACGGGCGATGCCCCGCTCGGCGAGGGCAGCGTGGGCGTCGGCGAAGCAGCCAAATTGGATTTCAGCGTGTTTCCTAACCCCACTTCTGGCCTCGTGAACATTGGCTTTGGTGCTGCCGCAATGGGCGTGCAGCTCCGCCTCACAAATGGCATGGGGCAAACGGTGCTGTCGCAAAAATTGGAGGGCAGCACTCACGGCACCAGCTTGCAGGTAGGGCATTTACCCAAAGGGATTTACCTGCTGGAGGTCAAAACGGCAGACGGCATGGGGACGCAGAAATTGGTGGTGGAATA
>JANPLH010000553.1:0-25317 GCA_031426435.1 Saprospiraceae bacterium | reverse complement strand
CGGAACCTTACCCCAACTCTTCCTCCACCATATACCTCTCTGCATCCAATGCCGCCATGCAGCCAGTGCCTGCGGCGGTAATGGCTTGGCGATAGACCTTGTCGGCTGCATCGCCACTGGCGAAAACGCCGGGGATATTGGTCTTGGTGCTACCGGGCACGGTGAGCAGGTAGCCGATTTCATCCATTTGAAGGAAGCCCTTGAAGATGTCGGTGTTCGGTTTGTGGCCGATGGCCACGAAGAAACCTTCGACGGGGAGTTCCTTGGTTTCACCCGTCAGGCGGTTCTTGATTCGGATGCCGGAAACCTTTTCATTGCCCAGCACCTCTTCGGTCTCGGTATTCCAATGCACTTCGATATTGGGGGTATTGAACACCCGCTTTTGCATGATTTGCGAAGCACGAAGCTCGTCACGGCGCACCAGCAGGTGCACTTTTGGGCACAGCTTGGCGAGGTAGGTGGCTTCCTCGGCTGCCGTATCGCCGCCGCCCACCACTGCCACTTCCTTTCCTTTGTAAAAGAAGCCATCGCAGACCGCACAGGCGCTGACGCCATTGTTCATCAGGCGCTCTTCGGAGGGGAGGCCAAGGTATTTGGCGCTGGCCCCGGTGGAGATGATGACCGTGTAGGCATGGATTTCTTCATTGCTTTCCGTCCAGACCTTGTGAAAATGCTCGCCCGTTTTGAAGTCAACTTTTGAAATCTGTTCCCAGCGCACCTCGGTGCCGAAGCGCTCGGACTGCGCACGGAGTTCCTCCATCATGTCGGGGCCGCTGATGCCTTTCGGATAGCCGGGGTAGTTGTCCACTTCGGTGGTCGTGGTCAATTGGCCACCGGGCTGAGGGCCTGTAAAAAGGATGGGGCTCATATTGGCCCGTGCGGCGTAAATGGCGGCGGCATAGCCAGCCGGGCCGGAGCCGATGATGATGCACTTGTGGATGGTATCGGACATGATGCGGTTGAATTAGTTGAATTGGTTGAATTGGGTGAATTGGGGTTTCGGGGCGCAAAAGTATAGAATGGGGAATGAAACACCAGCAAGCTTTGAAAAGATTAATCGGCAATGTGACATGAGTAACATGGCAGCTATTTAGGTGCAAATAAGTCCATGCAGTTGGGTTGGGATATGGTCTGCGCAAATAATTGATTATCAGCACAATTTCTAATTTCCTTATTTCCAATTTCTACTTTGCTGATTGCCAGTTGCACGAAAATGCTACCTTTGCGGGCTTAGTGATTGCTGTATTTGCTGAATTGAACGGTTGTTGGCCAAAAGCGACAACCATGAAACAATAAAGCAATGTAGCAATGAAACAATCAATAGCGATGCAAAACGTCAAGCCTCACACCCTGCTCACCGATTTCGATATCGAACTGATTCGTGGCGGTAAACACTTCCGGCTTTACAACAAGCTGGGCAGCCATCCCCTACAGTTGGAGGGGGAATGGGGCACTTTCTTCGCTGTTTGGGCACCGAGTGCGCTGGAGGTATCAGTCGTCGGCAACTTCAATTTTTGGAACGAGAAAACGCACAAGCTTTTCCTGCGGCCTGATGGCTCCGGCATTTGGGAAGGCTGGATAGCAGGCATTGGCAAGGGCACACTTTATAAGTACAGCATCAAAAGCCGTGACAAGCGCCGCCTCTCCAAGGGCGACCCTTTTGCCCGCTTTTGGGAAGTGCCGCCAAACACGGCCTCCATCGTTTGGGACCCCTATTACGAGTGGAAGGACGAGGCTTGGTTGAAACAACGGGCCGAGATGGCGGGGAAGCCACAGCCCTATTCGGTGTACGAGGTGCATTTGGGCAGTTGGAAGAAAAAACCGGGTGGGGTCAACTCGTTCAGCTACCTCGAACTGATTGAAGAAATGGTGCCTTACGTGAAGGAAATGGGCTTCACGCACATCGAGTTTTTGCCCGTGATGGAACACCCCTATTTCCCCTCATGGGGCTATCAAATCACGGGTTATTTTGCCACCAGCAGCAGGTTCGGCAAGCCAGAAGACTTCATGGCTTTGGTGGATGCCTTTCACCAGGCGGGCATTGGCGTCATCCTCGATTGGGTGCCTTCGCACTTCCCCTACGATGCCCACGGCCTCGCCGATTTCGATGGAACGCACCTCTATGACCACGCCGACCCACGCAAGGGTTTTCACCCCGACTGGAAAAGCGCCGTGTTCAACTACAGCCGTTGGGAGGTTCGCAGTTTCTTGATTTCCAATGCCTTGTATTGGCTCGAGCAGTTCCACATAGATGGCCTACGGGTGGATGCCGTGGCTTCAATGCTCTATCTCGACTATTCCCGCAAGGAGGGGGAATGGATACCGAACCAATATGGCGGCAGGGAGAATTTGGATGCGGTTTCGTTCCTCAAAGAGTTCAACGAAATGGCGCACCGTGACCATCCTGATGTCATCACCATTGCGGAGGAGAGTACCGCTTGGCCAGCTGTTAGCAAGCCTGTATATGATGGCGGCCTTGGCTTCGACCAGAAATGGATGATGGGCTGGATGCATGATACGCTCAAGTACATGCAGTTTGACCCGATTTTCCGCAAGGACCACCACCACGAACTGACCTTTAGCCTTATTTACGCTTTCAGCGAAAACTTCATGCTCCCACTGTCTCACGATGAAGTGGTGCATGGCAAAGGCCCGTTGATTGACAAGATGCCCGGCGGAGAATGGATGCGCTTCGCTGGCCTCCGGGCGATGTTCGGGTACATGTGGACGCACCCCGGCAGCCATTTGTTGTTTATGGGTGGTGAGTTTGGACAAACGAGCGAGTGGAGCATAGAGCGGGGGCTTGTTTGGGATTTGCTCCAATACGATTTTCACAAAGGTGTTCAGTCCTGGGTACGTGACTTGAACCATTTTTACCGGGAAACCAAAGCGCTTTATGAGCTACAGTTTGACGAAAAGGGCTTTGAGTGGATTGAACATGCCGACTACCAAAACAGCGTCATCACTTACCAGCGTCAAGGCGTAAAGCCAGAAGATGTGGTGCTGGTGGTTTGCAATTTTACGCCCGTGGTGCGGGAGGGGTACGCCTTTGGTGCTCCGCAAAGTGGCAACTGGGTAGAGGTACTTAACAGCGATGACAAGAAATATGGCGGCGAAGGGCATGTGAATGCCAAGCCCATCAAGGCCAAGAAAGAAGAGAAGCATGGGCGGAAATATAGCATTGAAGTGACGGTACCACCGCTTGGGGTGGTGGTGTTTGCACCGCAGAAGGGTAGGGCAAAGAAATAGCCTTTAAATATTTAATCGTCACGGAACAAGCCCCATTTGTCATTGCCGAAGGCAAACTGCGACGTCACACGGGACATCACACATGACGTCGCAGTTTGCCTCCGGCAATGACAAACGTGGCTTATACAATAAAAAGAACTTCAAACGACTTGGAAATTAGCAACTTAAGCGAAAACTCAACCCACCGTTCCGGTTTCGTCAACATCATCGGTCGCCCAAACGTCGGCAAGAGCACGCTGATGAACACTCTGGTGGGCGAGCGGATGAGCATCATCACGTCCAAGCCGCAGACGACCCGGCACCGCATCATCGGCATCGTGAGTGGTGATGATTTCCAGATGGTGTTTTCTGATACACCCGGCATTATCAAAGACCCAAAGTACAAGATGCAGGAAGCCATGAACCGTTTTGCGCATTCGGCATTTGAGGATGCGGATTTGCTGCTGTTCATGACGGATGTTTATGAAAAATACGAGGACAATGACCCTGTGCTCCAACAACTCAAGGACAGCGAAGTGCCCAAGTTTTTCATCATCAACAAGATAGACCAAGCCAAGGGCGAAACGGTGCAGGCAATCCAGCAATGGTGGACGGAACGGGTTGAATTCCAAGCAGTTATCCCCATTTCTGCTCTACAAAAAACGAACACCGAGCTGATGCTGGAAAGCATCAAAAACGCATTGCCCGAAGGGCCGGAATACTACCCGAAAGACCAATTGACCGACCGACCGGAGCGGTTTTTCGTGAGTGAAATCATTCGGGAAAAAATCCTGGAGCAGTACAAACAGGAGATTCCGTACTCCACCGAGGTCGTTGTCGAGCATTTCAAAGAAACAAAAACCACCAAAGGCGAGGACATGGTGGAAATCATGGCACATATTTACGTCTCCCGTGAAACCCAGAAGATGATTATTTTGGGCAAAGGCGGGTCATCCATCAAGGCACTCGGCACCGAGGCCCGTAAGTCCATCGAAACTTGGCTGGAGCGTAAGGTCTTCCTCGACCTCCACGTGAAAGTCCGGGACAACTGGCGGGACGACGAAAGGATGCTGAAGCATTTTGGCTATGAACTGTGAATTGTGAACTGTGAACTGTGAATCGAGGGAAATTCACAGTTCACAGTTCACAGTTCACAGTTCACAATTCACAATTAATGGGAAACATAGTAGCAATAGTAGGCCGACCGAATGTCGGCAAATCAACCATCTTCAACCGCTTGATTGGCGGCAGGCAGGCCATCGTGGACGACATCAGCGGTGTGACCCGTGACCGCCAATACGGCACCTGCGAATGGAACGGCAAGATTTTCAACGTAGTGGACACGGGCGGTTTTGTGCAACATTCGGATGATATTTTCGAGGCGGCCATCCGCTCGCAAGTGCAGGTTGCCATTGACGAGGCATCTGTCATCGTATTCATGGTGGATGTAACAACGGGCATCACCGACCTCGACGAGGACATGACCAAGCTCCTTCGCCGCTCAAAGCGCCCGGTGCTGCTTTGCGTCAACAAAGTAGATAACCATGAGCGCTACCTGTTGGCCAACGAGTTTTACAGCTTGGGCTTCGAGCAAATCTTCTTTGTTTCCTCCCTAACAGGCAGTGGCACAGGTGAATTGTTGGATGCCGTCACGGAACTTATCACGGAAGATGCGGTCATTGAAACCGACCTCCCAAAATTTGCCATTGTCGGTCAACCCAACGTAGGCAAGTCCTCCTTTGTGAATGCACTGCTTGGGGAAGACCGCACCATCGTGACTGATATTGCGGGCACTACAAGGGATACCATCCACTCCAAGTATTCGAAATTTGGCAAGGAATTTATTCTGTTGGATACCGCTGGAATTCGAAAAAAGGCAAAGGTTCACGAAGATTTGGAGTTCTATTCCGTGATGCGGGCCATCAAAGCCATCGAGGAATCGGACATTTGCATCTTGATGGTTGACGCCCAAACGGGCATCGAAGCACAGGACATGAGCATTTTTCGCTTAGCGCAAAAACGGAACAAAGGCATCCTTTTGTTGGTAAACAAATGGGACTTGGTGGAAAAGGAAACGAACACTGCCAGGGACCAGGAGGCTGAAATCAAACGAAAAATAGCCCCGTTCAGTGACGTTCCCGTCTTGTTTGTTTCTGTGCATGAAAAGCAGCGGATTTTCAAGGCCGTTGAGGAGGCCTTGCAAGTGGTGGAAAACAGGGCGAGGAAAATTAAGACTTCGTACCTCAACGACCAGATGTTGCCTGAAATCGAGCGCACCTCGCCGCCCATGCACCGGGGGCGTTCAGTGAGCATCAAGTTCGTTAATCAGTTGCCGACCCCGTATCCCGCTTTCGTGTTTTATTGCAGCAATCCAAAGCACGTCAAGGACAGTTACAAGCAGTTCTTGGAAAACCGAATCCGGGAAAAGTTTCAGTTCACGGGCGTACCGATAACCATCTTCTTTAGGGAGAAATAACAAATGATGAATGATGAATGGTGGAATGATGAATTGTACCGCCATCTTAATTCATCATTCCACCATTCATCATTCATCATTGAGAAAACATGGCTTTTCACCAAACTGAAATACCGGGCCTCCTGATTTTCGAACCCAGGGTTTTTGGCGACGACCGGGGCTACTTCTTTGAAAGTTTCAATGCCAATACTTTTGAATTGGAGGGCGGCTTGAAGGTCAATTTTGTACAGGACAATCAAGCCTTCTCGACCCGTGGTGTGTTGCGGGGTCTGCACTACCAAACGGGGGAGGCTGCCCAGGCTAAGCTAGTAAGGGTGCTCGAAGGTGAAGTATTGGATGTGGTGGTTGACCTTCGGGAAGGTTCTCCTACTTATGGACAGACCTATAAACACCGTTTGAGTGGCGAGAACAAATTGCAAATGTTCGTGCCAAAGGGCTTCGCCCACGGTTATGTCGTACTCAGCGAAACAGCGGTTTTCTTCTATAAATGCGACAATTTCTACTCAAAATCCAATGAAGGCGGCATCCGTTTCGACTGCCCATTGTTGAATATTGATTGGGAATTAGACCCAAGTTTATTAATTGTTGCTGAAAGGGACAGGAATTTCCCATCTTTGGGCGATCATTTGAAATGAGTTATTTAAGCCAAAGCTAAACATCCCATTTCAAAGCCAAAACCTAATGACCAATAGCTATTAACAATGGTTAGTGAGGTTTCAGGTTTCAGGGAATGCCTGCCTTAATCAATATTTAAGGATTTTGGTTTCCAACCAAAGGGTCTTAAAAAATTGCAACTCATTTTCAATTCGGCATGAATCCCCCTGAAACCAGAAACTTGAAACCTTCACTAACCATTGATTAAACAGGGAGGCACTTAAAATCTTTATGAAAAAGAAGCGACCAACAATTTTGGTGACGGGCAGCAAGGGACAAGTAGGGATGGAGCTTCAAGCACTTGCAACCCAATTCCCTGATTTTGACTTTATTTTCGTGGACGTTGATGAGTTGGACATCACCGACCCAACGGCGGTGAAAGACTTTTTCGACAATAGCGTCATCAGTTATTGCATCAATTGTGCCGCCTATACTGCTGTGGATAAGGCGGAAACAGAGACGAGCCTCGCCTGGAAGGTGAACACGGTTGGCCCCGAAAATCTTGCCACTGCTTGTTTCAGGTACAAAGCCATTATGTTGCATATCTCAACAGATTATGTCTATCATACGCAACAAACCAAGCCATATATTGAAACAGATTTTACGAACCCACAAGGCACCTATGCCCGCACCAAGCTGCAAGGTGATGAGGCTGTGTTGCGCAGCAATGCGGGCGGCGCTATGGTAGTGCGCACTTCTTGGGTTTATTCTTCTTTCGGAAATAATTTTGTGAAAACGATGCTCAGCTTAGGCGCTGAACGAGGAGAATTATCGGTAATTTACGACCAAATTGGCACGCCAACTTATGCACGTGACTTGGCGTTGGCGCTGCTTCAAATTGTACAAAAGGCTGAGAATCACGATAGCGATAGGAATCAATTTTCTGGCATTTACCATTACAGCAACGAAGGCGTCACCAGTTGGTACGACTTTGCAGTTGCTATTTTTGATATTAAAAACATGGCGGTAAAAGTCCGTCCAATCGAAACAAAAGACTATCCAACACCTGCCAGCCGACCACCATATAGCCTGCTCAACAAGGCAAAAATAAAGAACACATTTGGGCTGGAAATCCCGCATTGGCAGCAGAGCCTTCGCAAATGCCTTGAGCTACTGTAACACGGACTGCCAGTCCGTGCTTCCACATTTCAATTCCCGACAAATTTTTATGAAAAATCACGGACTGCCAGTCCGTGTTACTGCAACGCCACCAATTCCTCATTCAAATCTGGTTCATCCAAAAGCATATCCGCAGGCAGTGACTTGGTTGCCTTTGCTCCTAACTCCTTGATTTTCTGCGCCCTACCAATCAGGGTATCCCCGTATTTTTTGGAATCAGAAAGCTTGTTCATGGCACCATGCAGGGCTGCTTGGGCGTGGTCGAGGCGGCTGCCTACCTCCCGAAGGTCTTCCACAAAAGCTACGAACTTGTCATAAAGCATCCCGCTTTGCCTTGCTATTTCAAGCACGTTGCGCTTTTGCCGCTCTTGCCGCCAGATATAAGATACCGTCCGCATGGTGGCGAGTAGGGTAGAGGAGGTAACGATGACCACGTTTTTTTCCAAAGCATCCAAAAATAAGCGGTTGTCGTGCTGCAAAGCAACCGCAAAAGCAGGCTCGATGGGAACGAACATCAACAAATAATCAGGGGAGTTGAGTTGGTGAAGCTGGGTGTAGTTCTTGCCGCTCAAATCCCGCAGGTGTTGCCGAATGGAATCCACATGCTCTCGAAGGTGACGTCCCCTAAGTTCCTCATTTTCAGCGTTGTAGAATTTTTCGTAGGCTTTCAAGGAGACTTTTGAATCTACAATCAGGTGCTTTTCGTCGGGCAGATGTATGACGAAGTCAGGGCGCTTTTCTTGGCCGTTTGCATCCTTAAAAGAGGTTTGGGATTCAAAATGGGTACCCCGTACCAGCCCTGCTTTTTCAAGCAACATTTCAAGCTGCATCTCGCCCCAATCACCTTGCACCTTTGAGTCGCCTTTAAGGGCAGTTGTCAAATTTTTGGCATCGTTGCTCAGTTGCTGGTTCAGGCCAATCAACTGCTCGATTTCCTTTTTCAAGGAAACTTTGTCCTTGGCCTCATCCGTAAAGCGGCGTTCAACATCTTGCCCGAACTCCCTGATTTTTTCACGGAGTGGATGCAACAAATCGTTTAATTGCTTCTCGTTTTGGTCGCTGAATTTTTTGGACTTTTCTTCGAGCAATCGGTTCGCTACATTTTCAAATTCGAGCTGCGCTTTCTGTTGCAGCTTCTCGTAGTCCTGTTTCCAGGCAGACAGCTTTTCTTCTAAGTATAGCAAGTCCCGCTCTTTTGCGGAAAGCGTTTTTTCCAAAAAAACAATGTCTTCCTGTTTGGTTTTCAGCTCGTTGTGCAGAAAGGCGCTCTGCTCCAATGCCGCATCATGTTGCTGGCGGCTAACGTATTTTTCCTGGAGTTCCAGACTCGATAGTTGTTGTCCAGCGTATTTTATGCGGACAAAAAGCCAACTCAGCAGTGCGCCGATAATCAATCCAAGTACAAGGAAAAGGAAACAGATGGTCAGTTCATTCATGGTGGCGTGGCATTTAGTTGGGCACAAGGTAGAAATTTGTTTCAAATTAAAAACAAATTGGTTGTGTTTTGTCACCAAATGGTGAAAATATTTTGCTTTCAAATGCTGTCAAATCGCTGTAAAAGTCAGTCTATTTTTGCTTCGGTACTTGCAGTTCAGTGCCATCGCCCATGACCACTTCTACATCAAATATCCATTGTAATGACATTTTATCGAAACCAGAAAATCAGTCAAACTATGCGACGGGTTTTGATGGAAAAATAATGGCCGAGCAAATGTATTTGCCCGGCCATTCCGAATGATTGTTTAAAATTCGCTAGCTAAGTTTGCATTTGATTTATTGAATTCGCTTTACAAAAAACTTGTCACGCCCTTGCTCCAAGAATTGCAAGGCGTCCGGGTTCTTGGAGCGGTCAGCTTTATCTGCCTGAACGATTTTGCCTTCTTTCACCGTGAAAGCATATTTGTAGGTGGAATCCTTGCCGGATTTTTCCTCTTTTAGCAGCACTTCTACGGTATAGTTGCCATCCTTCATATTCTCTTTAAGGAAAAATGGGCGATTGTTGGGGCCCGTCGGAGGCGGATAGGAATGGAATGTCATGTCGAATTTTTTCCAGACGCAGTTGTCGGCCTGAATATCGTTCCACTCGAATTCTGTTGAAGAAGACTTTAACCGATAGACAGCCACCATTTTACCTTCCCTGTTTATTTTAACCATTGTTTTAAATGGCCTGCGGGCGTCCCAGCGAGCGGCGTTCTCCACTTCGGTTGTCTGGTAGGTGTGGTAAAAATTAAAGATGAAATGACCGTCTGGACCGAATTTCACAAAGGCCCACTCTTCCCAAGGGCCACGCAGATGGTAAAAAGTGGAAACGGGTGCATAAGGGTCGGAATTTGTGAACTTTTCCACCCTTAACGGGAAGGTGTAGAAATGCGTGGTACCCGCCCAGAAATGCAGTTCATAGCTGCCTTCTGTCAATTTTACGGAATAGGGCCAGCCCTGCCTTTGCATCATTTCCATGTTGTGAAAAGGGGCGGTCGTTGCCGAAGCACTATAATAAAGTGTTCCTTTTAGCTCCTTGGACGCTGCATCAATTACATCCATTCGCATAATGGGTGTGGGATTGTCAAAGGATTCGTAGCTGACTGCCTGACCCGATTTGGTTTTCTTGGGCAGAAAAGCTATGTCGAGGTTGTTCAACTTAAAATCACCGTTGGTAGCATTGAAATACACACTTTCTTTGGCCAGAAGGCTTTCCCATGAAATAGCAGCCTTGATTGGTTCTGCATCAAAATCCAGTTCTACATTTGAGTTTTTAGGGCCATTGTCCCTTGACATTGGCGAGCCTCCATTGGAAAGTTTGTCCGCAGGTGATTGCTTTTCCTGCTGTGGTTCCGGCGATTCAGAAGGTGCGGAGGTTTCTTTTTTAGATTTCGCCTTGTCCTTCAGTAAGTCATTTGCCTTGCCAGGTAATTGACCTTGAACACTGGCGGTAACGAGCAAATGGATGAATGCTAAAAAGAGGTTCTTTTTCATTGAAAAAAATTTTGAGTTAAAGTTCAAGACAAATCTTGCCAAGATGACCTGGAAAGCAATCGCCTGTTTTTTATTGATAGCACTATTTCATATTGAGCCAATGGCAGCATGGCTTTGTTAATAGCCTCGATTTTGCTCAGTTTCGATTTGCCCTCTAAAACCAATTGCCCAAGGCGACAATTGATAAGTTCAATGCGCTTTGAAGGTTGGCCGTTGAATTGGGAGCGCTGTATGCTTTTAAAATTACCATGCCCAGCAATGCAGGTAAAGCTTTCCCGGCAACTTGCATCCAGGCTGCTATCGATTTCAAATCCTGCCACCTGAAGGGGATAAAACTTTGGCATACGTACAGTTTTGAAGTGATGAAAGCCCAACAATTAAAAGCTGTAGTGGAGCGTCCATGGTGTTAGTATTTTCAATGAAGGGTGGGGAGTGCAGGCCAAAGATAGGGGTGGCTAATGGCAAGTTTTTGCGCTGACAGGATTACCGTAAGTCGTGGCTTAGTTGCCGTTTATTCGGGTTGATTCAACATACTTTAAATTGGTGGACTCGATATGACTTTTGTTTTTCAACCAGATTCATAAAAAAGCTAATTTTGCCGCCTTTGAAAAAACGAACAGCAATGGCAGAACTTTTCCAATGGTTTGGCCGTAAATCTTCAACCTATAACTTTCATCCATGCGAAAAGTCATACTTGGTTTGGCTGTCAGCCTTGACAGCTTCATCGAAGGACCAAACGGCGAATTCGATTGGTGCTTCACAGACCAGGATTATGGTTTGAAGGAGTTTTTTGGAAGAATTGATGCCCTTTTCATTGGCCGGAAAAGCTTTGAATTGGCAATGACAATGGGCGAGGAGGCCATGATTCCCGCTGTTCGGCAGTACGTTTTTTCCAACTCCTTGACCGAACTGCCCGCCGACTGCGAACTGGTCAGTGGCAACATTGCGGAGCAGGTAAAAAGCATCAAAAGCCAGCCGGGCAAGGACATCTGGCTGTACGGCGGTGCCAGCCTCACCGCCTCGCTGATGAACGAAGGCTTGGTGGACGAACTCTGGCTGTCCGTTCATCCGATTTTGCTAGGTAGTGGAAAGCCACTTTTTCAAGGCATTTCCGACAGGATAAAATTGCAGCTTTTAGAAACCAAGACTTACGAAACAGGCTTGGTTTCCTTGAAATATAGGATTCAGTAACTGGTGATTGGTGATTAGTGATTGGAAAGCCCAATTACCAATCACCAATCACCAATCACCCATTACAATGATTAACATCACGTTACCCGACGGCAGCGTCCGTCAATATGAAAATGGAACTTCGGCAATGGACGTTGCAAAGTCCATCAGCGAAGGCTTGGCCCGCAACGTCTTGGCCGCCAAAGTCAACGGCGAGGTTTGGGACGCCAGCCGCCCCATCAGCAGCGATGCGTCGCTCCAACTGCTCACTTGGGACTCGAAGGAGGGCAAAAACACCTTCTGGCACTCCTCCGCCCACCTCATGGCCGAGGCACTCGAAGCGCTGTACCCCGGCATCAAGTTCGGCATCGGGCCTGCACTCGACAATGGGTTTTACTACGATGTGGACCCCGGTGGCCGCCAGATTTCGAGCGAGGATTTCAAGAAAATCGAGGACAAAATCATGGAACTGGCCCGCCTCGGCAATGAGTACCGCCGCCAGGAAATCGGCAAGGAGGAGGCGATCGCTTTTTTCAAGGAAAAAGGCGACGAGTACAAGCTCGAACTGCTGGAAGAACTGGCCGATGGCACCATTACCTTCTACCACCAGGGCAATTTCACCGACCTCTGCCGTGGGCCTCATATCCCTGATACAGGTAAAATAAAGGCAGTAAAACTGCTGAAAATCGGCGGTGCCTACTGGCGTGGCGACGACCAGCGCAACCAGTTGACCCGGATTTACGGCATCACTTTCCAGAAGCAAAAGGAACTGACCGAGTACCTCGAAATGCTGGAAGAGGCCAAGAAACGTGACCACCGCAAGCTCGGCGAAGAGCTTGAACTGTTCATGTTTTCGGAGAAAGTGGGTGCTGGCCTACCCATCTGGTTGCCGAAAGGCACGGCCCTCCGCAGCCGCCTTGAAAACTTCCTGAAAGACGAACAAGTGAAGCGTGGCTACCAGCCCGTCATCACGCCGCATATTGGCAAAAAGGAACTCTACGTGACGAGTGGCCACTACGAAAAATACGGCAAGGACAGCTTCCAGCCCATTCACACGCCACGGGAGGGCGAGGAGTTTTTGCTGAAACCGATGAACTGCCCGCACCACTGCGAGATATTCGGGCACAAGCCAAGGTCCTATAAGGAACTGCCCGTGCGCATCGCCGAGTTCGGTACCGTTTACCGCTATGAAATGAGCGGAGAGCTTCATGGCCTCACCCGTGTGCGGGGCTTCACGCAGGACGATGCACACCTTTTCTGCACGCCCGATCAAGTGAAGGCGGAGTTCCACGGCGTCATTGAATTGACGCTGATGGTGTTGAAAAAACTGGGCTTTGAGAACTACACCGCCCAGATTTCGCTGCGTGACCCGGAGAACAAGGACAAGTACATCGGCTCCGACGAGAACTGGGAAAAGGCAGAACGTGCCATCATCGAAGCTGCCGCAGAGGCTGGCTTAAGCACCGTCACAGAACTTGGCGAAGCTGCTTTCTACGGCCCCAAGCTCGACTTCATGGTGAAGGACGCACTTGGCCGCTCTTGGCAACTCGGTACCATCCAAGTTGACTACAACCTGCCGGAGCGATTCAAGCTCGAATACATCGGTGCTGACAACGCTCCGCACCGCCCCGTGATGATTCACCGGGCGCCCTTCGGCTCGATGGAGCGTTTCATCGGCGTACTGACGGAGCATTGCGCTGGCAAGTTCCCGCTCTGGTTAGCGCCAGAACAGTACCTATTGCTGCCCATCAGTGACAAATACAACGAGTATGCTGCCGAAGTGCAATCCCTGCTTGCGCAGCACGATATCCGTGGCCGAATTGATGACCGCACGGAGAGCATTGGCCGGAAAATCCGAGACGGAGAAATGAGCAAGGTGCCGTTTATGCTTATCGTTGGCGAAAAGGAGGCTGAGGCAAATGCCGTGGGCGTTCGGAAGCAAGGTGAAGGAGACCTGGGCGCCAAAAGCGTAGATGAATTTGTGGCTTGGTTCAAGGAACAGCTCTAAAATACCGTTGACTGCTTAACGAACAGCTTGGGTTTGTTGCTATTTCAAGTGCCAGACCCAAGCATTTTTTTTTGAGCATCTCCACACCATTAATATAGCACGGTAAATAAATTAAAATCTAATAAGCTCTAAATGAAATTGATTCACAAGGCATCAGAAGTTGTTAGGCAGGTTTTGAATTTTGGATTTAAATTATTGTCCCATGCTGGGCATGTCAACTATAAAAACCAAGGGCTTATCAATTTGATAGATGTTGGAGCCATCGGGGAACTGCCTCACCCGTGGTTTAAGAACGCAAGATTTGTCAAGAACTTAATCCGCTTTGAGCCAAGGGAAAGTGCCTCCAATCAGCCCAATGTGATTTCATTGGATTATGCCGTTGCCAACAAGAACGAAACACGTCCTTTTTATATTTATCAAGGCAATTATTCGCATGGTTCTTCTCTTTATGAGCAGAATTACGAGTTTGTCAAAACCAATTTTGATAAGTTAAAACATATAGGCCCACCGAAACTCGCCAAAACTTGGTTTGAGCGCTCCAAATTATTGAAGACGTTGCAGGTCAATTGCCGCTCATTGGACAGCATCCTTGATACCATTGACACAAAATATGATTTTCTAAAAATAGATGCCCAAGGCGCAGAGTATGAAATATTGGTTGGGGCAGAAAAATTTCTTCAAGAAGATTGCCTTGGCCTTCAATTGGAAATGTTTAACCTGCCCATGTATAAGGGCATTAAACTAAAAATTGATTTGGTCAAATATCTTTCAGAAAAGGGATTTGAGTTGGTCAAGGAAATGCCTCCACATGGCACTTTTAATTGCGCTTGTGATGGTGTTTTTCTTAAAAAAGAATTCAGTCCAGCTCAACATGAGAAAATGAACTTGCTAAGAAGTATTTACGAATTGTGAGCATTTATTAGTGTCTTAATTCGTTTGATTTAAAGAAATAGGAAGGAATTTCAAACTTATACCAAAGCTTTTAAAATAATTAAATGAATTAAAAAAGCCGCTTCAACGACTTGGTTGAAGCGGCTTTTTATAATCATTTAAAGCATGACTATGACTTTACAAACTTTATCGTTCCACCTCCTTTTTCAGAATGCAATTGGAGATAATACATGCCTTTGGGCAGGTTGGAAACATCAAAAGGTACCTGGTGATTGCCAGCATAAACTTCGCCGAGTGGCTTGGAAAGCACTACTTGGCCCATGCTATTGACAATATTGGCAGTAGTGGAGACCGATTCATCCATCATCAGGTTTAGATAAAGCTTATCGCCTGTTGGATTCGGGAAAACCTGATAGTCGCCGGGAAAATTCTCTTTAACTGCATTCACCGTGTTTTCAGCGACTAAGAAAAAGAAGAATTGGCCAGGCAATTGAGAAGTCAGCCGGGTGGTTACCCGCATGAAGTAAATCGTAGGTGTGCTTGGCAAATTGCCGATTAAAGTAGTAGCACTAGTGGTGGTTGGATTCACAAAAACACAAGAACCAAAGATTTCAGCAGTATCTACGGGCATATCGCAAGCCTCAAAAAGTTCGGCATAAAATGACCCCGTCAAGTCGCCTCCAGAATAAAATCGAAGCTCAATTTCTTCATTGCCCAATGAATTGAATTGGTACCAAACATCTGAGAACTCGCCGCCAGCCACATTGGTGCCAAAGCACTGGGCATTCGGGAAGATGTAATTGTTGGGGTCAAAGCTGCCATCTTGGGTAGTACCATCAATTTGGCCTTCAAAATCATCGGCCATTGCCACGGTCACCAAGGGAGCGTCCATTGCATTTGCACAGAGGTCGTTTGAAGGTGGCGGAGGAGGGTCGGATAGCGTTAAGTCGAATGTTCCAACACCTTGTTCGCCAGCGAAGCCACCCAACCTCATCAAATAAGTTTGGCCTTGTACCACATTGAAATAGACTTTGGAAGTATAGTTAGAACAACCAGAACCATCGTCATTGCAAGCGAGCAAGTCGCTGTCCAGCAATGGGCAGGTTGCTCCACCTTTATAAACTGCCAACCTTGAATCGAACCCAACTTCGTCGCAGGTGCTCCAGAGCACGGAACCTGATTGCGGAGCAGTGAACGTGTACCAAATATCCGCCTGAACAGTCGGGTCGTTGAAGCCAAAACAGGTACTGTTGCCGGGGTGATTCGGGCCATCGGTAATGGCCTCATTGTTAGTGAATGCCTGGTCCAGACCAACAGTGACTACTTGCGCCTGTTCACAAAAATCATTTGGAAGGGCAGGCGTGAACTGCGAAAGCTTGAAAGTTCCAGTGCCAAAGAATCCGGGAGCTGTTTCCCCATATCCACCGATTCGAAGCAAATAAGTCTCACCAGTGGTGGTTGCAAAAAGCACCCTTGAGTTGCTGCTGGCGCAATTAGCGTAATCGTCGTTGCAAGTCAAGAGGTCTGCATCCTGCGCTGGGCAAGTCGTTCCGGGTTTGTAAACGGCAATTTTAGTGTCGAAATTAGCCGTATTGCAAAGCGAAAAGTCAACAAGTCCATCGAAAGTGGCAGTGTAAGTGTACCAGACGTCGTTCCAAATGGTGTCGTTAACCGCCGATGGGCATGGTGGATTCACATGAAAAGGGCCGTCGGTAGTGGCGTCAACGGTAGTGAAATCCACATCAACGCCAGCCAATACCGAAATGGCATTGGCGCAATCGTTGTTGGGCGGCGCTTGGGCCGTCAATTGAAATACATAGCAAAAGCCTGTCAGGAGTGTAAAAAGCCTTTTCTTCATAATGTTGAATTGAGTAGTGAAAAATATAATTAGGGGAGCAAGATATTGGATTTTGAAGCTGCGCAAAGCATTTTGCCCGACATCCTCCAATATTATTTGCCAAGTCTATTGGTTTCTGCAATTATTAGTTCTTGTATTTGCGAATTTGCAGATGATAGAAATCACCCCGCTTAGTAAGTTTCCTAATTCGGCACTTGGCAGTTGGGCGCTACCTTCATGCGCCAAAATGCAATGGTTTCGACCTGTACACCATTGATTTCATTGAACAAATTCAAGTAAAGATGAATTACTTTCTTCGCAAAATCGCAATGGCATTGCTATTCAGCAACTTGTTCATGTTGCTTAATGCGCAAAACACGGAACAGAAAAACCGCATCTGGGGCTACTCTTTCGGCGATTTGATTTACAAGGCACAGGGCGACACCCTTTATTGGGGAAATACCGAATACGCTGGGTTGGAAGAAAAGACCATTGGCTCGAATCTCCGCCGCTTGTTCCTCGGCTATGATTCAAAAATTACCGACAATATCAAGGCAAGGGTGCTGGTAGAGAGCAAGGCAACTACCACTACCAAGGAAGGCCGTTTTGGCTTGGCAGTGATTTACGGTTGCTTGGAATGGGACAATATGGTTCCATTTATTCCCAATTCTAAAGCGAGGATAGGGCTGATACCTACACCAATTTTTGCCCTGCCGGAAAAAACCTGGGGCTACCGTTCTGTGGAAAAGGATGCCCTCGACCTGCGTGGCCTCGGCAAGGTCATCGACCAGGGGTTTTCGTTTTCAGGCGACTTCAACCAAGACAAAACGGCAGGTTTTACCCTGATGGTCGGCAATGGCACGGGCAACAAACCCGGTATAGACAAATACCTCGAATACTATGCTTCGCTTTATAAGAAGTTTTGGAAAAACCAGCTGACCATAGAGCTTTTGGCCGATTTTATGCGCAAGACACCTGAGGCTCTGCAGGCAATTATGCGCAGCTTTGTTTCCGTGGAGAAGCCACTTTGGACTTTTGGCATAGAGGCGACACAAGCACTTACCGATGAAGAAATTTCAGGTGAAATAAAGGCAATAAACCCCTTGTCCTTTTCACTTTTCCTCTCAAATCGCTTGGGATTTTTGAGCGAAAATTGGCGCAGCTTTGTGCGCTATGATTTTTATAATCCAGCCACGAAATACAATGCCGGTGCGGCTTATGCCAGCCCTTCGCAGCATTACGATGAGCATTCTTATTGGTTGGGGCTTCATTATAAAATGAAAGAAAAAATCAACTTCATGCCCAACATCATCATCAACCAGTACAAGGCGAAAAACAGCCAAGTGGTTAGCCGAAAAGCTGATATTGTTCCCAGAATGACGGTGTATTTTCAGTTTGGGGATTAAAAAACGCTGAGGCACTGCGGCGGCGAGGAAGATATTCTGTGCTATGCCACTGTATCTCAGCGTTGTTGTAAGGTAAAAAGCAAAACCAATAACCTACCTGACCAAGGTTACATCTCCCTTGTAAACCAGCACCCGGCCATCCAAAAACTCAATTTCGGCCAACCAAACGAAGACGGCGGGCTGCATTTGCTTGCCCTCAAAATCACCATTCCAACCACCGCCGGGCTGGTTCAATGGCATGTCCTTCACGGCGAAAACTTGGTTGCCCTGTCGGTCAAATATGCGGAAAGAACGGACGCTCTGCACTGAATTGCCTGTGAAAGGCAAGAATTCATCGTTGATGCCATCGCCATTTGGGCTGAAAACATTGGGGATATAGACGTTTTGCCTGTTTTTTACCGAAATAATAATATCGTCCGTTGCCGTGCAGCCATCAAGTGAGGTGACCACCAACGTATAGGTTTGTGTTCCTGTTGGTGAGGCCACTGGTGCTGCGCAATCCATGCAACTAAGTCCATCAGCGGGTGACCAAACATAAGTGAGGCCCACTTGGCTCGCCGAGGTTTGCAGCCTGGTGCTATCGCCGAGGTTGATGCTTTTATCATTCCCAAGGTCAACCAATAATTCCTCTGGCCCTTGAATGCTTGCTTGAAATTGCTTGACACAGCCTCCTGCATCTTTGATGAAATAGGTGACGTCGCCAGCCGGATAGCCCACCAATTCATTGTTCGGACTGAAACTAACGCCATCGGCAGCGTAGCCGTAGGGCGGATTGCCACCTGAAACATTCTCGACCGTTATGATGCCTCCATTGAATGGGTCAAGGCAAGTGATTTCATTGGCCGAATAGGTCGAAGACAATTCAGTCGGCTCAATCAGTGTGGCGGAGGCAGTGGAGGTACAGCCATTTTCATTGGAAATGGTGACAGTATAAGTGCCATCTAATAGGTCGGAAGCAGTTGAAATGTTGCTGCCATTGCTCCAGGCAAAGGTAAAACTGCTGCCAGGGCCGCCTTCTATTGCCACCAATTCACCTGTGTTGTCGCCTTGGCAGGCAATGCCTTGCAGCTCTGTTATGACCACAACCACCGGTGTTGTAGGTGCATCAATGGTCACGCTGGCCGTAGCCGAGCAGCCCGCTGCATTGGTGACTGTAACCTCATAAACGCCGCCAACCAAGTCAGTGATATTGCTGTTCGTTTCGCCATTGCTCCAAAGAATCGAAGCTAAATTCTCGCTCGATGTCACCCTTGCTTTACCATCACTGCCCTGAAAACACGAAACAGCCTCCACTTGCGAAGCAGCTGCGGTAAATAATGGCGGTTGGGTTATTTCCTCAGATATAGTCTTGGAACACCCATTCGCATCTGTGATGGTCACCCCATATTGGCCAGCGCAAAGCCCTGTAACAGTGCTGGTCGTGCTGCCATTTGACCAGTTAGTTTGGTAGGGTGGGGTACCCCCTGAAATATTTAAGGAGATGGCGCCATTGCAGTCGTTAAAACAAATCGCATCGGTAAGACCTGCTACGGTCGCAATCAATTCGGTCGGCTCCAGGATTTCAACCATCAGCGTGGTGTCAAAAGCGATGTCGGACAAATGAATGGAATATTGCCCGCCGGGCAGCCCGGTCAAAGAAATGACTTGGCCATCAAAAGGAATCTGTCCTGTACCACTGAAAGTATTGGTTGAGTTTTGCCACTCAAAAATATATGGCGGCACACCGCCAAAGACCGAGAATTCTATTATTCCGTCCAAATCTCCATAGCAAGCAAGGCTGCTGCCCGTTGCCGAAGGTATAAAGTTCACGTAGTACGGCATCAGGAAGCAAGTATCCGTTTGGCAATTATTGCCGTCGGTGATGGTCACACAGTAATTATCGCCACCGACGAGGTTGGAGGCGAGGCTGCCCGTTTGCCCATCTGACCATGCGAAACTGTAGTTTCCCGCTCCGCCAGTGGGGGCCACCTCTGCTGCTCCGTTCATATTGCCCAAGCCAACGCCTTGGTTGACGATTTGCAGGTTGCTCTGCAATTGCGGCAGCACAGTCAAACTGGTAATGACGATGCTATCGCAACCTCCCGCCAGTTGCAAAGTATCGAAATAGAGACCTGTTTGGCTGTAAGTATTGCCGC
This sequence comes from Saprospiraceae bacterium, assembly GCA_031426435.1. Taxonomy (GTDB): domain Bacteria; phylum Bacteroidota; class Bacteroidia; order Chitinophagales; family Saprospiraceae; genus UBA6168. The sequence goes on along the minus strand of JANPLH010000553.1, from coordinate 5,420 downwards.
CAGCGGCAAAAGTTTCACCAAAACAAATGGTTGGTGTCAAGGAAGTGGTTGGCGTCTCGTTCCCGGCATCGGTGACGGTCAGGTTAAAGATGCCAGTTTGGAGATTGCCCGATGCTCCATCCACCATGATAAAATAGGTGGTATTTGGGTCAAGGCAATGCAGTTCGAGGATTTCGTCATTTTCGGTAGCCGTGTACTGGCTTGCTACTTCTACCATGCCCGTGCAACCATTCGTGTTCGAGTAATAAACGGCCAATTGAAGCCCAATGGGGTCAAGTGGGGAACTGGTTCCCTGCAAGAAAACATGGCCTGTTGGTGGTGGAGTGAAAGTGAACCAAACTGTTTTTTGCACCCCAAAAGCCGAAGCGGTGGTGGCATTGGAGTTCATCGAGCAGGCATTGGTACTTAGTTGAGAACTGATAGCGCCGCCCAAAGGCACTGAGCCTATGTCTTCTGCCGTGCAGCGAAGTTCAGAAGCAGCCAGCACATCCAATTCGGTGACTTCGAGCCCAAACCAACCCTCTACTTCAATATTGTTGGCAGCAGAAAATACACCGTCCACCAATATATAGTAGGTGGTATTGGGTTTTGGGCAGGTGAACACCACGGCTTCGTCATTGTCGGTTGGGCTGTGGTTTTGGGTCAAAAAGGTGAAACTTCCCGCACATGTATTGTCGCTGCTTTCAAAAATGGCAACTTGCAGGTTGATGGGGTCGCCGAAATTGGAAGGGTCGCTGTTGACCTCAATCAAAATTGCATCAGAAGGATTCGCACTGGTAGTAAATGTGAACCAAACGCCTTGGTTATTGAACCAGCCGCCGCCGGCTGGGCCGGGGTCAGGCTCATTGAGGTTGGTAGCGCAAAAATTATTGAAAATACTGGTGTCAGGGAAACCGACAGGCAGGCTGGTTTGAAGTACGCCGAGGGGGATGGCATTACAAAGTGCATCATTGATGCCGCCCGGCACACCGCTCACGGCGATGTTCATGTTCACACTGCCACTCGATTGCCCTCCTGCGGGCAGTGTAATGGTGAATGGCACTGTACCCATTGGTGGTACTGGCACATTGATGCATAGCTCGGCTTGGCAACTAAATACTGGGTTGCAAGGATTGAGTATAGAAGCATCATTTTCAAAAGCCCGAAAACAAACGGGAATGCTTGCCGGGATGTCCGCCAAGCAAGCATAGGTTTGGTTGAACTGCTCGTTCGGAAAGTTCGTGTAGCATATTCCGTTGGAAGGATAACTGACCCAGCCCGCATTGTTGATATTGACGGCCCATTGTGGTTCTGGTGCCCCGATAGGGTCGGTGCAAGTAGTGGTGGAAGTACCCGTCAGCACATTCATTCGGACGTTGAACTGAGCGGATGCTGAAACATGCCAACATGTCCATACAAAGACAATGGCAATTGTGTAAATAGTCAGTTTGTTCATAACCAATGGTTTAGTGTGCAATGTGCAGTTTTGGAAAACGGAGGGCAATGGTATGTCATTGCTTTTCACCGATTTTAGAGTCCCAAATTGTTTAATTTTCACAAGTTTGGCTTTCTGAATTGATTCGAGGATTACAGTGCTTTTTCTGTTTTCAACGAATCTTGAAGCTTGAAATTCAAGTCAGCCCACAGGCAGGAAATTCAAACAATCTCCACCACGCTCGTCCCGCCACCTTTTTTTAGCACCTTTATTTGCGTCGGGATTCGCTCTTTCAATTCTTTGACATGAGAGATAATCCCAATCGTTTTGCCCTGCGATTGCAGGTTTTCCAGGGTGCTGATGGCCAGGTCGAGCGTCTGTTCGTCCAAGGTGCCGAAGCCCTCATCAATAAACAACGAACGGATATTGGCATTTCGACCTGCAAGGTCACTAAGGCCAAGGGCGAGCGAAAGGCTTACGAGGAAGCTCTCGCCACCGGACAAGGTCATCATGGAGCGCACATTGTCGGCTTGGTAGGTGTCCACAATGTCGAGTTCGAGGTCTTCGCCCGGTCGTTTGATCACTACATAGCGACCATAAAGATTGGCAAGGTGGACGTTGGCCAATTGCACCAACTTCTGCAAGGTAAGGCCTTGGGCAAACTTACGGAACTTAGCCCCATCATGCGAGCCGATAAGGTCATGTACTGCCGCCCATCTGTTGAACACAAGCCGTTGACTTTCAATTTTTTGCAAAATGGCTTCACCCTCCGATTTTCTGTTTTCGTTGTCTTTCAATTGCTGGTTCAGCGCTCCGATTTCCTGCTGAGCAGCTTGGAGTGCAGTCTCCAAAAACCTCAATTTTTCGACCAGTTCAGCTTCAGTGGCTTCCGTTTTTTGCATCGCAATGGCGGCATTCAAGGCTTCCTCTGCCAGCCTCGCTTCTTGCCGGACGGCCACTTCCCGCAGTTTTATTTGCTCCGCAATGGCTTCTATTTGCTCGGCTTCCTGCGAAGGTAAAATGGCGCTTCGCAATGCTTCCAAGGTATCAAAACCTGCTTTTTTCATGCCATCTTCCAAGCTTTTTTCCAGCTCTTGCAACTGCTGTTTTCCCAGTGCCAACTGGGCAGTTTGGCTTTCCAAACGCTGCTGTGTCAGCGCCAATCCTTCCCTTGCTTGGTTGGCTTCATGGCGGGCCGTGGCCAATTCATTCTCAGCTGATTCGATGGCTTTCAGCAACGCCTCTCGCTCCGAGGCAGGGTCTTTTTCGCCGAAGGCGGCAAACCGATTGGCTTGCAGCTTGCTAAATTCCGCTGCCAATTCAGCGACCCGTCCAGCCAAATTATGGCTTTTTTCATTGGCCTCCGATAGGTTTTCGTTCAATTGCCGCACCGATTGCAAAGCCAGCTCCAATTGCCGCTCATGATGGTCATGCTGCGATTTTTTCATCGAAAAATCACCTTCTTTAGCCCTCAATTCGCCAAACATCTGCTTGGCCGTTTCCATCGAAAAACGGTAGCTGTACTTGCCCACCAGTTTGTCCAATTCAACAGCAGCTTCCTTGAATTTTAGGGCCATTTCCTCTAAAGAAATGGCTTTGTCAGAGCGGCTGATTTCGTTTTGTTGCTCTGCAAAGCGGCTGTCCTTCAGCTTGTTTTCGAGCAAACGAACCTGTGTTTCGACTGACTCTATTTCCCTGTTCAGGAGGTTCAATTGCTCACGAATTGCCTTTTTGTTGGCCAATTCCATCTCGAAATTGCCCAGTTTGGACACCAGCCATTCGCCGTGCGAGCGGCCAAAATCATCGCTATCCATGTTTGGCAAAAGGGCGGAAAGCCGTTGTTCCAATGCTGTCAACCTTAGCTCTAATTTGGACTGCTCTCCATTTTCATTGCCCTCGATTTGCTGGATTTGCGCATTCACTTCGATATGCTTTTTGAGCAAAAGGTTGCGCTGCTGTTGCCTTTCCCGCTGCGCAGCTTCGGCAGATTGGAGGTCTTGCCTTGCCTCGTCCACAAAGGGTTTCACTTCGTGCAACCTGAACGGGTGGTGGGTGCTCAGGCAAAGCGGGCAGGGGTCGCCGTCCTTGAGGTTGGCCCTGTCTTTCTCGTAGTTTGCGAGTTGCAGCTGTTGATTGAAAACATCCCTTCGGTAGGCAAGCACCCGCTCCCATTCGTCGTATTCCTCGTAGGCCGTCAGCAGCGTTTTGTTCAACCAAAGCTCCTCCTGCCGCAGTTCGCCAAGGCGAGCTTCCAAATTTGAAAGTTGCGAAAGCACGCTCTGGTATTCGTGGTTCAGTTGGTTCAGTTGTGAGAAATGTTGGTGGTGTTCGCCCAAATGGTCAATTTCACGGGCCAGCTTTTCCAACAGGTCATGCCGGTTAGGCGTAAAAGTATCGGGGGCGGTCTTTTCAAACAAAGCCATCAGGTTTGCCAATTTCTCTTTTTCCTGGGTCAAAACAGCCTCCAGCTTTGAGCTTTCATCCCGTGCTTGTTGGGCTTTTTGCGACAAGGTATTGACCTCCTCCCTTAACCTGTTTTGGTTCACGATGTTCTCCCGAAGTTGCCCTTCATAGATGATAATGGCAGGTAAATCTTGTGGCAGGGCAGCCCATATTTCGTTCGATTTCAGCCAGTTGGCAAGTTCACTCAGTGCTGTTTGATGGCCTTCCACCTTGATGGTTTGGTCTTTTAGTTGCTCCGCAATGGTCGCTTTCCTAAAATCGGCAGCCTCGGCCTCCAGTTTGGTTTTGGTCAGGTTTTCTGACAAACCCGAAATTTTGTTGTCCAACTGCGCTACCTCATCAAAGCGGCGCATGGCAGCTGGTTGGCTTGCTTTCAAGCTTTCCAGCACCAAATGCTTTTCATCGAAAACAACCAAGGCAGCTTTGGTAAATGCTTCTTCTGCAACTTGGCTCAAAGCCAATTCTACCACCGTTTTCTCCAAAGCTTCCGCCTCTTTCAATTTATCATCCAAACGGGCGAGGGTTGGTTGAAGGAACAGAGTCTTGCGATGTCTCGTTAGCTGTTCTTCTTCGTCTTTCAGTGCCGCTTTTTCCGCTTCAAGGCTTTCGCTTGCCTTGAAAGCGGCGGCCTGCCTTTGTTGCAATTGTGATAACTGTTGCAGCCATTGTAAGGCTGATTTAGCGCTGTCCAAATCGGTTTTGGCCTGCTTGGCTGTCGCTTCTTTCTCCTTTAAATCTTTTTTGCGCTCCGCAATTTCTTCTTTGGAAAATACTTGCAGCGACTCCCTTTTAGCCACCAGTTCGGCCAGTTTTGCCTTTTCGATATTGTTGCGCTCCAGCGCCGCTTTCGATAGTTCAGAATATATCTCTGTGCCAGTTATGCGCTCCAGTAGCTCACTTCTTTCCCTCGGCAACGCTTTCAAAAACGCTGCAAAATCGCCTTGCGCCAGCATCGCCGAGCGTGTGAATCGCTCAAAATCCAATCCTGAAACCTCCTCCACAAAGGCGTCCACTTCCTTTATCTTTCGCTCCGCAACGATGAGAAAATCCTTTTTTTCATCGTCCCATTCGGCCACAGAGCGTTCGGTTTTGGGCGGGCCAGGTTTCTTAGAGCGGGGCATCCAGGTTCGCCACTGGCAGCGGATTTTACGGCCATTTGCCTCGAAATCGCATTCGGCAAAACCCTCCTCGGCTCCATTGGACAGCACTTCTTCTGGCTTTGAGTTCCTGCAGACCTTGCCGTACATCGCCAAGGTGATGGCATCCAAAATGGTTGTCTTGCCTGCTCCGGTATCGCCCGTGATGGCAAACAACCCAGTATCCGCCAATGGACTGGCCATGAAGTTTATCTCAACTTCTGAGCGAATGGAATGCAGGTTGCGAAGGCGAAGGCGATGGATTTGCATATTATGTAACACAGACTGCTGGTCCGTGCTTTCACGTTTTTGATTAATTCCTTTCTTAATTCAATGCTTACGGAGGCACGGACTGGCAGTCCATGTTACAAAAGCAGGGACTGCCAGTCCGTGTTACGATACCGTTT
>JANPLH010000552.1:0-8428 GCA_031426435.1 Saprospiraceae bacterium | reverse complement strand
AGAACACACTCCGCAATACCACAACCACCTTCATGACAGCAAAATCCACCATTCCCATGCTCTTCCTGTTCCTTGTCCTGCTCACGGGTTGCTCCACCACCCCGCCCATTCATGGCTACATCACCTTAGACGCCAAGGGCGAATGGAAGCCTACCATTTACCTCATTGACCCGAAAACCTGGGACGGCATTGCGAGCAGCTTCGTTGGGGCCGTGCTCGATTCAACGGCCATTGGCTCGGATGGATATTTTGTTTTTGGAAAAATACCGGACGCAATGGAGTCAAGGTTATTCGAGTTGGTCATCCAAAAAAAGGCCGAAGCCAAGTACGCCAACCGCTTGGACAACGACGACCCCGGCACGTCAAACTACTTCCCGATTGTTTATAAAAACGGCGACCTCATCTGCGTGCGGGCGGAAGCGGCGCATTTCCAGCGCAGTTTAAGCATGAAAACACCGGGCGAGGAGAATGCCGCTCTGCTGCAATTGCGGGACATCCGCCAAATTGCATTTGACAAATACCTGAGTGGCAAAAAGGCAGACGAAGCCCACGACGAAACCGCCCTGCTCGATGCCGAAAAGGCGCTGCACGATTTCCAACGGCATATCATGCAGTTTGCGGAGCAAGCAAAACTGGTGCTGCCAGCACTCGTGGCCATCCGCTGGGTGAGCATCGAGGGCGACTATGAGCGGGTGCCGGAGTTCATCGTGGGGCAGGCCGAGCGGTGGCAGCAGGAAGCGCCCAAGCACCCGTGGGTGGCGCAGTTGGCGGCCAAGGGCGACCGCAAATCGCTGCCCATCCTGGTCGGCGACGTGCTGCCAGACTATCTGTTACCCATGCTTTCGGGCGATACATTGGCGATGAAAATGCAATTGGGGAAGCGTCTCACGCTACTCGATTTCTGGGCCTCGTGGTGCGCTCCTTGCCGCAAAGAGAACCGCAATACGCTCGTCTCGCTTTGGGGAAAGCACCACGGGGCGGGCTTTCAAATCATTGGCTATGCGCTGGATGCCAGTCACGGTACTTGGGCCTCGGCCATCGAGAAGGACGGCGTGGGCGGCTGGCCCCATGCCTCGCACCTGCAAGGGGACGATGCGCCGCTGTTCAAGGAGCTGCGCATGACGAGCATCCCTGCCAATTTCCTTTTGGACGAAAACGGGAAGGTGTTGGCCAAAAACTTGCACGGCGAGGAGTTGGAGAAATGGGTAGAAGGGTATTTTGGGAAGTGACAGCACTGCTTATAGTACAGTGTTTTTTTTGATTTAAGACGTAAGATTTACCTACTTGATTTTGCTATTTTAAAAACGCTTGAAACCATTTCCCACTGTCCTTCACGGTACGCACCTGTGTATCATAGTCCACATGAACCAGCCCGAAGCGGGGCTTGAATCCCTCTGCCCATTCAAAATTGTCCAAGAAACTCCAGCAGAAATAGCCCTCCACGGGCACGCCCTCTTGCTTGGCTTGCAGCACTTTGGCGAGGTAGTCCTGGTAGAATTTTCGGCGAAGTTTATCATGCACAGCGCCGTTCTCCACCACATCAGGGAAGGCGGCGCCGTTCTCCGTCACGATGATTTTTTTGATACCGGGGTAGGCAGCGAACTGCTTCAATATCTGTCGGATGCCGTCGGGCGTTACCTCCCAGCCCATCTCCGTGATTTGGTCTTCGGGGATGTCCCGTTTTTTCGCCGAGTGCTCGTTGGCCCAAAGCACGGGCGTGGTGATGCTCTTCTTTCCGATGACCCGAAAGTAGTTCTGCACCCCGATGAAGTCGAAATCGAATTTCATGCGCTCCATGTCGCCAGGCTTGGCGTGTTTTTCTTCTATTTTTTTCAAAAAAGGCAGGGAGTCGGTCGGGTAGCCCATGCCCAGCACTGGCTCGATAAAGAGGCGGTTGAGCAGGGCGTCCATGCGCTTGGCGGCTTTTACGTGCTTGGGCGCATCGCTTTTCGGCTCTACGAAAGAGGTTGAATAGGTCGTGCCGACGTTCGCACCCGACACGTTGGCCCTCACGATGCGCCCGCCCTCCGCCTGCACCAATGCCGCATGGTGCACGGCTGGGAGGAAGTCCTTCAAGCCCTTTTTGCCGGGGGCATGCCAGCCGAGCATGTAGCCCAGTGTGGTAAAGGCGAATGGCTCGTTCAGCACCATCCAGTTCTTCACCCGGTCGCCGTAGGAGCGGGTGGCGAGGTCAGTGTATTCAGAGAACCAATCTACGATGTCCCGGTTGGCCCAGCCGCCTTTGTCTTGCAGCACTTGCGGCAAGTCCCAATGGTAGAGTGTCGGCCAAGGCTCAAGGCCAAGTTCAAGGCATTTGTCAATCACCCGGTTATAGAAATCAATGCCTTTTTGGTTGGGCTTGCCTGTGCCATCCGGCAATAACCGGGGCCAAGCCAGCGAGAAACGGAACACCTTGAAATTCAAGGCTTTGAGCAATTCCAAATCACTGGCGTAACGGTGGTAGAAGTCGCAAGTGATGTCGGCGTTTTCGCCAGTTTTAATGTTCTTTTTACCGCTTGCCCCTTTGGGGTGGGCAAAACTGTCCCAGATAGAAGGAGACTTGCCGTCGGCTTGCCAAGCTCCTTCTATTTGGTAGGACGCCGTGGCCACGCCCCAAAGGAAGTTGGGGCCGAAGTCGGCTTTGGTCAATTCAGCTTCGCTGAATAGTTCTGCCAAAGGTTTTGGCAATAAAAAACTGCCAGCAAGGGTGGCGGAAGTTTGGATGGCTTGGCGACGATTCATTGATTTGATTTTGTAGCGGCGAATTACCTGAAATTGCATGAATTGCAACAATTATTATTTCATGCGCACGATGATACATTTGTTGAGATAAATTCAGGTTGAATTTATTTTAAGCAATTTCTAATTATTTCAATGTATTAACCACTGATTTTTAAGCAAATCCTAATTATTCTTCCTCCTTCCTGCATATACCTTTGTCGCCGAAACAAAACCCAATTTTTAAAAATAAATTATAACCGTGACCGACTTATGAAACACCTGTTTACCTCCCTGTTTTTACTGTTTTCTTTATTGGCCACCCATGCACAGAACCTTTCTGGAAAGGTCGTTGACATTGAAAACAATGCACCAGTGCCTGGAGTCAGCATCATCATCAAAGGCACTAACACTGGTACTGTAACCGGCACGGACGGCAATTTCTCCATCCGTGCGACGGGCAATCCCCCTTTCAGTCTCGTGGTCTCCATGCTGGGCTTTGAGACCCAAGAAGTGTCGGCAACGACAGGTTCTGCGATTCAAATTCGTCTCATATCCAGCAGCCAACAACTTGACGAGGTCGTCGTTTCGGCCTCTCGGGTTCAGGAGAGCTACCTGAAATCGCCAGTCACCGTGGAGAAATTGGATGCGCTGGCTATTCGCCAAACACCGTCGCTCAGTTTTTACGATGGCCTCATCAACCTCAAATCGCTCGACATGGTGACGAGCAGCCTCACCTATAAGCAAATCAATTCCCGTGGTTTCAACGACACAGGCAATACCCGCTTCCTTCAACTCGTGGACGGGGTGGACAACCAGTCGGCGGGCCTCGGATTCGCTGTGGGCGGGCTGTTCGGCCCCGGTGATTTGGATGTGCAAAGCGTCGAACTCATACCCGGTGCGGCCTCGGCACTGTACGGCCCGGTGGCTTTCAACGGGATGCTTTCAATGATGACGAAAAACCCGTTCGAGCACCAAGGCTTGAGCGTACAGACCAAGTTGGGGGTCAACCACGTCGGTGACGATGGTGGCGCAAAACCCTTGTACGACTTGGCTTTTCGCTACGCAAAAGCCTTCAGCGACCGATTTGCCATTAAGCTGACCGGCAACTACCTCGGCGGCACCGACTGGTACGCCAACGACTACACAGACATTGATCCCGGCACGCCAGAAGCGCAGCGGGGCGACAATAATCCCGCCCGCAATGCCCTCAATATCTATGGCGACGAGGTGGTGCAGACGATTGAAGGTGTGGGCCGTATTTCCCGCACGGGTTATGAGGAAGAAGCCGTGGCAAAGTATGACGTTTATGGCCGCAAAATCTCTGCGGCGCTGCACTACAAGCTGACGGACGACATCACGGCCATTTACCAAATCAACTACGGCCAGGGCCGCACGATGTACACGGGCAGCAGCCGCTACGCCCTCAACGGCTTCAAATTGATACAAAACCGCCTCGAACTTCGTGGAAAGAACTTCTTCGTGCGGGGCTATTCAACGGGCGAGCGCTCCACGGAATCTTACAATTCCCGCTCGCTTGCCAACCATATCAACCGCACTTGGGTTAAGGACCTGAATGGCAATACGGTGACCCCCGATATTGCAGATAATACTTGGTTCGAGCGTTACGCCGCTGCCTTTACGGGCGGGGTGCAGGGCATCGAGGGGCAAAGCCACAGCGCCGCCCGTGCCTTTGCCGACGAGGGCCGACTACTGCCGAGCAGCAACGGGTTTGAGGAACAAAAAGACCGCCTCATCAACAACACGAGCCTACAAGGGGCAGGCGTGGAGAGCAACAGCACCCTTTACCATGTGGATGCGCAATACGACCTTAGTTCCCAACTGAAAGTTGTTGATTTCTTGGTCGGTGGCAACTACCGCTTCTACGACATGAATTCGGAAGGGACACTTTTCAAAGACAAGGACATGCCCATCACCGTTGGCGAATACGGCGTATTTGCGCAAGCTTCCAAAACCTTGTTGCAGGACAAACTGAAGCTGACAGTGTCGGGCCGCTATGACAAAAACGAGAGCTTCGAGGGCAATTTTACGCCCCGTGCCTCGGCGGTGTTTTCGCCAATGCAAAACCACAGCTTCCGTGCCAGCTACCAGACGGGGTTCCGCAACCCGACCGTGCCCGACCAGTACATCCATTTGGACGTGGGGCCCATCATCATCCTCGGCGGTGCCCCAAACAACACCAAGGGCACCAACGCCTATGAGAACTCGATATACGCCTCCTCGCTCGGCCCATTTTTCGGCAATTTCCAACAGTTGCTGCAAACCGGCACGCCCTTCCCGGATGCGGTCGTGCAAAGCAAAGATTTGTTGGTAAAATCGGACGTGCCACGCCTCAAACCGGAGGAAACGACCTGCTACGAGGCAGGCTACAAAGGTATTTTTGGTAAAAAACTGCTGCTCGACGTGAACTACCACTACAGCACCTACACCAATTTCCTCATCAACCAAGTAGTGATGCGCACGGACAGCCCCGTGCTGTTGCCCGATGGCAGCATCAACCCTGACGCTGCTTTCGACATCGTGAACGGCAACACGCAATTGTTCCAACTTTACACCAATGCTTCTGACGAAGCGGCTGCACAAGGCGCTACCCTGGGATTGACCTATTCGTTGCCGAAAAACTACCGGGCGAACTTCAACACGACCTGGGCCAAATTTGACCTGAAAGATGCTAACCCGGACAACATCCCCGACTTCAACACCCCAAGCTGGAAGACCAATTTCAGCCTCAGCAACGACCGCCTGACCGACCGCTGGGGCTTTGCCGTCGCTTGGCATTGGCAGCAGGCGTTTGATTGGTACGGCACATTTACCCAACTCGAACCTGGTCGAATCAAGTCGTACAACCTGATAGACGCACAGGTAAGCTACCGTATCCCGAACTTGAAGACAACGGTAAAATTTGGTGCCAGCAACCTGACCAACCAAAAAATCGTGCAAGCCTACGGCTCTCCAGCGGTGCGGGGTTTGTACTTTATTTCGCTCGCTTTCGATGAATTGATGCGGTAGTCGCTGGTTGAATTCACCTTAATGAATAACGCCTATTTTATTTAAGAACTTAGTTAGACCAAATGCCAGCACCTCGTTTGAATAGGGGTGCTGGCAAATTCTTTTTACTTTAACAGCTTATTTGAACCCATCGCCAAAAGGAGACAAATCAATCATCAACTTATGCCGTACATCCAAGTCGAAGACCACCTTCCGGGCGTCACCGGCCTCCTCGAATTCCGCAGGGACACCGCCGAGCCGCTGCGGGAACTGACGCAAATCCTGCTGCGTGGCCCCAACTCGCTCACCGAAGCCGAACGGGAACTCATCGCCACCATTGTTTCCCATAAAAACAAATGCACCTTCTGCGTGACCTCGCACGCTGCCGCTGCCGACGCTTATTTTAGCGACAGCGAGACGACGACGAAGGTTCGGGAGGACATCCAATCGGCCCCCGTCAGCGACAAAATGAAGGCACTGCTGACCATCGCCACACAGGTACAGGAAAGCGGCAAAAGTGTCACACCAGCATCCATCGAAGCAGCCAAACAAGCCGGAGCCACTGATATGGAACTCCATGACACCGTGATGATTGCGGCACTGTTCTGCTTTTACAACCGCTATGTGGACGGGCTGGGCACCTTCGCACCGACCAACCCAGAATACTACAAGGCAATGGGCGAGCGCCTGAAAAACAACGGCTACCACCGTGTCAAGGAGGGCTATGATTTTTTGAAAAACCAGCCTAAATAGGAAATTGAGAAATTGAGTGCACGCTACAATTTCTAATTTTCAAATTTCTAATTCCCTCTTCAATGTCCACCTCCCGCAGCCTCTTCCTCTACCTGACGTTTGCCCTCTGTTTCCTAAGCGGGGTGTTTGGCGGGGTGGCATCCACGCTCATGTCGGCCTACCTGCCCGTGGTTCTGAAGGAAATGGCAGGCGGTATCGAGCTTGGCGATGCCGACCGGATTGGGGCAATCATCAATGCCGCCTACCTGTTTGGGATGATGTTCGGTGGCATCCTGATGGGTTTTTTCAGCGACCGTTTCGGTCGGAAAATGGCTGCGGCACTGGCCATCGCTTGCCTCGGCCTTTTCACCCTGCTGACTGCATTTGCCCAGGACTGGCCGACCCTTGTAGTGTTGCGTTTCATGACCGGATTTGGCACAGGCAGCGTGCTGCTCAGCAGCGCCGTGATGATAGCGGAGGAATGGCCGGAACGCAACCGGGGCGTTGCCTTGGGCATTTTGTCCATCACCATTCCGGTGGGCATCTTCTCAGCGGGGCTAATCACCTACAACATTTCCTCGTGGCGGAGCGGTTTCCTGATTGGTGTCGTACCGTTGGTGATTGCTGCACTCGGATTTGTCATCTTTGAGGAATCGGAAAAATGGAAGCAGGACAAGTTAAAAATCAAGGCAGAAACTGGCCTCAAAATGTCCATTTTTCATCCTTCCGTTGTCCGTGACCTGCTGCTTGGTAGCGTCATTTACGGCTCCATGCTCATCGGCTTGTGGGCCGTTTTTTCATGGTTGCCCTCGTGGGTGCAGACGCTCGTACCCGATTCGGATGGGCAAAAAGAACGGGGCCTCAGCATGATTTTGTTCGCCATCGGCGGCTTGACGGGTGGGTTTGTCTCAGGCTGGGTCAGCCGGATTTTCGGCGTAAAAAGAACCATGCTCGTCTGCTTTGCCGCTACCTTTACACTGACTTTTTTGCTGTTCAAATTAAACACGACTTTGAGCATCGTTGCCTATGCCGAGATGGCGCTGATTGCCCTGTTTTTCGGCATGAGCCAGGGCGTGCTGAACGGCTATATACCTGAGTTGTTCCCAACCGCAGTTCGGTCAGCCGCCACCGGGTTTTGTTTCAATGTTGGCAGGGTGTTCACCGCCTCCGTGGTGTTTTTCGTGGGCTGGATGGAAGCAGCGATGGGCGGGTTCGGAAATGCGCTTTTTGCCTTTTCATTCGTCTTTCTGATAGGGCTGTTTGCGGCATTTTTTGCGAAGGAAAAGAAACTTATTTAGTTAGGAGTGATGAGTTTTGCAACCCAGTGAAACCCATCACTCATCACTCCCAATTCATAACTCAAATGGCATACATCAACCTACCCGAGAATCTGCCCGGCATCCGTGGCCTGATGGCCTTCCGGCCAGAAACAGCCCAACCGCTCAATGAATTAGCGGAAATCCTGCTGCGCAACGAAAGCAGCCTCACCCGTGGCGAACGGGAACTGATGGCCACCTACGTCTCGCACCTCAACGACTGCTTTTTTTGCCAAAACGCCCACGGCGGCATTGCCCAGCACTACCTCCAATGCGATATGCAGTTCATTGACAACATCAAGGCGGATTACGAAGCCATGCCCATTTCGGAGAAAATGAAGGCGCTGCTGCAAGTGGCGGGCAGCGTGCAGCGGGGCGGCAAGTACGTTACCCCCGACCAAATCGAGCGGGCAAAAGCGGCAGGTGCCACTGACCTCGAAATCCATGACACGGTGATGATTGCCGCCTTTTTTTGCTTTTGCAACCGCTACGTGGACGGCCTCGGCACGGATGCTCCGCCCGACCGTCAGTTTTATATTGACCGGGGACCGATGCGGGCGGAGGAGGGGTACGCTCATTTTGATGTGCATCGGTAAAATGCAACAACTTGACGCTACCGCTGTGCGTCGCTTTTGTCATTGCCGAAGGCAAAC
>JANPLH010000551.1:0-7490 GCA_031426435.1 Saprospiraceae bacterium | reverse complement strand
ATTAACGAATTATTTTATTTCAAGGCTGTAGCCACAATGAGTTACGCCCAATTTCTAAAATTAATCCTTTTCATCCATGACTTCACTCGAACTGATTTTACATGATTTCAAAGCATTTTACAACGACAACCCTTGGTTTGGGGATAGTTATTTGGACGTGGTTTCTGACATCACGCCAGCCGAGGCATTGGCGACACCGCCAATTAACCATTCCATCGCCGTCATCCTTTGGCACATGGTAAAATGGCGCAAGGCATTGACCGAGCGGCTGCTTGGCAACACTGATTTTCGGGCTGATGTAACAAACGAAGACAACTGGCCTGATGCAAAGACCCAAACGGCTGAAACTTGGGAAGCGGCAAAAGCAGCTTTTGCGGAGCAACAAAACATCCTAATCGAACAACTTTCGGCAAGGGACGAGGCGTTTTTGGACACTGTATTTATGCCAGGCAGGAAGTACCGGCAGCTTGTTTCAGGGGTATTGCAGCATGATGTTTACCATTTGGGGCAGGTGGCGATGTTGAAGGGATTAGTTAGAAATACCGGAGCTTGGCGGTGACTTGGGCTCAATGGAATCCATAAAACTCAGCCGAAGCCCCATGTAAAAACTTATAAGTGGAATCTTTACACGGTCGGTTTTGTCAACTTTCATATTGCCAATTTTGGTTATTAGTTTTTTGGCATATCTTGCTCCAAGCCCTATTCCAATATAAAAATCCGCCGCAGATTCATTTCCACCAATATCCAAAATAGCCTTTAGATTGACATCGGTGGCCTTCAGGTCAAAATATTCAGTGTCACCTTGCGGGACTTCACTGTTCTCGCATTCTCCTTCAGAAAAACTTAAATCCTTTGCCTTCAAACGCCGTAACTGTACCTGAAAAAAAGGATTTACTGCTTGTCTTCTTCCTATTTCGTTTTTCATCTCATAACCCAAAGTAAGGAATGGGCCACTGGAATTGATATTGGTTAACCTACCAAATGGGTAAAAGCTAAAACACTCTCCTAAAGTTAAATCGGAGGTGGATTTATAACGATAGCCCAATCCAAGAGTCATTTCAGGTATTTTTCGGATGAAAAGATTGGTATTGAACCCAACTTCACGGAAGGAATTTGTCCCAATCCGAAAGTGCATAACGGAGTATTTTTCAACCACAATTAGTGAATCTTGAGCTATTGAAAATTGCCCAAATAGGCCAATGATGCTCAAAAGCAAAACATTTTTATTAGATTGTTTCAATATTGCCATACCTGGTTATTGTAATATTGGCGGTAATTAAGCGTATAATTGCCAATTGGTTTGTTGTTTAGATGACAACATTTATTTTTTACTGTAAATCATGAACATCGAACAACTCCGCACCCTCTGCCTTTCGCTCCCCCACACTACCGAAGACGTGAAATGGAAGACCGACCTCTGCTTTTGCATTGCAGAAAAAATGTTTTGTGTGACCTGTCTTGAACCGGAGAAAGAAGGAGCTAACCTGAAAGTAAAGCCCGAAGAATTTGAAGCGATGATAACCCGACCTGGCATCTTACCTGCGCCTTATGTGGCACGCTACCATTTTATTTATGTAGAAAAATGGGACACTTTGAGCGAAGCTGAGTGGGACTTTTTTGTGCGGCAATCATATCAATTGACAAAGAAGAAACTGCCTGCAAAGGCTCGAAAAATGTTAAGCTAAAAATGGCCGGAGCAAGTGAATGCACCGGCCATTTTTATTTCATAAATCCCTAAAAACCAATCACTTACCTCCTCCCGCATTCGGCTCCAGCAACTGAAAAAACTGGTCGAGTTTCGGAAGTATGATGATTTCTGTGCGGCGGTTCATGCTCTTGCCCGCATCATTATCGTTGGTGGATTTTGGTACGAACTGGCTGCGGCCCCCAGCAGTCATCCGCTCAGGCTTGACGTTGTGCCTCCATTGCAGGAACCGCACCACGGAGGTTGCCCGGAGGGCGCTCAAATCCCAGTTGTCCTTGATGAAATCCGTCTTGATGGGCACATTGTCGGTATGACCTTCCACGAGGATGTCGAGGTCGCTGTGGTCGTTCACGACCTTGGCGATTTTGCCCAAAACCACCTCTGCTGCAGGCTTGATATTGTAGCTGCCGGAGGTGAACAGCATCTTGTCGGACAATGAAATATAAACTACACCCTTTCTCACCTCAATGTTCACGTCCTCGTCGTTTACATCAGCAAGGGAGCGCTTTAGGTTCATCACAAGGGCAAGGTTCAGCGAGTCCTTGCGTTGGATGGTGCCCGTCAGGTCCTTGATATAGGTGTTCTGTTGGTTGATGGCTTCCAGCGATTTTTGGATGCTTTCTGCACCTGACTTGCTGATGACGGAGAGGTCGCTAAGGCGGTCAAGCAGGTTTTTGTTCGTGCCTTGTAAGTTGTTGATTTGGTCTTCGAGCGACTTGGCACGGCTGCGCTCGGCGGCCAATTCAGTCTCACGAGTGTTCAGGCGAAGGTCATAATCTGATTTTTGGCTTGCTTTGTTCCGCTCGCATTCCTTCAGGTATTCTTCGAGCTTGCTAAACGAAGAGCGGATGCCGTTGCGCTCTTCCTCCAACTGCTGAAATTTTTTCTTAGAAACACAGGAAGTCAAAAGGGAGAGTCCGAGGAACAGAAATAGGATTTTCTTCATGTTGGTAAAATTTTCATTTTGATAAGATGAATTTGCACGATTGCCAACTTCATTTTTGTTTTGAATTAACATGGTGGCATGTTCGTGAAATGCGTTGCAAAACTAGACAAAATGATTGGTGCATAAGTTGCCTCGACCTGCATAAATTCAACTAGTTTTCACTGCTGTTTAGTACCTTTGCAACTGTTATGAAAGAGAAAAAACAGGTACAGAACGTAGCGTTCAAATCAATGGGGGAATTGCTTTCATTCCTTCCGGAAGACCAATTATCTATCGTAGAAGCATTACGAGAATTGGTGATTGCTACCGTTCCCAATATCAAGGAAAAACTATCCTTCAACGTGCCGTTTTACAGCTTGAACAAAGGCATCTGTTACATCTGGCCGGGTGCAGTTTCGTGGGGCAGCAAGACTTGGGAGGGTGTCGAATTCGGCTTCAATTATGGCAACCTGCTCTCCGACGAAGCCAATTACCTATTGCGGGGCAATCGAAAACAGGTGTACAACAAACGCTTTCATTCCGTTGAAGAAATCAACGAGGAGCTATTGGCTGCATACCTCCTGGAAGCTGCTGAAAACGATGAGATGATGCTTAGGGAAAAGCTAATGAATGCTCGGAGAAGTCGGTAAAATGAAAAAGCTCCAAGTGGATTACCACTCAGAGCTTTCTTTATTCTGAAAAAAGCAGTCAAATCTGCCCGTTTTTATACTTCTTCTTCTACCAATTCAACCGTCTTTGTATTGCGCTTGCGCTCAAATTCCTTAAGCCAAATCTTACGGAGACGGATGCTTTTCGGCGTCACTTCCACGTACTCGTCTTCCATGATGTATTCGAGCGCTTCTTCAAGGCTGAACTTTACAGCAGGCGTGAGTTTCGTTTTTTCATCGGCACCAGAGGCACGCATGTTGGTGAGCTTCTTGGTCTTGGTCACGTTCACTGTCATATCGCCAGGGCGTGAATTTTCGCCCACGATTTGGCCTTCATAGAGTTCTTCATTGGCTTCCACGAAAAACTTGCCACGGTCTTGCAGGTTGAAAATAGAGTACGGAATGGCTTTCCCTTGCTCCATGGAAAGCAGCGAGCCGTTCTGGCGCTTTGGAAGGTCGCCTTTGTAGGGTTGGAACTCCATAAAACGGTGCGTCATGATTGCCTCGCCAGCCGTGGCAGTCAGCAAATTGCTCCGCAAGCCAATGATTCCACGGGATGGCATTTCAAAGCGCAGAATGACCCGGTCGCCTTTTGGTACCATCGAAGTCATGAGTCCCTTGCGGCGTGTCACCATATCAATGGCAGTGCCGGAACCCGTTTCTGGAACGTCAATGGTCAATTCTTCTACAGGTTCATGCAGGTGTCCGTCAATGCGCTTCAGGATAACCTGAGGTTGTCCGATTTGCATTTCGTAGCCTTCACGTCGCATGGTTTCTATCAAAATGGCAAGGTGCAAAACGCCCCTGCCGAACACCCTCCAAGAGTCAGTGGTTTCGCCATCTTTTACACGAAGGGCAAGGTTTTTTTCCAATTCTTTCTCCAATCGCTCACGAATGTGGCGAGAGGTTACAAACTTGCCTTCCTGACCAAAGAATGGTGAGTCGTTGATGGTAAAAAACATGCTCATCGTAGGCTCATCAATGCTGATTGCTGGCAATTGCTCTGGGTTTTCAAGGTCAGCGATGGTGTCGCCAATCTCAAACCCTTCGATGCCCTGGATGGCGCAAATATCGCCAGCCTGTACTTCGTCAGCCTTTACCTTGGCCATTCCCTCGAAGAGGTAAAGCCCTTTCACTTGCTGGCGCACGAAGGTGCCGTCCCGCTTAACAAGCGCTATTTGTTGATTGGACTTCAAAGTTCCACGATGCAGCCTGCCTATGGCAATACGACCTATATAATTGGAATAGTCCAAGGAGGTTACTATCATTTGGAGTGTACCATCCAGCACTTTAGGTGCAGGGATATACTCAATGATGGCATCCAAAAGTGGCGTGATATTATCGGTCGGGGTTTTGAAATCTTTGCTCATCCAGCCCTGCTTTGCGGAGCCGAACAATGTGGGGAAGTCCAACTGGTCTTCTGTTGCACCAAGATTGAACATCAGGTCAAAAACATGATCCTGCACCTCATCGGGCTTGCAGTTTTCTTTGTCCACCTTGTTGATGACGACGATAGGCTTTAGGCCCAATTCAATGGCCTTCTGCAACACAAAGCGTGTCTGTGGCATGGGGCCTTCGAAGGCATCCACGAGCAAAAGCACGCCATCCGCCATGTTGAGTACCCGCTCAACCTCTCCACCAAAATCGGCGTGGCCAGGGGTGTCAATGACGTTGATTTTGTAGCCTTTGTACCAGAAGGCAGCGTTTTTGGCCAAAATTGTGATGCCACGCTCACGTTCCAGGTCGTTGTTGTCCATGATGAGTTCGCCGGGCGTTTCATGGTCGCCGAAGAGTTTGCCTGCCACAAGGAGCTTGTCCACGAGGGTCGTTTTTCCATGGTCAACGTGGGCGATGATGGCGATGTTTCTGATATCCATTGCTTAAAGAATGATGAATGATGAATGCTAAAATGATGAATGGGGGATTTTTTTTGGGGCTGCAGTCAGCGTTTTGGTCAGAATAACCCATTATCCACCATTTTTTCAAAAGCGGCGCAAAGGTACGCTTTTCCTCACTACCCAGCAACCAGAAAGAAATTAAATTTTGTTGAAAGGTTTTTGAAACATGGCATTCCAAATTTACAAAACAGACTTGCGCTTTAGTTTAAGAACTGTTTGGACTTTCAACTACAAATTTAAAAAAGATGCTATTGAGCTTTTTGGCTGCCCGCAAGCACCCGCTTGGCTGCTTCGATGCTGTTATTCATGTCGTCCTGTACCTGAGTGATTCGCTGTTTTTCACGCTCCAAATAGGACATTATCTCCTCATGCTTTTTTGACTTCCGTAGCTTGCCGGGCTGCATGAACTTGTTCATCCAATCCATCATGCCTTCTTCTCCCTTTTCTAATTGGGAAATTGCGTCTTTAGCTTCCACCGCCTTCGTCGTGTCCGCCGCTTCAAGTTCCTTTAGCTGCCCTTTCAAGCTTACGATTTCCGACATCTTTGGCATTACGGCATCATGCACGGCAAAGACTTCTTTGAGCAGTGCCTCCTCTTTTTGCACGACTTCGCTTTCAGCGCCGCAAGCGGCGAAAACTAGAGCAGCCAGTGTTGAGAAAATGAAAAATTTTAACTTATTCATCAGAAAAAATTGGTTATAAAAATTTGATTGTCAATGCTTTGCAAATTGTTGGTAGACAGTGAAGACTTTCTTTCCTATTTCCAAAATATCAAACTGCTGCCGAATGAGTTCTCTTGCTGCAAGGCCAATTTCGGCAGATTGTTGTGGATTTTCAAAACACCAAGTCAACTGTTTTTGAAAATCAGAATCGTCATCTGCGATTAAAAGATGCTGGCCATGTACGGCTGGAATCCCCTCCGCCCCAATGGAGGTTGTCACCACCACCCTACCCAGCGCCATGCCTTCCAGCACTTTAATCTTGATACCACTGCCCGAAAAAAGTGGTGCAACCAAAACGCTATGTTCCCGGATGAACGCTTTAGCGTCCTGCACCTCACCATGCACGATGGCCAACCCACCAGCTTTATTGCGTAGCCATTCAGGCGTGTTTTTGCCAGCGACGTGAAATTGGGCGTTGGGAAAACGCTTGGCCAAATTCGGCCACACATTTTCAATAAACCAGATTAAGCCGTATTGGTTCGGCATCCAGTCGAGAGCTCCTATGAAGCAGGCGCTATTTGCTGGCGCAATTTGTTGATTGTTAAAAGAGTACTCCATCAAATTAAGGCCAACGGGAGCCACTATACCTGCTTTGCAAAAGCCCAAGTGTCGAAAAGCATCCAAGTCACGGCCGGTGATTGCCAATAGCACATCAAATTCATTCAAATGGCCTACCTCGAATCTTTGAAGGTGCTTGTTTTGATTATTAAGGTACCATTTTTTCAAAAGATTGGGCGTGGTGGCAGCCACCCGTTCCCAAATCTCGTGCTCTACATTATGCGCCCGGAGCGACAACAAGGCATTGCTTTCTTTTCGCACCACCTTATTATAATGTGCCAAATAGATGGTCTCCATTTGCACTACGTCATATTTTTTATTGCGGAGCAATTTGGCCAGCTTATCAGCAAATGCGTTGGACTTGAACCGGTCGAGTATATAGGACTGGCCCAATAGCAAACTCTGCAATGCACCCGAAAAAGTGATATGGTTCTGTACCTGAACGCTGTGAATTTCCTTGAAAAAGTTCTCAGATGCCGGCAAATCCACGGGGTCGAAATAGTGCTTGCTGGTGTTCAAAACCAACAAATCCAGCTCGCAACCGAGCGCCACAAGCGACTTCGCCAAGTAGTTGATGGCAATGGGTTCTCCTTCTTTCAGCGGGTAAGGAAACTTCTTGGTGACAAGCAGGATTTTCATATTCGGTCGTAAAGGTAAGCAGTAGACAGCACTTAAAATTATTGCGCAAGCGACTGAAAATCAGTTAGATAGTAAACAATAGGCGAGTATCACCCAAGTACCTCCTCGGCATCAGGAGACCAAGGTGGGCTGACGATGCAAACAAAAACCAATTGACCAGCACCTGTATTCCGCACCCATTGCAAAGCTTTGGGCGGTACGAATGCAGTGTCATTTTTTTCAAACTCAAATATTTCAATAGTCCATGCAGAAAATGAGAATCAGGCATAATTGACTGCCCCAAAACCCAAGGCTTTCTGCACGGCAGGATGATTTAAGTCAAACTTAGCTTCTGAGCTAAGTTGCTCGAAAAGCCATTCGACCAATTTCTTGTTG
>JANPLH010000550.1:0-2483 GCA_031426435.1 Saprospiraceae bacterium | reverse complement strand
GAAAGCGATGCTTCCGCGCAGCAGCAGGTACACCCGGTAGATGAGGTAGCCTACAATGACCACATCCAGCACGTCCCATAGGCTGATGGGCAGGAAGCCGATTTCGAAAAGGAAATTCATGAAGTTTGAAATAACAAAATTTTCATGCGGTAAAGATGCCGTTAATTTGATGGATTCAAAAAACGAAAACCCGGGACTAATTATCCCTGTTTCTCACTAACGAAATTGACATGGGCATCCTACATTTGCCGCAGACAAGTTAATGCCAGTATTTAAAGGAAAGACACGTGCTCCATTTTTTGGCCTATAAGCCTTGAAATGTGGATTTCACCTCGGCATTGCCACAGCTATTTTTCTGATGTTAGGATTAAAATTGCCAACTGACCCTCGTTGGGTTGACCTAGCCGAGATGGACTTGGCCGAGATTCTGACCGACCATGCATACTGCGAACAGAAGGCGGCTACGTCGTGCATCTCGCTCATTCAGGGTTACCCTGATAAATTGAAATTGGTCAAGGAACTGGCTCCCATTGTAACCGAGGAATGGGGGCATTTTCGGCTTGTCCTGCTGGAACTGGAGCGCCGGAACCTCAAACTTGGCCACCAAAGAAAGGACGAATACGTGAACGAATTGATGAAATTCGGAAAAATAGGCGGCAGCAGCGAGGAAAGGCTACTAGAGCGGCTACTAACTTTTGCGCTTATAGAGGCAAGGAGCTGTGAGCGGTTCAGATTGCTTTCCGATAACTTAAAAGAGGAGGATTTAAAGGAGTTCTACCACAAGTTCATGGTGTCAGAAGCGGGGCATTACCGCTTATTCATTGACTTGGCGAAGACCTATTTCCCAGAGGAAAGGGTAAAAGCCCGCTGGCAAGAATACCTGTACCGAGAAGCTGAAATAATGGAGCAATTGGAACTTCGTGGCGATAGGATGCATTGATGCCAAATATTTTTCCGGTTTTCCGTGTTATTGTAAAATGTTTTGCCAATTTTTGCTTTGCTGAGAAATGGTGCAAGGAAAGCGAACCAGCCTACAAAATTAGCTGTTCCGTTCAAAGCTGACCATTTAAACCTTTTTTTTCAAAAGCACAAGGCTTGTTTATAGGTTGTGGCAACTTTTTTGTTTAGTTTGGCGTAATTTTTAATATCAGAAACGTAATTATTCGTTTTCGATAAAAATCATCCGCCCATGAATCGTATTTTAGACTACACTTTACTAAACCTCAAACCAACAAAAAATAGGTTATGCGCCAATTAAAGATTACCAACAAGATTACCACCCGTGAGAGTCTTGCCCTTGACAAGTACCTGAACGATATTGGTAAGATTGACATGCTCAATGCCGAGGAAGAAGCAGACCTGGCCCGCCGCATTCGTGCTGGCGACCATGATGCCCTCGAAAGACTGACAGAGGCCAACCTGCGTTTCGTGGTCTCCGTTGCGAAGCAATACCAAAACCAAGGCTTGTCCCTCAGCGACCTCATCAACGAGGGCAACGTCGGCTTGATGAAGGCAGCACGCCGTTTTGACGAGACTAAAGGATTCAAGTTCATTTCCTACGCCGTTTGGTGGATTCGCCAATCCATTTTGCAAGCAATCGTGGAATATTCCCGTATCGTAAGGCTGCCTTTGAACAAGGTTGGCTCCTATAATAAGGTAAACGAAGCGTTTATTTCCTTTGTGCAGGAGTTCGAGCGGGAACCGACGGACGAAGAACTTGGCGAAATCCTCGAGCTAACTGCAAAAGAGGTATCCAACCTGCTGAAAGGCAGCATCCGCCACGTATCCGTGGACGCACCCATTGGCGGAGAGGACAGTGACTCTACCATGCTCGACCTCATTGCCGACAGCGACGGCACCAGCCCCGACGAGGCCCTGATGGACCAGTCGCTGAAAGACGAAGTGCAGGCGGGCCTTTCTATTTTGGCACCGAGGGAAGTCGAGGTACTTTCGGCTTACTATGGCCTGAATGGGCACAAAGCATTGACCTTGGAAGAAATTGGCGAACTGTATTGCTTGACCCGTGAGCGGGTTCGGCAAATCAAGGAGCGGGCCATCCGGCGGCTGCGAAAGTCCTACAACCGAAATGCGCTGAAATCATACCTCGGATGAGGAAAAAGCGAAAGAAATAAGAGGAGCCTTGCCATTTTCGGCAGGGCTTTTTTTATTTCCGTCGAAATGGATTGGCCGGAAAACGAAATAGGGCTAAAATTGCTGCTTAAATATTTTCAAAATGATTGGAATCGCATTGTCGCTTATCATTATGTTGGTCTTGGCTCTCATCGTGCTCACGGTTGGGATGAAGTTGATGAAAAACTTCAGGCCGAGCCGTGCAAAAATCCAGCAAGACTTGCAGCAGATTCGGGCGGAACTGGCACCTTATGTGGCCGACCTCGTTCCTTGGTCTTCGGAGGAAATGGAGCAGCTGAGCTACAACCAAATAAAGCGGAACACCAAAAGCGGGCTGGTGAAAAGCTCGAAAG
>JANPLH010000549.1:0-9195 GCA_031426435.1 Saprospiraceae bacterium | reverse complement strand
TGATTTCAACGGTAGCGCCTTTTTTGGGGATATAGACTGGCCCGTAGTTGTCATTGGCCCATCCTGGGAAATTGACTTCATCGTGTGGGAACAAGGCACCTTCTTGTCTTGGGTAAGTAATGACTTCCAAGGTTACGTCTGGCATCAATTCCTTGAGTTTTGTGCGCTGCACTTCGGTCATTGCGAAAATATTGTCATTGATTTTTTCACTGACGTTCACTCCTAACTCATCCAATTTTCCCAAGTTGACAGAACCATTGGCCGATTTTATGGCCGTCAAAAACTGCATTTGAGATGGGTTTTTAGCTGCTTCTCCATTGATGAAAACTTGCCTGTCCACGACTTTCAGACTATCGCCGGGTAAGCCAATGCACCTTTTGATATAATGGTCTTTCTTGTCAATCGGCCTTGTTATCAATTCGACCCGACCCGTTTTAATTGCCTCTTGATACATCGGGTTGAAACCTGCAATAGCTCCCCTACGGTAGTCACCAATGCTGAATGTTCTGTCCGGGAAAATAAAGACGCTGTCGCCATCTGGGAAATTGAACACCACTGGGTCGTAACGCTCCACTTTTTGCATCGCAGGTAGGCGATAAAACGGAAGGTTGGGTTTCTCCAGATAGCTTTCTGTATTGAAAAATGGCAGTCTGTTGTGCAGTAATGGAAACATCACCACGGTCTTTGGTGTGCGAATGCCGTAATGCGCCTTGCTAACGAACAAAAAGTCGCCAACCTTCAAGGAGCCTTCCATAGAGGAAGTGGGAATCACATAAGCCTCAATTAAAAACATGCGGATGAATGCTGCCGCAAACACGGCAAAGACGATGGCTTCCGTCCATTCTCTTACCTGCGATTTTACATAAGGGTTTTGACGCTGTAATTTTTGAAATTCCCGATTATTGCCTGTTTTATGTGCCTCTTCCAGCTTGGCCCGGTAATCTTTCTCTGCTATTAGTGTTGGCCCAAGGTATTTGTCATCCTTGTTATTACCCACCATGTAAAAAATGGCTGGAGCATAAATAACGGCAAGTGCTGTGTGCCAAAAATCGTATTTGCCGAACGAGCGCACCAAGTCCACGCAAAGGCCAACGAAGATGAAGATGTTGACGATGGGGAACAGCAACCAGAGTGCATGGGTTGGCTTTTGCCCTACGAGCTTGCACATCTCGACAAAGTTGACGCCAGGAATCAGCGCTTTTTTGCCTTCAACGCCTGCTTTTTCAAATAGCTTCACCATCGTGATGCTGAACAGTATATAAGAGACTATTAGGAAAATCAGTATTGTCATAAGTGAAAAAAGAGAAAAGTAAAATTGAGTTTACAATATCCCTGACCGAAGCTCGGGAAGTAAAAGAATGGGGCGCTAAGGCACCTTTTACGGGCGGCAAAGATAATCCAAAATGCAAGCCAGCAAGGGAAAGCTCAGACTAATTGGTGTGCTCATTCGACAAAGCCCTCAACGAACAACTTTTCGCCCTTGCGCAGGTGGGTAAAAAACACAGTAATTTTCTTGGAGAAATAGCCCAGTTTTCGGGCATCGTACTCAATTTTGACAAAACCATCTTTGCCTGGCAGCACGGGCGTTTCAGTCCATTCAGTTGCCGTGCAGCTGCAAACGAACCGCACATTTTCAATTTGAATGGGCACGTCACCTGTGTTTTTGAACTTGAAATCGAAATAAGCTGGTACGCCTTGTTCCAAATCCCCAAAATCATGCGTAGTTGGCGAAAGCCAAACATGCGAAGGCCCAACAGCGATAAATGAATGAATCACTAAAAAAAGGGAAGGTATTATGACACTCATGGAAGCTGGTTAATTACGGAATGATAAGTCAGAGTGTCCCAAATTCATCGTTCCATCATTTTTCATTCATCATTTTTTAAGATTTCCCAAGTGTGGTCAGCCAGTAACTTCACGGTTGCTTGAAAGCTGACTTTGGCACCTCGTCCCCATTCCATTGGCGCTATCATGGATAGAAATTCGCTGCCATCCGGTCGGGTATAAAGGTGGTAAACATGGCTGATTAGTGGCTTGAAATTCATGCCCACTTTATAGATACGCTCTGAAATGTCAACTCTTTGCTGTATTTCCCGGGCCTGAGAGGCCAGCAAGTCTACCTGCTTTCTAATCTGTGCCAACTGCATGTCCGTCTGCTCATACATGGCAGCAACGGCAAGTCCCATTACTTTTCCACGGTCAATTGGCTTGATGACTGCACTGCCAACCGTATGTGCATAAGGTAGGATATGCGGTGTTTGGGTCACTTTTTTATCATCAATTGGGTTGACGAATTCTTCTTTCATTGCTTCAGTGATAGGTGGTTTCATGGTTCATTGTCTCATTGCGATGGCTTGAAGTGCAATGAGACAATGAATCCGTGAACTATGAGGCAGTGAAACCATGAAACCATGAAACAGTTTATTTCAGGTCAAACGAGCTTTTACCAGTCAGGTAGCCCTTGTTGAAAACTTCCACCGTGTACTTGCCCTTGCCGAAAGAGCCGAGGTTGGGGTCCCAGTTGAAGCAGACTTCGGCGGCATCTTGGTTGTAATCATACTCCTTCATATAAGTGTAGCGGATTTCGTCCTTGTGCTCCTTGCTGTAAAACACGCCCGAACCAAGTTCGTCAATCGCCATCGTTTCACCCACTGGGTTCAGAAGCCGAACGTAAAACGTTTCCGTACCGGGACGTGTCACCCTGTTTTCAGAAGTTGTGAAACAGACCCTCAGTTGGTCAACGTTTTTGGCCATTTTCTTTTTGACGGTTTTACCGTTGTTGCGCTCCTTGAGCGGCGTCACCGAGATTTTATCCACTTTGATAGCAGAACCAAGTGTCACCTTCTCGGTCAACTCGGTTCTCTCGGTCGTAAGTTGCTGTTTTTCAACGGTTAAGGCTGACTTTTCGCCTTCGAGCAAACTGGTGCGAACATTGGCACTGTCAAGGTTGGCGCTCAGATTTTTGGTGCGCTCCGAGAGTTGGTCACGCTCACCTTTCAGGCCATCAATTTCAGCCTTCATGCGTTCAATTTCTGCCACATAACCCGCCACTTGACTGCGCATATTGTTCATTTCCGCCTTCGCCCGATTGATTTCGCCGCCCTTTGCGAGCATGCCCTCAATCTTGCCTTTTTGCTGGCGCAATTCTTCTTTTTGTTGGTCAATGATGGCATTGAGTTCCTCGTTGGAGCCACGCATTTCCTCCAATTCCGACAGTGCTTCTTGATACTGTTTTTCCAGTTCAATCTTTAGTTTGTCGGCTTCCGCCAATTGGCTGGTCTGCGTGTCCACCACGGAGTCCTGTTTGTACTTGTTGAAAAGAAGCACACCATTTGTGAGCAACAGCACGGCTATGATGATGCCTGCGATAATCAGGAGCCGCTGCTGTGATGAATTGTTATTTGCCATGTTTCAGTGTTTTGAAATAGAGTTTTATTGAAAAGAAGATATAGTCAATGATTTGATTTTCAAGGTGTTGAAAGCGATGAATGTTCACTTGAAACGAGTTTTATTAGGCACGTTTTGCACATTCGCAGCTGCTTTCCTTTGCAAAGTTAGCATAAATGGCAAACCAATACTTGTCCATGAAATTCTTGCTTATGTCTAACTTCGCCGCAAAGAAATCTTCCAACCATGATTGAATCGTTAGACATCGCCAACATTCTTTTCCTTGATATAGAATGCGTTTCGCAGCATCCTCAATACGATGAAATGGACGAAACGTTCCAAGAACTTTGGGCCATCAAGTCTAAAAACTTGCTGAAAAGGGAATTGACGGGCGAAGAAGTGGAACAGGCTTACCAAGACAAGGCAGCCATTTATGCCGAGTTTGGTAAAATCATCTGCATTTCTGTCGGTATCGTAGTGCGGGACGCTGACCAAACGCTGAAGGTGCGCCTGAAATCCTTTTCCCACCTGGACGAGAAGCAATTGCTCAAAGACTTTTGCAACCTCCTCAATCAACATTACAAGGAACCAATGACCGATAGGGGCGGAAAGCACCTGATTTGCGGCCACAATGTCAAGGAATTTGACATACCTTATATATGCAGGCGGATGGTCGTGCATCAATTGGAGTTCCCCCAGTTGCTCCAAATCCACGGCAAAAAGCCCTGGGAAGTGAAGTTCCTGCTCGACACGATGGAGCTATGGAAATTCGGCGATGGCAAGGCTTATACTTCCTTGAAATTATTGGCTGCCGTGCTTGGGTTCCCTTCGCCAAAAGATGATATAGATGGCAGCGACGTAGGCCGAGTCTATTGGGAAGAACAGGACATTGACCGGATTTCACTCTACTGCGAAAAGGACGTATTGGCCACCGTTCAGCTGCTGCTTCGTTTGAAACGGATGCCGATATTGGGGCCAGAGCAGGTGCACCATGTTCGGTGATTGTCAGCACCAAACCATCATGTAACCATAAAATTGCTCAAAAAACACTTCGAATTCCCAGACCTGACTATCTTTATCAATATTGCCCATTGTGCGTCCAGCACGTTGATAATCAAATGGTTGTATAAAAATATGCTGCTTAAAATCTAATTCTTTCCTGCCATGTGCTTTGTACAGTGCCTCTTTTGCCCCCCAATACACATGGAGGTGTTGCAAACGGGTTTCAGGCTTTAAGCTCTCCAACTCTTCCTGTCGAAGAAACTTGTGGGCCAGTCTTTCAATTTTAGGAACCAATGCCTGAATATCAATCCCAGTAGGTTGATTTGACAAAATGACAGCCACTAATTCGTGTGAATGGCTAAACGAGAGGTGAAAAGGAGTCCCAATAATATGGGGCTTGCCGAACGCATCTTTCAATACTGGCACCCGGTCTTCCAGTCCTTTTGACAGCAACATTTCATGGACGAGGTAGCGACTGGCCAGCCATTCCAATCTGCGCCGGCCTTTCAAACGAGCCAGTTCATTCAATTCAATTAGCTGTAAATCAAGCTGTTGGGTAAAATAAGAGTCATCCTCCTCCATCCGCCAGATGCCGATGGTAGCGCCATTTTCCAATGTTTTTTTTATCAGAAGCCCCATTAAATAATTGACATTTGCACGGAATTTCACACAACGCCACAACACCACAACGAAATCCTTGTATGAAAAGTCGTAGTGTCGTTGTGCCGTTGTGTGAAATAATGCAAAGAACGCTAACAAGCACCAAACCGCCAATGAAAGTCAATAAAGTTGCCCAATTAGCAGGCCACAACGCTGCCATTTTTGCTTTGGTGGCAGGGATGGACGAGCGCCATGTCATCACCGGTGCAGGCGATGCTTGGGTGGTGCAATGGAACCTCGATGAGCCAGAATTGGGAAAGCTTGTCGCCAAAGTGGAGCGACAGGTTTTTTCACTTTGTTATTTGAAAAAAACAGGAAAAATCTTGGCTGGAAATATGGATGGAGGGGTGCATTGGATTGACCTAAATTACCCTGAAACCACCAAAAACATCGCTCATCACCAAAAGGGCGTTTTTGACATACTTGCCGTCCATGACCATGTTTTCACGGTAGGGGGTGATGGGAAACTAAGCCGATGGTCAGTGGAAGAAATGCGAGCTTTGGAAACATATCATCTTGCAAATCAGGCACTTAGGTGTGTTGACTATTGCGAGGGAAGACATGAATTGGCAATTGGGGGCAGCGATGGAGCCATATACCTGCTCGACGCCGGAACGCTGGAGCTAAGACACATTATACAGCAAGCGCATGGTAGTTCGGTGTTTTCGATAAAATATGCTCCCGATGAAAAGCACTTACTGAGTGGGGGCCGAGATGCCCATTTAAACGTTTGGGACCTTGAAAATGATTTCCACAAAACAAGTTCCCAACCAGCCCATTGGTACACCATCAACAGCATTTGTTATAGCCCAGATGGTTGCTATTTTGCAACTGGAAGCCGTGACAAAACCATGAAAATTTGGGGTGCCAACGATTTTGGATTGTTGAAAGTGCTGGAAGGCGGCAGGGATGGCGGTCATGTCAATTCCGTAAACAAAGTGCT
This sequence comes from Saprospiraceae bacterium, assembly GCA_031426435.1. Classification (GTDB taxonomy): domain Bacteria; phylum Bacteroidota; class Bacteroidia; order Chitinophagales; family Saprospiraceae; genus UBA6168. The sequence continues at coordinate 3,203 of JANPLH010000549.1, read as the reverse complement.
TTGGTTGTCCAGCGGTTTGCTTTCTTGCAGCGACGATAGGACGGTGATTATGTGGAAGGTGGAAAACTAAACAGGGCATCCCAAAAGTAGCAAGGCAATAGCAGAAGCGTCGAAGAATCACCGGTTAGAGTACCAGGGGCCATTGCCCGCTACGTTTTAGGTGTTTATAGATGGTCTAACTGAGTTGAAAATGAAAAAAGAGAGCGTGCCATCTCAAAGCTTTAGATGTTTTAGAAAAAAGAAATCCTGTTCACTATTGGCAAAGAAATGCACGGTTATCAGTAGGTGCAATAGCGGGGTGTTAAGCACCTTGTTGTTTATGCCAACTTTAACCATATTGCACTGATTTTGAACAATCGTTAATTTAAGGCAAATCTGTTAACTGCTTCATTTACTGTGATTTGCATTAAGTGTTAAGACGCTTGTTCAACAAATGTTAAACCCTCTTAACAGTTGTTTTGAGCAAAAAAAGCGCCCTTACGGGCAAAAATTGGACGGTGGATGAATACATGGAAGGCATCCTTTGGGGCGACCGTGTGGTGCTTGGGCGGGCCATTACCCTCGTGGAAAGCACCCGCCCAGAACATCGGGAAATGGCGGAAGCGGTGCTTGAAAAATGCTTGCCGTATACTGGTAAGTCCTTCCGCATTGGCATCACGGGGCCGCCGGGGGTTGGAAAGAGTAGCTTTATCGAGTCTTTTGGAGGAATCATGGTACGAGAGCAAGGGCGACGGTTGGCAGTCTTGGCCATTGACCCCAGCAGCCAAGTGAGCGGTGGCAGCATCCTTGGCGACAAGACCCGTATGGAGAAACTGAGCGCCGAACCCAATGCATTTATCCGACCCAGCCCAGCAGGGATGGCGCTTGGCGGTGTGGCCAATTGCACACACGAGTCAATGCTACTTTGCGAAGCCGCTGGTTTTGACACCATTTTCATCGAAACGGTTGGGGTAGGGCAGAGCGAAACAACCGTGGCAGGGATGGTGGATTTCTTCCTGTTGTTGTTAATGCCCGGTGCTGGCGACGAGTTGCAGGGCATCAAACGAGGCATCGTCGAACTGGCCGATTTGATTGCCATCAACAAGGCGGATGGCGACCGCATCGAATTGGCGAAAATGGCCAGGAAGGACTATGCACAAGCACTGCATCTTTTTCCCGAAAAGGAGAGCGGTTGGCAGCCAAGGGCAGTTACTTGTTCGGCGCTGACGGGGGAGGGGCTGGGGGAGATTTGGAGAGTAATTGATGAATATCAAGGAGTTGTGAAGGGGAACAGGTGGTTTGAAACCAATAGGAGAGCACAATTGAATGCTTGGTTTGCAGTGCAATTAGAACAATCACTGCATCGTTTTTTCTATGAAAACCCAATTCTAAAAGCTGCTTTGGATGCAAATAAAAAAGCTGTTTTGTCGGGAGAAACAACACCTGTTAAAGCAGCTAATTCATTAATTACCTTTTTTAAAGAATCAATGGGTGGCACAATTTAATAACTAAAGATAAAACTAAACAGTACATCCTTCTCCTGCCGTTTTGTCACCCTCTTACCGCCCTTTTCCTGCCAATTTTCTACAAAACATTTCAAAAAAAGTACAAAAAGTCAGTCAATACCCGATGGCACGTGAGTTGATTGGCCACGGTAGTTCAATCTTTTTTTGACAAAACTTAAATCTATTCATAATGGGTAAAATCATAGGCATTGACTTAGGAACAACAAACTCCTGCGTGGCGGTGATGGAAGGCAACGAGCCAGTTGTTATCGCCAACGACGAGGGAAGGAGGACCACGCCGTCCATCATTGGCTTCCTCGACAACGGGGAGCGCAAAGTGGGCGACCCCGCCAAACGCCAGGCCATCACCAACCCCCAGCGCACCGTGGCGTCCATCAAACGCTTCATGGGTCACCGCTACTCAGAAATAAGCAAGGAGTTGGTGCACACCACCTATAAAGTGGTGAAGGGCGATAACGACACCGTGCGGGTAGATATTGACGGCAGGCTCTATACGCCGCAGGAAGTCTCGGCGATGGTGCTCCAGAAAATGAAGAAAACGGCTGAGGATTTCCTCGGTACTGAAGTGACGGAAGCCGTTATCACGGTACCTGCCTACTTCAACGATTCACAGCGTCAAGCCACCAAAGAAGCGGGCGAAATCGCTGGCCTGAAGGTGCGCCGGATTATAAACGAACCAACGGCAGCTGCCTTGGCCTACGGCCTCGACAAGCGCCACAAGGACATGACCATTGCCGTCTATGACCTTGGTGGCGGTACTTTTGACATCTCTATTTTGGAGTTGGGCGAAGGCGTTTTTGAGGTGAAATCAACCAACGGTGATACACACCTCGGTGGCGACGACTTCGACCGTCATATCATTGATTGGTTGGCCAGTGAGTTCAAAACTACTGAAAACATTGACCTCCGCAAAGACCCAATGGCGTTACAGCGTTTGAAGGATGCCGCTGAAAAGGCTAAAATCGAGCTTTCGTCTTCCTCTGAAACGGAAATAAACCTGCCCTACATCACCGCAGTGGACGGTGTGCCAAAACACTTGGTGATCAAACTAAGCCGGGCGAAGTTCGAGCAGCTTTGCGACGACCTCGTGAAGCGTACCATCGAGCCCTGCCGCTTGGCGCTCAAGGACGCTGGCATGACTGCCAACGATATTGATGAGGTAATTCTCGTGGGCGGTTCGACCCGTATCCCACGCATCCAAGCCGTGGTGGAGGAGTTCTTTGGCAAAAAGCCAAACAAGGGCGTGAACCCTGACGAAGTAGTCGCCGTAGGTGCTGCCATCCAGGGTGGTGTTCTCACTGGTGAAACAAAAGATGTGCTCCTGCTCGACGTGACCCCGCTTTCGCTGGGTATCGAGACAATGGGTGGCGTATATGACGTGGTTATCGAGTCGAACACTACCATCCCATCGAAAAAATCAAAGACTTACTCCACCGCAGCAGACAACCAGCCGAGCGTGGAAATCCACATCCTGCAAGGAGAGCGCCCGATGGCCCGTGATAATCGCAGCGTTGGCCGCTTCATCTTGGATGGAATTCCGCCTGCGCCAAGGGGCTTGCCACAAGTAGAGGTCAGCTTCGATATTGATGCAAACGGCATCCTCAGTGTGAGTGCAGTGGACAAAGGCACCGGCAAGCAGCAGAACATCCGTATTGAAGCAAGCACTGGCCTAAGCAAGGATGAGGTTGCCCGCATGAA
>JANPLH010000548.1:0-6237 GCA_031426435.1 Saprospiraceae bacterium | reverse complement strand
CGGCGCACACCAGACAACGTAAATAGTTAGTCTAAAACGGGCACAAACACCCTGAACTCGGTTTCCGTTTTTTCAATGATTACCTTTTTGCCTGTCAATATTTCATAGCGGCGGCAAAGACTATCGAGGCCGAAGCCGGTGCCTTGTGCCGGCTGCATTTTCGGTTGCAGGTTGTTCCGCACGATGAGGTAGCCGTTGTCGTCCATTTCGATTTGGATTTTCAGTGGCTTCGATTTGGCGATGATGTTGTGCTTCACGGCGTTTTCCACCAATATTTGAAGGGTTAGTGGCACCACTTTCACGTCGCTGCCGCAATTGGGGTTCACCTCCAAACTAAAGGCGTCGCCATAGCGCATGCGCAACAAGTAGCCGAAATTTTCCGCCAAATCCACCTCTTCTTCGAGGGTAATCATGGCCTTGTCCCGCAGTGACAACATGGAGCGGTAGAAGTCGGACATGTTCTCGACGTACTCTACCGCTGCCTTCGGGTCGTCCTCGATGGAAGCGATAAGCGTGTTAAAGCTGTTGAAAAGGAAATGCGGGTTGATTTGCGCCTTTAGCGCAATAAGCTCGCTCTCCACTTTTTCCTTTTCCAATAAAGCCACCCGCTTGAGCCGATCGTCACGGGTTTTTTGGTACCAAAAAAACAAAGCAGCCGCCATTGCGCAGCAACCCAAAACGAACCACCACCTGCGCCAAAACGGCGGGCTGATTTCAAATTCGTAGCGCATAATCGGTTCGTCGCTCCAGGCATCGTTTTCTGTGCTGGTCACCTCGAAGCGGTACTCGCCAGGCGGCAGGCTGGGGAAGGTTGCGTGGCGGTCTTTGGTGGAGACCCAATTGCTGTCGTAGCCCAGCAAGCGGTAGCGGTAGCGCACCGATGGGGGGTCGGTGTACCAAAGGCCGAAGAACTCGAAATAGAAATTGTTTTGGTCGTGGGCAAATTCACTAATGGCTTGAAAATCTATGGCTTTGTATGATACCGTTACGTTGTGCAGGTGCGTTTTCGGGTGAATTTCCAGCGGCTCGTTGAGCGGAGTATATTTGAAAATGCCATCCTTCACGCCGATCCAGACATTGCCAAAACGGTCTTTGCAGGAGGCGTTCAAGTTCGGCTCAATGTCTGTCAGGCCGATTTCCTCATCGTAATAAATGAGGTGGTGCGTCTCTGGCGTGAGCAGGTCTATGCCGCTCGGATGCACGACGACCAGCTGCCCATTCCCATCGGTGACGAGGCTGGTGATGGCGAGGTCACGAATGCCCTCTTTCACTGCCAGCCGCTTGAAGCCCTTGCCGTCGAACTCGAAAATGCCCTCCGTGGCCGTGCTCAACCAAAGATGGCCACGGTTGTCGTCGGTGATGGAATAGACGGCTTTCAGCTCTTTTTCGACGATTTTGCCAGTGGCAGGGTCGGTATCTTTATAGGCCTTGAAGTTCTGTATCCTGCCGTTTTCGAGGAGGCTGATGCCCTGACCATCGGTGCAGAACCAGGTGCGCTTGCGGCGGTCCACAAAGATTTTATAGATAAAATTGGCGGCCAGCCCATCCTCTTTCCCAAAGCGCCGAACAGTGGGCATTTCATCGAAAATTAAGTTCAGCCCGTTGTCAATTTCCGAAACGCCGCCCAGCGTAGCGAGCCATACATGGCCGCTGTTGCCATCTATCGAAAGGACGCTGTTGTTGGTAAGCCCTTGTTTTTCAGTGAGTTGCCTCGTGCGGTTTGTTTTGGGGTCAAAGCAGACCACGCCCTTGTCGAAGGTACCAATCCAGATATTCTCGAATTTGTCTTCATAAAGGCTTACCACGTTCAGCTTACTATTTTGCAAAAAAGGGGTAAAGTTCGCTTGGCCCTCGCCACCCATTTTTTTACAAAAAAGCCCGTCGGCATTGCCTACCCAAATACAGCCCTGCCGGTCGGAAAGCACGGCCTGAATATTTTTTAAATCGGTGGGGAGGAACTCAAACTGGCGGTTTGCCAAGCGGATGCCACCTGAGTTTGTCACCGTCCAGATATTGCCTTCTATGTCCTTGTGCAGGTCATAGACCTTTGAGTTTTCAAAACCCAGGACGGGAATAAGCCTATTATCCTGCAAGGAGTAGCGCCAAAGACCGTTGCCATCGGTGCCAATCCACAGTTCTTTTTGTTCAAAAATCGCCAAGTGGCTGACGATGCCTTGCTGCCAGTTTTGGAGCGGGAAGTCGAAGCGGTGTTCCTTGAGGTTGTAGCGGCAAACGCCCTTGTCATAGGTGCCTACCCACACGTTGCCGCTGCCGTCGGGCAGCAGTTCATGCACGATTTCGTCGGGCAGGCCATCTTCGAGGCTCAGGTTTTCCACGCTTTTTTTGCCTTTGGCAAAACTGCAGATGCTGATGCCACCATCGGTGCCGAGCCAGATGCGCCCGTCGGGGCTTTGTACGATGACGTAGATTTCATTGCCGAGCAGCCCGTCGTCCATGTCGAAGTTATAGAGGTGTAGCCCGTCGAAACAATAGACCCCTTCACCGTAGGTGGCAAACCAAAGCTGCCCCGCCCCATCCTCTGCTATGCCCGTGATGGCCGTGGCGGGAGTACCTTCATCGGGCATCCATTTTACCGGTTTGTCGGCCACCAAGCGGTAAATGGAGCCATCGTGGTAGCCCACCCAGCGCTGCATTTTTTTATCCTGAAAAATGGCCCCGACCCGCTGGCTGGTCGAGTCGGGCTTTTGCACCAGCAGGTAGTCCTGACCATCGAAACGGAAAAGCCCCTTTGACGACCCCAGCCAAACCAGCCCGCTGCGGTCTTGGTACATCATCTCCACCCTCGTGCCAGGGTATGCCTCTTCCAGGCTCACCTCCCGGAAGTAGGGAGACTGTGCCAGGAGGAAGGTCGGCAGGAGGAGGAGGAAAAGGTGTTTCATGGTTGCATGGCTTCATGGTTGCATTGTTGCATGGCTTCATTGATTCATGGCTGTCGTGATTGTCATGGTTGTCGTGGTGCGAGCAACAATGAAACAATGTAACAATGTAACCATGAAGCCATGAAGCCATGTAACCATGAAACCATCATTACTTCTTTTCAAACTCGGCATCCACCTCCACCCTTATCTCTTCGGCGATTTTCTGATGAACGATTTTCGGGATGGCGATGTCGTGCTCGGCGAGCAGGACGGTGAAGTTGGAGCGCACTCGGAACTTGCCGTCCTTCACAGTCACCTCGCTCTTGATGATGCGCTCGTTGGCCACACCATGGATTTCGAGATTGCCCTTGGCACGCACGGTATAGGTGCCGTCCTTGGTCAAGTCCACGGTCTCGATGAGCTTGCCAGTGAAGATGGATTTGCGGAACGCCTTGGTTTCGAGGTAGTTTTCATTGAAATGCTCCCGTTGCAAGGGGCTGTTAAACCCTTGGAAGCTCGTCATGTCAATGGTGAATGCAAAGCTGTTTTTTTCAGTATCAATCAGGCCCCTTACCTCGTTGGAACTGGCTGCTATCAGCTCCAAGGGGGCATCCGAGGTGAAACGGATGCTGCCTTTCTGCACCGAAAAAACAATGGCATCGGGGCTGGCCAGCCGCAGTGGCGTTAGTGAAAGCAACAACAGCAAAATAGATTTCATTAGCTTTGATTTAAATCACTCCAAAAGTAGGAAAGCACCACCGAGTTCGTGTTGGGTTTAATTGCCAAAGTCGAAAAATCGGATGCCAAACGGGAAGGCGCTAAGTTTAACAAGTCTTGAAGGGCATTAAAGTTGATGCCCGTGCAACCATTCCCCCCCAATCATGACCTAAGCCATGTAAACCATTTTAGGAAAACCATTGGATGACTGACCTTCAGCAAAAAATACTGGAACGCTGCAAAAACGGAGAACGCCTTGCGCAGCAGCAACTGTACGAACACTTCAAAGGGAAGATGTTCGCTGTGTGCCTGCGCTACGCCAACAGCCGGCAGGACGCCGAGGACGTGTTGCAGGAAGGGTTCGTCAAAGTGTTCAGGGACTTGCACCAGTACCGGGGCGAGGGCAGTTTCGAGGGTTGGCTGCGCAGGGTCATCGTCAACGTGGCACTCCAGCATTTGCGCAAGCAAAAGGGCGGATTGCAGTTCTCCGAACTGGAGAACGTGGAGTACAAACTGAGCGACACCGACGATTCGGTTTTTGAGGAAAACGAAAAAGCCGCTGCCCTCATAAAGCTGATGCAGAAAATGCCAACGGGCTTTCGCACGGTACTGAACCTCTACGTGTTGGAAGATTATTCGCACCAGGAGATTGCCAATGAAATGGGCATTTCGGTCGGCACCTCCAAGTCGCAGCTGAACCGGGCAAAGGCGTTTTTGAAGGGGCTGCTGGAGAAAAGCTTGGCGGGGTAGGAAATTGGAAATTGAGAAATTATAGAACATCAACCTAACCAAAAGAGAATTACACGCTTCACACTTAAAATTGGACGAAAATGGAAGAGAATTTACATAACGACAAATTAGAGGATTTTCTTCGGAAAAGCCTCGAAGGTCACAGCGAAGACCCACCGGGCGACCTTTGGTCGAAGATAGCTGCCAACTTGGAACCGCCCGTGGCCGAGCTGCCAACAGATGCGCCAAGGCAACTGACGCCAAGGCTTGGGGTGCTGCGCAATTGGTGGTCGGTGGCGGCTGCGGCTGCCGTGGTGATGGGCTTGCTCGTGGGGCAGCACCTTTATTTCAGTAGTAAAATCAATAAACTCAACGAGGCACTGAAAGAGAACGCCACGCAATTGGAGCAATTGGAACAACAGCGGCTGGTGGAGGAGGAAAGAAAGCAAATGGAGCAGACGACGCTGCCCATCGAGGAAGCGCAAGAAGGCGCAGCCGCACAAGGAACCGCAACTATTGACAACACAAAGGCGACAACCGAGCGACAAATTACCCAGCAGCAAACTGGGGCCGTGGCAAATACGGGCACTGTTTCATCGAAAGCAAAAAAACAGCGAAACAAGGTAGATGGTGCTGCGCAACACAGCCCCGTGGTTGACAACAAAAGCCGTGAAGCCACAGCCAATGAACCCGTAGCCAATCAAGACCATATTGCTAAAACAGCGCTAACCACTCCGCCGGAGGAACTGGCAGTGGCCAAGCAAGCCGACATGCCGCAGGTTTGGGGAAGGAAGCTGAACCCGATTGATTTCCCGGAACCGAAAGCACCTTTGACCAGCTCTATCATCCCGGCAGCCAAGCAAATGGGCACCCGTTTCTCGGTGGGATTGCAGGCCATGCCGATGGTCACAAATACCCAGATTAGCAGGGTCAAGGAAGACCGTGGGCATCCTAGCGGACCCGGAAACCAATTTGGCGAGCGCAAATCATTCACCGTGGACAAGGAAAAATCCTACAAGTCATGGATGACTGGAGTAGTGGTTGAAACCAATATTACCCCTCGGCTGCGGCTTGTCACGGGCGTGAATTACCGCACCGTGGACAATGAAACCACGCATACTTTATCCTTGGATTTCAAAGACAGGTCTAATCGCTGGGAACCTGGCCAACCACCACCCAGCCAGCACGAGCATGAGTTCCAGTACAACCTGAATACCGCAGCGGGAACTGTGGAAATGGCGGTTCGGGCCGAATCGGACGACCCTGCCTCCGCCATACCAGAAACGGAAAAAGTGGAAGCCACCATCAGCACCAGCGAACACCTGGCCTTTGCATCCGTACCGGTTTATGCCAATTACAGCTTGGGCCAAGGTCGGCTGAGGGTGCTGGCAAAAGCGGGCATCTTCTTAAATTTCTTGTTGGAAAGTGATTTTTCCATTGATGATATCGCTTCCAAAAATGACCGATTCCGGTTTGACAGGCAAAAGCCGCAAAGGGGCTTGCCATCCGACCTTCAAAGCCTTAGCGCCTCTTATATGGCCGGGCTTGGCTTGGAGTACCAACTGACCAAGTCATTGAGCTTGCGGGCAGAACCGACGGTGATGGGTTCGCTTACGAGCCTGCACAACAACCGTTTCATCGAGTCCTCCGAGTTTTCGGCTGGCTTGAACATGGGTGTGATGTATAGTTTTTGATTGTTGAATTGTTTGATTGTTGAACTGCTATGTGCAGCGTTTCATTAACAATCGAACAGGCGAATTTCAAAATGTCGCTTTTGTGTCTCGGAACAAGTCGCTTTTTTCATGGCCCAAGGCCAACTGCGACGGCAAGTTTTTTTTTGTGCGAGACGTTGGAGGTGGACTTCGGCCAAGTCAAAAACGACATTTTGAAAATAACCCCAAACAAACAATTA
>JANPLH010000547.1:0-13427 GCA_031426435.1 Saprospiraceae bacterium | reverse complement strand
GCTCGATGCCCATCCCGAAGGCATAACCGGAGTATTTTGAGGGGTCAATGCCGCAATTTTCCAGTACCTGTGGGTCCACCATGCCGCAGCCGAGGATTTCGAGCCAGCCGGTGCCCTTGCTCAGGCGGTAGTTCTTTTCGTTGTCCATGCCGATCCAAACGTCCATCTCGGCGCTCGGCTCGGTGAAGGGGAAGAAGCTGGGGCGCAGCCTGATTTTCGGCGTGCCGAACATCTCCTGGGCGAAGTACATCAGCGTCTGCTTCAGGTCGGCGAAGCTAACGCCTTCGTCCACGTACAGTCCCTCTATCTGGTGGAACTGCGCATGTGAGCGGGCGCTGATGGTCTCGTTACGATAGACCCGGCCAGGAGCGATGATGCGGATGGGCGGTTTTTGCCCCATCATCACCCTGGCCTGCACTGGCGAGGTATGGGTGCGCAGGAGCATTTCCGTGCTGTTTTGCAAATAAAACGTGTCCTGCATGTCCCGTGCGGGGTGGTCTTCGGGCGTGTTCATGGCCGTGAAGTTGTGCCAATCGTCCTCAATGTCCGGCCCCTCGGCAATGGCGAAGCCCATGCGCTGGAAGATGCCCACGATGCGGTTCATCGTCGTGGCGATGGGGTGGCGGCTGCCCAGCGGGAGCGGCTCGCCGGGGCGGCTGAGGTCGAGCAGGTCAAGGTCGGCATCGCCGCTGGCCGATTCGAGGGCCTCTTGCAGCTCTGCAAACTTGCGCTCGGCGGCGTCCTTGGCCTCATTCACCAGCTGGCCAAATTCTTTTTTCTGCTCGTTGGGCACGTGCCTGATTTCGCCCATCAACGGCTTGATGACGTTCTTCGAGCCGAGGTACAGGATGCGGAACTGCTCCAACTCGTCCTTCGTCTTCGGGCTGGCCGCTGCTATTTCCTCGATAATGCGTTTTACATTTGCAAATGAATCCATTTTGGAATAAAGAATTGAAGGATTGAAGGCGAGAAGGATTGAATTTGGGACGCAATCTTTCTGGCCAAGTCCTGTAAAAACAAGGCGCAAAAGTAATGATTGGTTTATTCAAAAAATATAAAATGCAAAGTAGCGTGCTAACCTTCAAACCTTCACGCCTTCAAACCTTCAATCCTTAACCTTGCAAACCATCCTGCAATCTTACAAAGCACAAGCCGTCACCTGCCTCTTCATCTGGCTGGTGAGCATGGTGCTGTCGGCTGAGTTCGTGCTGTCGGTCTCCATGATTGCACTGCTGGCACTGGCCTTATTCCAGTTGAAGATTGACGGGCCGAAAGTCAGCCTCACGCTGCGGGACACCTTACAGGAAAACCTCCGAAACTACTGGCAAAACAAGGCTTGGCTGGCCGTTTCCGTGCCGTTCCTGTTGGTGCTGGTATCCTGGCTTTGGTCGAGCGACCTGGGCTATACACTGGAACGGCTGCGCATCAAACTGCCTTTCCTTGTACTGCCATTCGCGTTCGCTTCCATGCCGCTGCTTCGCAAAAGGGAAGTCTATACCATCTTGTATTTCCTGTTGGTCATCATGTCCATCATCAGTGCCTACGTGCTGGTCAATTTCATCGCAAACTTCCACGCTGTGATGGCCGACCTGGGCCGTGGCGGCCACCTGCCCACACCGAGCAACCATATTCGTTTCAGCCTGGTGCTGGCCCTCACCATCCTCGGCGGCGGGGCGCTCTGGGCCGAGGGCTTCCATTTTGTGGAGCAAAAAAAGGAACGCTGGCTCATCGGCGGCATGACACTGTTCCTCTTCGCCTTCATCCATATACTATCCGTGCGCAGTGGCTTGGTATCGCTGTACATCGCTTTGCTGGCGCTTGGCGCTTGGTTTGTTTTGGTAAAAAAACGCTACCTGCTCGGATTGGCGGGCATCGCCGGAGTGCTGGCGTTGCCAGTGCTGTCCTACCTTACAGTGCCCAGCTTCAAGGCCAAGTTGGACTACGCACGGTGGGACTACCGCCAGTTCCAGCAGGGTATCGGCGCCGACTACCCGGACGCCGAGCGCTTTGCCTCCATGCAAGTCGGCCTCAACATCGGGCGAGAGCACCCGCTGCTGGGCATTGGCGCTGGCGACCTTAAACAGGAGGTGAAGCGCCGCTACGAAACCGGGCTGGTCGGTGGCTACAAATACCGGATGCCGCACAACCAACTCGTAACCATTTTCGCTGGCACAGGGCTGGTGGGGCTGTCGCTGTTCCTCACAGGCTTTTTCTTCCCGCTGTTTTATCGAAAAAACTGGCGAAACCCGCTGTTCTTGGCGCTACATGCCGTCATCTTTTCTTCCTTTTTTGTGGAAAACACGACTGAGAACAATTTTGGAGTGTCGCTGTATTTGTTCTTTTTGCTGATAGGCATTAAATATTTGAACGGGGATAGGCCGGAGGGTGTACCCCCAAGTTAAAATCCTCCTTTTTGGACTTGCCCTCAAATCTTCGGTAAACCATTTTTAAAGATTTGCTTCAAATCCGTAAAGATATTCACGAAGTTTCACTGCCCCAAAACATGGAAAAATTTGGCAACAGGTCTGAAGCAATGCCGTTTAAGCAGAACCTAAGTCATCAACCAAGCATAGCTTTGCCGTTTTACTTTGCATTTTACATGATGAAATACGAATCCTACGAACCTGTCATCGGCCTTGAAATCCACCTCCAACTCGCCACGCAGAGCAAGGCGTTTTGCAGTGACGACGCCAGTTTCGGCGGCGATCCAAACACCCACGTTAGCGCTATATCGCTGGGGCACCCTGGTACGCTGCCCCGGCTGAACAAGCGGCAGGTGGAGTACGCCGTGCGACTGGGCCTGGCGCTCGGCAGCCACATCAACCTGCGCAATGCCTTCGACCGGAAGAACTATTTCTACACTGATTTGCCGAAAGGCTACCAAATCACGCAAGACCGCCTGCCCATCTGCACCGGCGGCTCGATGGAACTGCAAATGGAAGGCTACCGTCGCACGGTGCGCATCCACCACATCCACATGGAGGAGGACGCCGGGAAGAGCATCCACGACCTCAGTCCCCGGCATTCGATGATTGACCTGAACCGGTCGGGGGTGCCGCTGCTCGAAATCGTGAGCGAACCCGACCTGCGCAGCGGTGAGGAGGTGGACGCCTTCATGACCGCCATGCGCCAACTGGCCCGCTACCTCGGCATCTCCGACGGCAATATGCAGGAAGGCTCCATGCGCTGCGACGTGAACGTTAGCGTGCGCAAACGGGGGGAGACGCTGCTCGGCGAGCGCTGTGAAATCAAGAACGTGAACTCCATGCGCTTCGCAAGGCAGGCCATCGAGTTTGAGGTGAAAAGGCAGGTGGACTTGATTGAAAATGGCGAGGAAATCGTGCGCTCCACCCTTAACTTCAACCCTGTAACGGGCGCCACTTCGCCCATGCGGGACAAGGAGAGCGCCCACGATTACCGCTACTTCCCCGACCCCGACCTGCCGCCTGTGGTGTTCACGCAGGAATGGGTGGAAGAAGTGCTGGCGCAATTGCCGCCCTTACCGAAGGTCCTATTTGAGCGTTTTGTAAATGATTTTGACCTGTCGGAATACGATGCCCGGCTGCTAACGCAGGAGCGGGAAACGGCAATGTTTTTTGAAAAAACGGCGAGGGTCTGCGCCCCGCTGGGGGTAGCGGGCAAAGCGGCTGCCAACCTTTTTATCAATAAAATAAGTCCGTGGCTAACCGAAACTGGCAGCAGCATCGAAGCATTTCCGGTATCGGCGGAGCAACTGGCGGCCTACCTTCAGGTCATCGAATCGGGGCAGGTGAGCGCCTCCATCGCCAATCAGCGGCTCTTCCCTGAACTGGTTAAATCGCCAAATACGCCGCCACTCGAACTGGCGAAGTCGCTCAACCTGCTGCAAAGCTCAGACTCGAATTTTCTCGAAAAAATAGTGGACGAAGTGCTGGCTGCCAATCTGGATAAGGTGGCGGAGTACCGCAAAGGCAAAAAGGGGCTGATTGGTTTTTTCATGGGCGAGGTGATGCGCAAATCGCAAGGAAAGGCTGAGCCAAAAGCGACGAATGAGATGGTGGCGAGGAAGTTGGCGGGTTAGTTTTACAAAAAAACAAAAGGCGTATGCTCCACAATGGAAGCATACGCCTTTGAATTTGTGAGGTCGATAGCGGATTCGAACCGCTGTACGAGGTTTTGCAGACCTCTGCCTAACCACTCGGCCAACCGACCATTGTCAGGGAAGGGAACCCCAAAGATTCAGAATCCTTTAACGCCCTGCGGCGCATTTAGGTTTCGTATGCTTGGAATTTTGTCAAAACCGCCTTTACGGTTGCGCTTCCTTTTTAGCAGTCGCAAATGTAAAGACTTTTTTTAAACCAGCCTAAAAACAGGCGTGGCAAATTTTTGGTCATGCATTCTATTCCGCAGGTCCCTCATCTTGTTTGGCACTGGTAAAATAGTAGTGGCTGCCCTCGCCCAGTAGTGCCTTGAACCAAATATCACCATCATAAGCATTAGCGTAAAGGAGCCTTCGCTTTTGAGCGATGTGGTTTTTTTGCTGATGCCCTCAGCCGATTTTGCAGTAAAAGACTTGATTTACACGACAATGTGAATAATACAATTAAGCCGAACGCAATGTGCGATCGGCAATTGATAAGGTTTAACACGCCAAACTTAGCAATTCATTTTTTTGGTAAAAATGGCTTCAAAAACTATCGAATCAAGAGCAGATGCCCTCTTTTAACCTTTACTTTTCCATTCACCTGTTTCAATGTGATGATATAAGCATAAGTGCCTTGAGCAAGGTTCTTGCTACCCTTCCTGCCGTCCCAGCCCTGGTCGGGTTCGATGGAGGTGAAAACTTCCTGGCCAAAGCGGTCATAAATCTTCATCTCGTAGCTCGCAATATCGCCAAGCGCTATTAGTGGCTTGAACGTTTGGTTCACCCCTTCTGGAACAAAAGCATTGGGAACGTAAATCCTTGCTGCCTGTTCTATGCAGGCTGTGTTCGAGCGGCTGTCCCGCAATAAGAGTTGACCATTTTGGGCAAGGACCTGCGACTTTGCCACCACGTAATAGCAGGCTTGGGCATCGTTCAGGTTGGTAGGGTCGAAGTTGTCGTCGAATGTGGTGGTGGTGGCACTTAATGTGGTGATTTCACTGTCGTTGCCTCCGGCAACTTTGTGAACTGAATAGGAGTTGACAATGGCATTTTCGATATCGAACGCCGTCCAGTTTAATCTATTGATGTTGCCAGGCAATGTCACTGCGCTCAGGAAAATGGTGCTGCCGTAGTTTGTTGCCAATACCGAGTCGCATACGTCTCGGGTCTCTATTTTATAAAATTGTTTACTATCCATTGCATTGCTTGCGACATCGGTATAGTTGTTCACGATGGAAAGCGGTGGCGTTGGGTTTTGCGTAGCAACTGCCTCATAACCAGTGTTATCATCGCTTCGCAACACTTGATATTCCACCAGTTCGGCCAATGGGTCCCACTGCCAGGTGACCACCACCTCGTTGCTGGCATTGACGCTGACGTTCTCCAAAAACATGCCCAGCGCCGGATAAACGATGTCCACTGTGAGGCATATCTGGTTTGACTTTGCCGTAGCACTGGTCAAAGTTTCTACTGCCCTTACCTCAAAGCAATAGGTGGCACCATCTTGTAAGTCCTCCACCTCATAGCTCGCAGTCGTTGTGCCCGCATCGGCCACCATTGCTAAGGGGCCGCCATTGAAGCCGACCCATATTTGTTGCTCTGCAATGCCGTTTGCCCAACCCTCGTAGGGGTTCCATGTCAGCAGCACGGACTGGTTGCAGGGAATGGTTTCGGCTTCCACGAATATGCTCGTGTGCTTTGCATCGAAGATACTGGTATTGCCACAAGGGTCGAGTGCGTTCACGAAATAAGACTCCGGCCCAGCAGTCGGATCGGCATTTGGGTCGGTATAAGCCAGGCCATTGAAAACGGTGTCCACAGGCACCACACCGATGCTCGTCTGGCGGTAAATCACGTAGCCATACACCTCCGGCGATGGACTGGGGTACCAAGTGATCACGGTTTGCCCATTTTCCACCGATACCATTTCAATGGGCGAAACTTGTGGTGGGCGGTTGTCGAGCGTGTCGGACGGGATGGCCGTTTGGCCGGGGCAGTTGTAGTTGCTCAACAGATAGAAATACCATTGTTCTCCACTTGGGTTCACAAAGCCGTAGTAGTTCTGCGATTGGTTGGCTACGGTGGCTTGCAGCACGAAAGGCCCGGTTGGGCTTTGGCTGGCCCATATCTCATAGCTCACGAATGGGCCACAGGTGTTCATGGGCAAATCCCAATACAAGGTGTCGCCCCTAACGCAACGGAAGTCCGGCGGCTGGATTTGCGCCTCCATTTTTACCCATAAAAAAAGGCCAAAGGCCGCCAAAACGAAAGCTTTTTTCATGAAATGCTGTTGTGCTTCGAAGTACAAATGTTTAATAACAGGCTTATTCTTGCCCCGAAAACGATGTGTTGTGATGACGATCAGTTTTCGATTTTCAATTTCTCCTGAAATTTTTCCTCAAACTCAGCCATGCTGTATATTGCCTTCAGCCGGTACTCAATTCGGCGCTCTCCGCTCACGTCCTTCCGGAAGTAAACGAGGCCGATGCCCTTGGCGTATATTTCCGTTCCACCGAACTCCAGCTCCAAATGGCCGGTCTCCTCTTGGTCAATGAGTTCACGGGTGTTGAATTTCACGGCCTCCACATTTTTACCTTGAAAACTAAAGGTTGTATCGCTGTCGTACTGTCGGTTGCGCACCAATGTGATGCTCGATGTGTCGCCGAGGGGCCGCCAATGCAGCGAGGTGAGCAGCACGCTGCCAAGGGGTTTCACCTGAAAAGGAAAGACGTTAGCAGCTTCCACATCGGCTTTTATTTGCTGGCTTTTGCCTTCGGCGTCGGTTTCATACACCAGAAAATCAACGAGCATCATGCCATTGTCCACCCGCTCTTCCCGCACGAACTGGTCGGGGGTGAAGGCCGGGCCATAGGAAGTGCCGAGGAGGTAGCCTTTGCCATCCTGCATCATGGACTTGTAGTACCAGTAAACAGGCGGGTCATGTTCGTCACCGAGCGGCTCGTACTCATATACCTTGCCGTCTTGCAACTCGCTCAATGGGTAGTAGTAGGCTTCGATATTGCGCAGCCCATCGCTACCTTTTTCATTGCCGCAGGCAACAAATAGAACCGTAAGCGGCAACCAGAATAAAATGGATTGCTTTTTCATCATAAACTAATTTCCCAATTCAACCAATTCATGACTTCACTCCCCTGTCCCCGATACCACCACCACTATCTCCCCCTTCACGGTTTTTTCCTTGTAAAACGCTATCAGTTGCGCTAGCGTATCGGTGCGGATTTCTTCATGGATTTTTGTCAACTCCCTTGCAACGCAAGCCTGCCGCTCTGTACTACAGACCTCCGCCAATTGCACCAAGCATTTGACAAGGCGGTTTGGCGATTCATACAATATAAAGGTGCAGGGCAGCGAGGCGAGGTATTTCAGTCGGGTTTGTCGGCCTTTTTTGTGCGGCAAAAAGCCTTCGAAAAAAAACTTGTCGCAGGGCAGCCCGCTGGCGGCCAATGCTGGTACAAAGGCAGTCGGGCCGGGCAGGCACTCTACCCGCACGCCCTGCCGCACGCACTCCCGCACGAGCAGGAAGCCGGGGTCGGAAATGCCGGGCGTACCCGCATCGGAGGCAAGGGCAAAAGTGGCCCCAGCCTTCATTTGCTGGACGATGTTGGCCGTCACCGAATGTTCATTGAAAGCATGGAAAGCGGAGATGGGCGTTTGGATTTGATAATGGTCGAGCAGGCGCCGGGTCACCCGTGTATCCTCCGCCCATACCCTGTCCACCTCCTTCAGGATGCGGATGGTGCGGAGGGTGATGTCCTCCAGGTTGCCAATGGGAGTGGGAATGAGGTATAGCATGGAAGGTATGGAGGTATAAGGTATGAGGGATGAGGGCGTCACGAATTTCATCCCTCATACCTAATTCCTCATCCCTCTGAGATGTTGAAGTGATACGTCTCCATGATGAGGTTTGCGAGCAATTTCTTGCAGGCTTCGTCCACTTTGGCGGTGGCATCGTCCTTGGAGCTGGCCTCGATGTCCATGCGTATATGCTTTCCGATGCGCACGTCGGCCACGCCGTCAATGTGCAGGTTGCCCATACTGTGCTGAACTGCTTTACCCTGTGGGTCGAGTAGTTCCTTGTGGGGCATGATGTCTATTTCTGCTGTGAATTTCATGGTTGTGATTGGTGATTGGTGATTGGTAACTGGTGATTGGGCGGCCCAATCACTAATCACCAATCACCAATTTCCGCTTGTACAAATGATTGAAAAATGAGAACAACACATGGCCGATGATAATGATGGGAAATGCTGCTTCCCTCAGCAAAACCAACGCTGCCACGGCGAAGGCGGCAAAGATAAACCGAATCTCGTTGCCTTCCCAAGCGAGGTTTTTGAATTTTAGGCTGAACATGGGCAGTCCAGCTACCATCAGCCAGCAGAGGATAGGGATATTGAGGTACAGGAAAACGGGATTGCTCACCAATTTGGCGAAGCCAAATGAATCAAAATGATAGACGAGCAGCAGCCCGATGGCGTAAATGGCGCAGGACGGCGTTGGCATCCCAATGAAGTTTTCGGTTTGGCGGGTGTCTATGTTAAAATTGGCCAAGCGGATGGCGGCAAACAGCGTGATGAGGAAGGCGGGCGAGGCGGCCAATGTGAGTTGAATGGGCAGAACGTCGTTGCCAGCAAGCCCTTTTACCAACAACATATAAACGACTGCGCCAGGCGTCACGCCGAAAGAAACCATATCAGCGAGGGAGTCAAGCTGCTGGCCGAGTGGCGACTTCACCTTGAGCACCCGTGCGCAGGCACCGTCTAGGTAGTCGGCCACGCCGCTGGCGAAGCTGAACCAAAATGCCTGCACAAACTGTCCATACAGCACGCTGGCGATGGCGCAGCAGCCGAAGAACAAATTCAACAGGGTAATGAAATTCGGTATGTTCTTTTTCATGCCGTCAAGTAGGTTAAAGCCCAACCACAAGGGTAGGCAAAGGCGTCAATCATTTTGGGCAAAAGTAATATTTTAGATTTTAGACAGGAGACATTAGATGTTAGATTTGGGCCATAGCCGATTTTGAGAATAAAGAATTAGGTATTAGCGGCTTCCTTTTAACGTTTCTAATGTCTGATATCTGCTTTATAGTATCTTGAAAAATCGTCTTAACGCAATGGTAACGGACTTCTGACGCCAAATCTGTACTTTTGTGTCTAAATTTTGCGTTCTCACCCTATTTTACAAGTACCAAAACCCGGTTTTTTGAAAATCCGCCTTATATGAAAAAACGCTTCACAAACTATCTATG
The DNA here is from genome assembly GCA_031426435.1 of Saprospiraceae bacterium. Classification (GTDB taxonomy): domain Bacteria; phylum Bacteroidota; class Bacteroidia; order Chitinophagales; family Saprospiraceae; genus UBA6168. The sequence continues at coordinate 4,038 of JANPLH010000547.1, read as the reverse complement.
CTTGGGCTTCCTTTGCTACGCTACCAGCCTATTTGCGCAGCCTTCCAACAACGAATGCGCCAACGCCACACCCCTCACGAACCTGAGCAACTGGTGCTCGGCCACCGCAACATATTCCAATGCTGGCGCAACGGAGAGCAGCACCATCCTCCCCGGCTGTTTTCCTCAAACCCAAAACCAAAATCACAATGACATTTGGTTCTCCTTTGTTGCTCAAGCAAATACGGCCAATATCCGTGTCATTGGGGCCACGGCTGGTAACATACCGCCGGGCGGTACGCTCGAAGACCCTGAGTTTGCTATTTACTCTGGCAACTGCAACGCCCTTACCGAGGTTCAATGCGCCTCCGATGCCTTCAACCTTAACGTGGCGGAAACATTTGCGGGGCCCCTCACCATTGGCCAGACTTATTATATACGAGTAGCCGCAAGGGACGAAAACACCGGCACATTCAAACTTTGCATCAACAACTACAACGCCATCCCTGAACTTAGCAGCGACTGCTCCTCAGCGGTCATACTTTGCGACAAATCGTCGTTCAGTGTAGAGCAGGCAGTGGGTGAGGGGAGCGACCCAAGCGAGGTTGAAGGGACTGCATGTATTCAACAAGAAATCGCCAGCTCTTGGTATCGCTGGACCTGCAAGGAATCTGGCACCTTTACTTTTTCCATCACGCCAAACAACCCCGCCGATGATATTGACTTTGCGGTGTATAAACTGTCCGGTGGCATTGACGACTGTGACAACAAGGAACTCATTCGTTGCGAAGCAGCGGGAGAAAACGTTGGTGCCCCCTTTTCTGATTGGTCAGTTTGTACTGGTGCTACGGGGCTTAGCCTCAACGAATCTGACATCTCTGAAGCGCCGGGCTGCTCCGCTGGGCAGAATAATTTTGTGGCTGCAATAGACATGATAGCGGGAGAAAGCTATGCTATGGTCATCAACAATTTCAGTGAATCGGGCAACGGTTTTTCCATTGATTTTGGCGGTACGAGCACCTTCCTCGGCCCCACTCCCGCTTTCACGCTGGCTCCGAACATCGTTTGCGAAAGCACCGAAATCACGTTCACTGATGCCTCCACTTCCTTGGATGCCATTACCGATTGGCATTGGAATTTCGGCGTAGGCGCAAGTCCGGCCACAGCCAACGGCAAAGGGCCGCATACTGTAACCTACAACACGCCCGGCATCGTGTCTGTGGCGCTGACCATCACCAACGCCGACGGCTGTCAAGTGACCAGCGTCGAGAACATAACCGTGCTGCCGCTGCCAGCTGTGGACCCCACGCTATTAGCTGATTATTGTGGCCCTTCGGCCAATACAGGGGCTGTGATTCTTTCGCCGACCGGAGATGGCCAACCATATCTTTATGATTGGAATGGCAATGGTGTTTTCACAATGGATACCTCCATTATAGACGTGGTGGCAGGCAACTATGAGGTCACGGTTCAAACCGCCGATGGCTGCACCCAAACCTTCGATTTCAATGTAGTCGAAGGCCTTAGCCTGGCGGCCAATGTTGACCCCGTATCTCCCCCAACTTGCAATGGCGACTCTGATGGCAGCATTTCCATTTCCATACAAATTGCCAATCCGCCCGTAACCTTTGACTTTGGCAATGGGCCGCAATCGAGTAATACCCTCAGCGGCATCCCCGCTGGCACCTATAATGTGCAGGTGGTAGACGGTCAGGGCTGCCCCGGCAACTTTACCATCGAGGTGGTGGACTTCCCCGTGCTGGAGCCGAACATCAGTTCCGTCAACATCAGTTGTTTCGGCGAAAGTGACGGCTCGGCAACAGTATCCCCCAGCGGTGGCGCTGGCAATTATGCCTACCTTTGGAGTAATGCCGCAACTACTGCCAGCATCGAAAACCTTGTGGCAGGTACCTATTCCGTCACCCTCACCGATGAAAACGGCTGTTCGGCCATCGCTACCACTACCATCATTGAACCAGTGGAACTGACCATGACCCTCGAAGCAGAGGATGTGATATGTTTTGGTGATGAAACGGGCGTGATAAACATTGCGGCCAGCGGTGGTACATCACCTTATGAATATAGTGTTACTGGTACCGATTTTCAGAGTGAATCAACCTTCACTGGCCTTGCCGCTGGCAATTACGACGTGGTAGTGCAGGATAGCCGGGGCTGTACCATCACCCTGCCCGCCACCATCAATGAACCACTCCCTATCATCGTAGATGCTGGCATTGACCAGACCATTGACCTCGGCTACACTGCCGACATAAACGCCCTTGTGACGCCTGTCAACCTGCCAGTGACACTGACCTGGTCGCCCAATACCACTTTGGATTGTACCGACTGCCTCGACCCTACGGCATTGCCATTTGGCACCACGACCTACCTGCTCACCGCCACTGACGAAAACGGCTGTATAGGCTTTGATTCCGTGACCATTTTCGTCAACCTCGTGCGGCCCGTGTATTTCCCCAACGCATTTTCGCCGAACGGCGATGGGTTGAATGATTACTTCACGGGCTATGGGGGCAGGGCGGCCAAATTGATAAAACAGCTAAAGGTCTTCGACCGCTGGGGCGACAATGTTTACAATGGTACTGACCTGCCGCTCAGTGATGGGTCACGTGGGTGGGACGGCTATTTCCGGGACAAGCTAATGAACCCGGGCGTGTTTGCCTACCTCGCACAGGTGGAGTTCATTGATGGGGTTGTGATACTTTTTGAAGGGGATATTATGATCGTGAAGTAAACAAAAAAAAGAAGGTCAAGGCACAGCCTTGACCCCCTGAATAAACACCTAAAACCCTATTAGATTTCGAAATTTTGTGGGGAGTGTCTGTCTAAGACGCAATGACCTAAACTAAAGGTGGAGCATCGGGTATTTGTTCGGCGAACTTGGCGAAAAATTTGCTTTTCGATAAAAAACTGTCCTTTTACATCCCTGAACGGGTGTTTTTCGCCCCCCAATGAGCAATTAAGCTTTAATTACCCCATATTTGCATTTTGGCATGTGTTTTTGGGCATAAGTAAAAGCTAAAAACTATCTCGAAGGCAGAAACCTTATTTTTTCTAAGGGTTTTTTACTTTTTATTTCCTGCCCGTTGGTATTCAGCAAGTTATGATGGCGGCTAAATAAAAACTGGAGCAGGGCGAAATTTCTGCCCTGCCCACAACAAAATGCTACTTCCGCAACGTTTTGTCGTCAGAACAGCCGAATCGTTTCATGCAAGTACCAAAGCAAAATCACATGATGTCTCAAATCCGTTTTTCAGCATTCGCTATTCTCTTCCTCGCGGCCAGTTCGGTCAAAACCCAAGAGGATATTCCTGATTACACCGTACAAGTCGGCAACTTCACGAACCCCAAGTCCAGCGACTTTGCCCAATTGCAATCGCATGGCTTCCTCTATGCCATCAAGCGGCCCAACCATACCGATGTGTTCATGGGCGGCTACTCGACCGAGATGGAGGCCAACGAGGCGCTCGCCACATTGCAGCTTTTCAACTATGGCAACGCTGCCGTCACCAAGTTAAATGTGGGCGGCGGACAGCCGATTACGGTCATCCAGTTAGCTACAAAACGGTTGGGTGATAAAATCAATTGGGAGGAATACCTCGCTGCCGGACAGTTGCACGTACTGCTAAGTGGAAAGCAGGTGAAGCTCTTTACTGGTCCCTTTCCCGACCAAACTGCGGCCAAAGCGCACTTGGCGAAAATCCAAAAAGTGGGCTTCAAGGATGCCTTTGTCAGGAGCGTGAACAATGTGCTATTACACGAAGTAGGCGACTTTGAAATGGGCGGCGCACCAAAAAAGCCGTTGATTCCGCTTGTTTTTGAAGAACAAAAAAAAGAAGAAAAAGCGCCAGAACAGGCCAAGCCGACCATTGAACCTAAAAAGGAAGAGACCCCGAAGGAATATGATGCCGTGGCAATCGTGCCATCCATCGTCGAGGAGCCAAAGGCCAAGGCTGCCGAAGTGACGCCCAAAGGTGTTGAGACAAAGGCCGAACCTGAAAAAAAAGCTCCTGTAAAGACCGAACCCGCCAAGAAGGAACC
>JANPLH010000546.1:0-11026 GCA_031426435.1 Saprospiraceae bacterium | reverse complement strand
TGCTTGCATTTTGCGTTACCGCAACACCGCCACATCCCCCTTCAACAGCTTCTTTTCTCCGGTAGATAGTTCCACTTCCGCAAACCAAGCGAACACGCCCGCATCCACGTCCTTGCCCTGGTGGGTGCCTTCCCAGCCGGTCGTCGTATCATTTGGGCGCAGGTTGAAACCATGATAAATGGCCTCGCCCCACCGGGAGAAGACTTGAAAGGAAACCACATTCACTACCTGTTTTTCATCAGCAAAGACCGTCAGCACGTCGTTGATGCCATCGCCGTTGGGTGTGAAGGCATTGGGGACGAAGATGCTGCCCGATGGCACCACTACCGTTACTGTGATAGCTACTGATGCTTCTGCCGTGCAGCCGTCCACGCTGGTGATTTGTACGGTATAGATTATGTCATTGATATGCGATGCCGTGGGCGTCAAGCAATCCGAGCAACTAAGACCATCTGCGGGTGACCAAGTGACCGTGGCCACTTCGGAAGGTGGGATATTCAATACAGGATTGAGTTGAACCGAGCCTCCTGCCTCCATGGAAAGTGCAGCGGCAAGCGACAAATCAAGCGGCGTTGCTGGCGCAATGGTGGCGTCAAACGTTGCCTCGCAGCCATTGGCATCCTGCACAAGCACCTCGTAGTCAGTGGGTTGAAGCAATTCAAATACACTGTCTTGCACAAAGATTGCACCGCCACTCAACGAAAATAAAAAAGGCAATGCCCCACCCTGCCCGCCACTGAACGACAGGCTTCCCGTGGGAATCAGGCAAGTCGGTTGCACTATTTCAATTTCGGGAAAAATGGCAGACTCCTCCATCACTGTGGTCGAGTCTATGTTTGAGCACCCGTTGCTTGGGTCAAGAACAGTCAGGAAGTAGACGCCAGGTGCGCTCACTGTAGGATTAGGTGAGGCCTGTCCCGAAGAGATGGCACCCGTTGGCGAAGCCCAAGAAAACGCAGCGCCAGATGTGGCACTACTGCCCGCCAAGCTCAGTTCGTCTTGCCCACAAGCAAGTGACATTGACGGCCCAGCATCCGCCGTCGGCACTGCAACATCCTCATTTACAATCGCTTGTGCCGTGGCCGTGCAGCCATTCGCCTGATTGCTCACCGTCAGCGTATAAGTACCCGGCTGGTCCACAAACACCAATTGCGATGTGCTGCCACCCACGATGCCGGGGCCTTGCCACTGGTAACTGATGCCCGCCCCGGCGCTGCTGCCAGCACCATCCACCGAAGTCGTTGTCAAGGTGCAGGTCAAAGGCTGCGGCGCAGCCGCAACAGCGGTAGGTGGTGTGACCGTTTGGTTTACGGTCGCCGAGGCAGTGGCAGTGCAGCCATTGGCTTGGTTGGCCACCGTGAGGGTATAAGTTCCGGGCGCATCCACGGTCGGTGCCAGGGTCGTCTGGCCGCTAACGATGCCGGGGCCTTGCCAAATGTACAAAAAGCCCGCACCCGTGCTGCTCCCTGTGCCGTCCAGCATCACTTGCTGCGCAACGCAGTCAAGGCTTTGTGGCGCAGCCGCAACGGCAGTCGGCGGTGTGGTGTTCTGTGCCAAAACGGCAGTCGCCGTAGCCGTGCAGCCATTCGGCCCGGTGACGGTAAGGGTATAGGTACCACCCAGATTGGCCGTGGGCGTAAGCGTGGTACCGCCCAGTACGATACCAGGGCCTTGCCATTGGTAACTGTATCCGGCCCCGGTGCTGCTGCCCGTTCCACTCAACGGCACTTGCAGCGCAAGGCAGGTGAGGCTTTGTGGCGCAGCCGCTGCAACCATTGGCGGGGTGCTATTTTGAATGACCGTCACCTGCGCTGTGCTGGTACAGTTGTTTCCCAAGTCGGTGACAGTGAGGGTGTAAATGCCGGGGGCGTTCACCGTCGGCGAAAGGGTCGTGAAGCCGCTCACCACTCCTGGCCCTACCCACGAATAAGCGTAGCCAGCACCCGTGCTGCTTCCTACCCCACTCAAAGCGATAGGCTGCGTTCCGCAACCCAATTGCTGGTTGGTGCTTGCAGTGGCGGTTGGTTGCTGCGCAACATTCGTTACCTGCACACTGGCAATCGTCTCGCAGTTGTTTGCCGTATTGGTAACAGTGAGCAAGTAGGTGCCAGCAGCGCCCACCGTCGGGGTCAAAGTCGTTTCATCCAAGAGGATATTGCCGTCGGTGGTCGTCCAAAGATAGCTGATGCCGGGGCCGCTGCTGCTGCCTGTGCCATCCAGCACTACTTGCTGCACGGAGCAGGTCAGCGATTGCGCAGCACCCGCATCGGCGGTGGGGGCGTTGGCGTCTTGGCCCAACTGCACCTCGTCCGTTGCGGAGCAGCCGCTTAGCAGATTGGTGACGGTGAGCGTGTAAATGCCGGGGGCGTTCACTGTGGGTGAGAGGGTCGTTTCATCGCCGAGGATATTGCCGTTCTGAGTCGTCCAGCCATAGCCGAAACCCGCACCACTGCTGCTTCCTACGCCGTTCAGCGACAGGCTGGTTTGGCCACAAAGCAGGGTTTGCGCAGCACCTGCCTCGGCGGTTGGCAGGTTGCCATTTTGTGTAACCAGCACCGACTCACTGGCCGAGCAGCCCGTCTGGACATTGGTCACCGTGAGCGTATAAGTGCCCGGCGAGCCGATGGTTGGCGTGAGCGAACCGGGGCCAGCAACGATGCCTGTGCCTGTGCCCGTGAAGACCCAATTGTAAAAATACTCGATGCCCATGGGAGCCATCGCTGAAAGCTGCAACTCCGTGATAGTACAATTTAGGCTGCCCGGCGGGGCAATGTCCACGTTCGGCAGGTTTCCAAAAGCAGCCACTGTCACGGCGTCAGAAGTCGAGCAGCCGTTGACGGTGTTTGTGACGGCAAGCGTATAAGTGCCTGAATTACTGATGCTTATCGTTTGGCTCGTCTCGCCCGTTGACCAAAGGTAGCTGATGTTAGGGCCTTGGCTGCTGCCGCTTCCATCGAGCATTGCCGAAGGCGTTCCACAATCCAGCGTTGGTGTCGGACCTGCGTCGGCTATCGGCGAAAGTGTATCAATCGCCACCGTCACCGAGGCGTTCGCCACGCAATTGTTGGTTTGGTTGAGTAAAATGAGTTGATAGACGCCGGACTGGTTCACGGTGGGCATCAAGGTGCCTTGGCCTCCCGTGAAGCTGGGGCCGTTCCAAGTGATGGTGATGTTCGCCCCAACGGAAGACCCCGTTGCGTTCAGCGTGATTTCGTCCGTGTCGCAGTCGAGTTGGTTCGCTGGCGCAATGACGACCGTGGGCGCATTCGCATCCTGAGCGACGGCAGCCGAGTCAATGGCGGTGCAGCCGTTGGCCGCATTTTCCACCATCAAAAAATACATGCCGACGCCATTCACCTGCGGCATCAAAGTGGTGTCGCCATTGACGATGTTGCCGCCAGTGGTAGTCCAATGGTAGCTGATGTTGTTGCCCGTGCTGCTGCCTACTCCCATTAGGTTGACGGCAGTACCGCTGCAATCAAGCGTGGCATTTTGGCCTGCTTGCGCAATGGGTGGGGTGGTATTGGCGGCCACCGTCGCCGAGGCGGAGGCGGTGCAGCCGTTAGCCGAATTGGTGATGGTGAGGGTGTATACAGCGGCGCTGCCCACCCAAGGCGTCAGCGAGTTCTGGCCAGAGAGGATGGTGCCGTTTTGCGAAGCCCAAACCAAGCTAAAACCCGCACCATTGCTGGATTGCGAAGCGTTCAATTGCACCGAGTCCACCACACAGTTCAGCTGCTGCGTTGGCGCAGCGATTCCGACCGTTGGCAGCAAAAAATTGGCGGTGACGCCGACGGTATCCGTTGCGGAGCAACCGTTGGCGGTGTTGGTGACGGTGAGGATGTACGTGCCTGCCGAGTCCACGGTAGCCGTCGGGCCATTGGTGGGGCTAGTGAAATGGCCGTTTGGCGTCGCCCAATCGTAGTTGATTCCATTGCCGTTGCTACTGCCCGAACTGCCGAGGGTGGCGCTGTTTGCGGAGCAACTCAAATTGCCGGAGGCAACAGCAATGGCCGTGGTAGCCGTGCCGTCCTGCTGCACGATGGTCGTTGCGGTTTTGGTGCAACCATTGTCGGTATTGGTGACGGTGAGCGTGTAAGTGCCGGGGGCATTCACCACGCAGTTGTTGAGTGTCGTCTCGCCGGATTGGATGCCAGGACCTGCCCATAGGTAGCTGAAATTACCGCCCGTGCTGCTGCCGTTGCCGCTTAGGGTGACGCTGGTCGTTCCGCAGGAAAGCATGTTTGGGGCACTGGCAGCGGCGGTCGGCAGCGCCACGTCCTGGTCAACGAAAGTGGTGGCCGTGGCCGCGCAGCCGCTCACGCTGTTGGTGACGGTGAGGGTGTATTCGCCGGTGGCATTAACTTCGGGGTTCAAGGTGCCTTGCCCGAAAACCACATTTGCCGGAGGCTCCCAAAAGTAGCTGATGGTGTTGCCCGTTGAAGTTCCCGTGGCGTCGAGCGTAACGGTTTGCTGAGTGCAGGTGATGGTGCCAGCTTGCGCTGCAATGGCCGTCACTACGTTTGGGTCAGGTAGCACGTCAATGCTTTCGGTAGCGGTGCAAGTGCCATTGCCGAGGTCGAAAGTGACGGTAAGGGTGTAGGTGCCTTCAGCGTCCACTGTTGCGATGGGCGTGGAAGCTCCGCCAATGATGGAAGGTCCTTCCCAAGCATAGGTGATGTTCGGGCCGGAAGAGGAAGCGCTGCCGTCGAGGTCTATGCCATTGGCCACTTGATTGCAGGGCAAAACAAGGTCAGGCGGCAAGGCGGCATCCACGTTGGCGATGCCGACCATGACTTCATCGGAGGAGGTGCAGGCTTCGGCAAAGTAGATGTCATCGAGGGCATAATCGTCGCCGAAGAAGCCGTTGCCGCTGTTGTTTTGGTCGAGGATGCAAAGCTGCGCCGAGGTGGCCGAGCCTGAAAACCAAGCTGTCCCGAACTGCTGCCAGTTGCAGGTTCCGGGGCTTACCGGATAGGGCGTTCCGATGGCGGTTCCGTTAACGGAGAATTGCAGCGAGGGCGGCGAAATCGGGGAACACATTGCCCAGGCGCTCATGGTGTACCAAGTGTTCGGCGACACAGAGATGGTTTGGCACCAAGCCTGCGTACCTGCTGCCGCATTGCCATTGATAAGCATCATATTGCCGGAGCCGTTGCCGTAGGTATGGTCATCGCAGGGCGGAAAAGTATTGAGCACCAGCGCTGGCGAAGTGGTGATGACGTAGGTGCCGGGGGTGATGGGCAGCGGATTGTAGGTATAGTTGCTGGTAAAGCCAGAATTGCCCCCTTCAAAGTCGCCGTTGGAAACGAGGTTGGAAGCGTTGGGGTCAAAGGCTTGTCCGGTAAGCGTATAGGTGACCGGCCCAGTAACGGTGGCGATTGGGTTGAGCGTGTTGGGAGAACTAAGCCCCGTGGTGGGTGACCAAGCGAAACCAAGGTAGTCGCCGCTGATACTGCCATCAAGGGTGACGGTGCCGTTTGGGGCGCAGACGAATTTGTCGGGACCTGCGTCCACGGTAATGGGACATTGGGCCAAAAGGCAGTTTTGCGCCAGCAACAGGGAGAAAAAGATGCTGCTCTTAATAAGGAATCGGGTGCTCATCGCAGGAAAATTTGTGTTTTAGTGGTCAGGAAAGCGTTGACTAATTGATTCACACAATATTCGCCAAAGAAAGCAAGAAATTGAGAGATTTTATACTTTCGAGCGCTAGGTTTTGTCCATTTGCCATTTGCTATTGGCTATTGGTCGTTAGCCATTGGCCAAAAGCTAACGGCCAGAAGTATAATGGTTTGTCCGTTTTGGCAACGATTCCACTTACTGCACCAGTACCCTTTCTGTTTGCACCTGCCCATCCAGGCTGCGGAAGCGGACGATATAGACGCCCTTTTCCCTTATCCAAAGTTCGTAATTGCCCGTTTTCTTCGGGAAATGCTCCACTTGTCGGCCTTTCAGGTCGAAGACCTGCACTGCATGGCTTTTGGTGGACTCAACAAACAAGCGGCCATTGCTGCTCAAGGTTGGGTACAGATTCACAAAGCGTTCTAACGCTTGGTGCTTAACGTCGCTCGGCAATGCCTCCACGGTAAGTGCAGCAGACCTGACCAGCACGGGCGCTCGGTCAGCAGCGGCGAACATGGAGCGGAAAGTCTCAATCTCCGGCGACGTTTCCGAGAACATTTCATCCATCCATTTCGGCGGCGTGGGCTGGTAAATGACGTTGGCAGTGACCTGCAATTGCTCCCATTCGCCGTTCATGGGGATGTGGAAAAAGACCCTATCGGAGCCGGAGCCTTCCGTGCCGCTCTCGAAGTTGAAGTCGGTATCAGCAACCTCGACGCCAGCTATCAACGTAGTATCATAGGCGCTGTGCGAGGTCGAAAAGCCGAGCGGCGGCAGGCGGTTGTCCTTGATGGGATGGTCGGCTCGTTCGAGGACGGTCGTCACGTCGCCGTTCACATCGCCTATGACCATTTCGTAAATCTGCACTTGGCCTTCCTCGCTAATCACCTGATAATGCGGCTCGTAACTTGGATTTTGGCCAACCACCTCGTATTCGCTGTCCATTTTACCTGAAACAAAAACCGTATCGCCGGACTCCGTTTCCACCACGAACTGGATGAACGCCCGCCTTGCCGGGTAGCCGGATGGGAACTTGTGGCCAGCAAGGTTGGTAAGCTTTAGTTCAAATTTGGCGGTATCCAAGTCCCGCTCCAGGAGTTGCAGGTCGAGGAGCAGGGTTCTGTTTTGGAGCAGGGCCAGGGTCTTTTGCCGGACATCCTCAAACTGCGAAGGCCCGGCGCTGAGGCCGAGCTGCTCCACATTGTCACGAAGCAGGCCGAGTATGGTCACGTTTCCGCCCACGAGTTCATGAAGGAAATATGGACTGCGGGGTTCCGTCATCGCTCCGGTCACGAGTTGGACGGGCCATTTGTCCAAGCTGGGCATGTGGCAGCCCTGGCAGGAGATGGTGTCGTTGTAAGCAGAGTTGAGCCATTCGTGGTAGGTAGCCTGTTCGACAAATTGGTTGCCCGTCACGTTCCCCTCAAAATCAAGTGTTCCGGTAATGAGCGTATGACAAGAGGCGCAAGCCTCCGACTTGCCCATCTTGGCGCTGAACTTGGGTTTGTAACCCGTCTCCGTCAGCATCGGACTGACCAACGGGGAGACATAAGGGCCATAAGCCACTTTAAAAGTATCGTAGGTAAGCAAGCCGCTGAACATGCTGCCCATGCTGCTCTGCTCCAGCATGTGGCAACCAAGGCAGGAGACGCCATCCATCGCCAAAGAATCCGTCACCATATCGGCGATGCCGTAGTGCTGGGCCCCGAGGTGCTTGGCGTCAAAATGGCCCATGGGGGCGTGGCAGGAAGTACATTTATCTTCAATAGCCTCCTTATGCTCTGGGTAAAGCAGCACCTCGTGGCTCACTTTTGCCCGCCAAAAAGGGTCTTTGGCGGAGTTAGCCATCATGGTCGCTCGCCAGTCGTCGGTAACGTTTACGTCGTCGCCATTGACGTCCACACTGGCGATGCCGAGCGTATCGAATCCGTGGCATTTTTGGCAAACGCCGCTGCCTGCGAACAGGTAGTTATAGCCTGTGGGTAAACTGGTATCGCCCAGCATGGCCTGGAATTGCGCCATCTCCATCTCGGTATGGAAGCGCTGGATTTCGGCGTCTTTTTCCAAAGTGAAATTGGCCAAGAAGAGCGGCAATGCAATAAGGGGGATGCAAACGAGTAGTGTGTTGCGGTATTTTTTCATGCAGGCAATTTCGATTTTAGGGGCAAATTTACCGGAAAACTGGGAAGGGGGAAGGAGAGGTTTTGGTAGGTGGGTTGCAAAAATGGGCGGGTAGATTTCGTAAATTTTAAAAATCGTCAAATCTCATTGCGAATAACAAAAAAGCCCGACCAGATTGGCCGGGCTTTTTTGTTTAACTCCCAAAATCATCGAAGGCGATGTTCTCTTCTGGTACGCCCAAGTCGGAGAGCATCTTCTGCACAGCCGACAACATGAGCGGCGGCCCACAAAGATAGTATTCGATTTCTTCTGGCTCTGGGTGGTTCTTGAGGTAGTTCTCAAAGACCACGTTGTGAATGAAACCTTTTGGGCCGTCCCAGTTATCTTCTGGCAGCGGCTCGCTGAGGGCAATATGGTAGCTGAAGTTCGAGAACTCCTTCTCTATTTCTGTAAAGTCTTCGGTATAAAAAAGCTCCCTGCTGGAACGGCCGCCATACCAATAGCTCACTTTGCGGTCACGGGTCTTCTCCGTATGGAACAGGTGGAAGATATGCGACCTAAGCGGAGCCATGCCTGCACCACCACCGATATACACCATTTCCTTCTTGGTTGGCTTGATAAAAAATTCACCATAAGGGCCGGAGATGGTCACCTTGTCACCAGGTTTGCGAGTGAACGTGAAGCTGGAGCAGATACCAGGGTTCACATTCATCCAGCCTTTGGCGGCCTTGTCCCAAGGTGGCGTGGCTACCCGAATGTTGAGCATGATGCGGTTACCTTCTGCCGGGTGGTTGGCCATGGAATAAGCCCGGAAGATGGGTTCCGGGTTGCGCATCTTCAAGTTCCACATATTGAACTTGTCCCATTCAGGGCGGTACTCGTCAGGCTTCTTGCCCATGCGGGGATGCGCCGTGATGTCAATCGTCTTAAAGTCGCACTCCATGGCTGGCACGTCAATTTGGATATAGCCGCCAGACTCGAAATGCAAGGTTTCACCAGGAGGCAGTTTCACCACGAACTCCTTGATGAAGGTAGCCACATTGTAATTAGACTCAACCTCGCACTCCCATTTTTTAATGCCAAACACTTCCTCTGGCACTCGGATTTCCATGTCGCCACGCACCTTCACCTGACAGGCGAGGCGCATGTGCTCGGCAGCTTGCTTGCGGCTGAGGTGGTTCATTTCGGTAGGCAATACGTCCCCGCCACCAGCATCCACATGGCATTTGCACATGGCGCAGGTTCCGCCTCCGCCACAGGCTGAAGGCAGGAACATGTTCTTGTTGGACAGTGCCGAGAGCAACGAACCACCCGGTTGCACAATGAGCGGGTTTTCAACATCGCCGTTCACGATGATTTTCACATCGCCCTGCGGCACCAGTTTCTTCTGTGCCACCAACAAGCCAAACGTCAGCAATAGAATGATGACCGTGAATATCACTGCCCCGTAGAGCACAAACATTACATCGAAAAGGAAAACCATTGTGTTTGTAATTGGTGATTGGTGACTGGTGACTGGTGGTCAGGAAGCCCAATCACCAGTCACCAATCACCAATCACTTTTTTTCAATTCAAATAATTAGCGGGGTTAATCCCCATCAAGCTCATAAAGGCAATACCCATCAGCCCTGTAAGGATGAAGGCGATGCCAAGGCCCCTCAAGGGTGCTGGCACGTTGGAATACCTGATTTTTTCACGAATAGCCGCCATGACGATGATGGCTATTGCCCAACCAATGCCAGAACCGATTCCATAAACCGTTGCTTCCGCAAAATTGTATTCCCTGGCCACCATGAACAATGCCGCTGCAAGAATGGCGCAGTTCACTGTGATAAGCGGAAGAAAGATACCCAAGGCATTGTAGAGCGATGGCGAGTATTTCTCCACGGCCATTTCCACCAACTGTACCGAGGCTGCGATAGTTGCGATGAAAAGAATGAAGCGCAAGAAGGTCAGGTCGGTGCCAAAGATGCCGTTCGCACCCAGGATTGGTTCGCTGATGAGCCAGTTCAGTGGTACCGTCAAGGCCAACACGAAAATGACTGCACCACCCAAACCAACGGCTGTTTTCACCGACTTGGAAACCGCCAAGAACGAACACATCCCAATGAAATAGGATAGTACCATGTTCTCGATAAAGGCAGATTTGAAAAAGATATTTAGTAAGTCGCCCATTTTTTTAAAGGATGAGGGATAAGCGATGAGGGATGATTTGGACGCACTGCATCCCTCATCCCTCGTCTCTCATCCCTGATTTATGAAACGTCAACGAGTTTGCGGTTGCGGCTGCGCTGTATCCAGATAAGAATAGCTACAAGGAACAAAGCCGAGGCTGGCAGTACCATCAAGCCATTCGGTTGGTACCAGCCGAATAAGGCACTGGTCTGGGTATTGACAAGGTATTCAGGGCTTGGGCCAATTATCTTGAAGCCCATGAGGGCACCCTTGCCTGTGATTTCTCGAATAATGGCGATTATGATGAGGATAAGACCATAGCCAGCGCCGTTGCCGATGCCGTCAAGGAAGGAGCGCCAAGGCTTGTTGGCCATGGCATAAGCCTCCAATCGGCCCATTACGATGCAGTTTGTGATGATAAGACCAATGAAGACCGACAGCTTGTTCCAAACTTCATAGTTGTATGCTTTGAGCACTTGCTCAACAACTGTTACCAAGAAGGCGATGACCACCAGTTGGACAATCATACGAATCTGCTTGGGTATGCCTTTGCGGAGCAACGAAATAACGAGGTTGGAAAAGCCAGTGACCAGGGTAACGCTGACAGCCATGATAAGCGCAGGTTCCACCATGGTGGTAACGGCCAAGGCCGAACACACACCGAGGATTTGCACCGTCACGGGGTTGTCGTTGTCAATCGGGTCTATGAGAAGTTTGCGCTCTTTTTTGCCAAACCACTCTTCTTTTTCCTCTTGAACTTCGGGGGAAACAATAGTTTCAGCCATGACTTTTTTAATTGTAGGGATTGTTGAATTGCTTGATTGTTGTGGGTTGTTGTCGTTATTCGTGCAACAATTTAACAATCCAGCAATCCAGCAATCATTTCTTTTTCAATGATTCAAAATAAGGCAAATACGGCCTCAATCCATTGGCCATCATGTCGTGAACGCCTGCCGAAGTGATGGTAGCGCCTGAAATAGCGTCCACTTGGTGCTCCCTGTCCCTTGCACCTCCTTTGATGACACCCACCGACACGTATTGACCATCTTTATAAATGGTTTTTCCTTGAAACTGTTTTGGGAAGCTCGGATTATCCTTGATTTCGGCA
>JANPLH010000545.1:0-12428 GCA_031426435.1 Saprospiraceae bacterium | reverse complement strand
TGAAGTACATCAAACCAAACAAAATGCTTGGCTACTATTGCGTCTCCATTGTGGCGCTCTTGCTAATAGTCACTGGGCATTTCGGCAAGGTATCCGTCGGGGCGCTAATGCTGTTCTACCTGTTTCAGAGCATCACCTTCCCGACCATTTTTGCATTGGGGGTAAAAGACCTTGGCAGCCTGACCAAGAACGGCTCTTCTTACATCATCATGGGTATTGTGGGCGGTGCAGTGTTCCCACCAATTATGGGTTATATTGCCGACCAAACCAGCATGGCCACGGCATTCATCTTGCCGACGTTCATGTTTGCGTACATCGCATGGTATGGCTTCAGGGGTTCGCAGTTGGCTTAAATCCCTGTTGCAGCCCAATTCATTGGGCAGGTCGTTTCGTTTTATCTGCCTGCCTAATGAATTGGGCGGCCACAATTGGTTATGAAAAAAACATCGTTTTGCCTTTTTATTTTTTGCTCCGCAATGGGCATTCTGCTCCTACCCTCATGCAGCGGTGGCTTGCCTGAAAACCAACAGCACAGCACTCCTGCCCTTGACTCGCTATTGACGGATACCGTGCTGTTGGGCGAGGAAGCCATTGCGCCAGCAAAAGAAGCAGCAGAAGCCGCCCCCAGTAACGTGAAGCCCGCCAAAATCAAAATGGCAAACGACCTCGACTATTCCGCCGATTTTTTGAAAAAACTGACCTACGCCAACCTCGCCAAAAATATTGAACTAGTGGACAGTTTTATCATTTTGGAGCAAAGGGATACCTTCATTTTTCCCATTCCATTAAAAAAAGGCAACTGGACCAACTTCGTCGCTAGCAAGGGCGGCTACCTGTATTCATTGGATGTTTCAATGGCAAATTACACCACCCTCGACTTCAATTTTGAGCTGCGCAAAGGACGCCAGACTGTCGAACAACTAAGCGGCAAATCGGACTTGAACCCAGGTTTTATTCTCGCTGCCGAGACCGATGAGGACCTGGTTTCCGGCACCGAATATGTCTCCAATGTTTATGAATATGAGAGCACAGACTGCGTTTTCAATATTCGCATTGGCGATGACGAAGGCGTGAAAAAGGTAAGGCTTTACAAGGCATGCAAGACGAGCAAGTACAATATTGACCTCGAAAACTGCCCGATTCTTTTAGAAAAATAGACCATAGATTTTAGACATTAGACCCGCATTGTACCAGCTTGCAGTCCCCATCTAAAGTCTAAATTCTATGGTCTAAATTCTCAAAAATGAAATACCACTTCGCCCTCGACCTCAAAGACGACCCGGCCCTCATCGCAGAATACGAGCGCTGGCATGCCCCCGGCGGCGTCTGGCCGGAGATTCTGGAGCGCATCAAGTCGGATGGCATTACAAGCCTGGATATTTACCGGACGGGCAACCGCCTGTTCATGGTAATGGAAGCCAACGACGATTTTTCCTTTGAAAAAAAGTCCGACGCCGATGCCGCCAATCCAAGGGTACAGGCTTGGGAGGAGCTGATGTGGAAGTTCCAACAGCCGCTGCCTTGGGCGAAGGAGGGGGAGAAATGGGTGCTGATGGAAAGGATTTTTGAACTGAAATAGGATGGGACGCAGATGGAACTGATTTGATTGCTTTACACTGATTTATCCCCACTTAAAAATCAGTTTCCATCAGTTTAATCTGTTGAATCAGTGTCCTATCCTCCTTGATTCTTATGAAACGACTCGAAAACAAAACAGCCATCGTCACAGGGGGTGCCAGCGGCATTGGGCTGGCCATTTCACGGCGCTTCGCAATGGAGGGGGCGTACGTCCATCTGCTCGATTTGAAACCGGAAGAAGCCGAAAACGCCGCCGCTGAAATCCGCTCGGAAGGAGGTCAGGCCACAGCCCATGCATGCGACGTGAGCAACTATCAGCAGGTAGCCGACATTTCGCAAACTATTCACAGTCAGCATGTTGTGGACATCCTCGTCTGCAATGCGGGCATCGGCTTCGTGGGCAATTTGGAGAAAACCTCGGAGGAAGACCTCGACCGGATGTACCGGGTGAACGTGAAAGGCGTCTATAATTCCATGCACAGCGTCGTGCCTTTTTTCAAGCAAAATGGCGGCGGTGTCATCCTGAACATGGCCAGCATCGTGGCATCGGTGGGCATCCCCGACCGTTTCGCCTATTCGATGACCAAAGGCGCCGTGCTGACCATGACCCTCAGCGTGGCGATGGACTATTTGCAAAGCAATATCCGCTGCAACTGCATCTCGCCCGCCCGCATCCATACACCCTTCGTGGATGGCTTTTTGGCCAAAAACTACCCCGGTCACGAGGCGGAGATGTTCGCAAAATTGGCGAAGACGCAACCCATCGGGCGCATGGGCACACCAGATGAGGTGGCCAACCTGGCGCTGTTCCTCTGTTCCGATGAAGCAGCTTTTATCACGGGTTGCGATTTCCCATTGGACGGGGGATTTATTAAATTGCGCCCTTAATCTGTAACTTTGACACAAATGCCTCATTTTGATGTTGTTTTACTAATAAAAATTGAAAAAATGAAGTTCATAAACACCAACAATGGCCTTTTAAAAACCTTGCAAACTGTCGCATTTCTGGCAATTGCGCTTTTTTTCAGCACTGCTTTGAATGCCCAAGAAGTTAGCCTGAAGCTACTAAAGAGCGATGCCCTTTTTATCGGGGTAGAAAACTGGGTGCAGGTGACTGTGCCGGGCATCCCCAGCGAAAACATCTACATTGGCAGTGATGGGGTTGACATTGAAAAGCTGGACAATGGCATGTTCAAACTTGGTTTCCACTATTCTGGAAAAACAACTTTAACCGTGCATGGTGAAGGCTTCAAGTACCAGAACTTTGACTTTGAGGTTAAGCGGATACCGGACCCACTGGCAACGTTGAAGTTTGAGAATGGTTTAGTCCTAAGTAACGGCGAAATAACGCCTGATGATTTTAAAAAAGCCTTTGGACTCGGGCTTGAAGCCGGAGGTTATAAAGGCGAATTAACTATCGAAATCGTCAGCTACAACCTCATCAGGGTACCGAAAGTAGGCGACCCAGCGGAGGTAATTGTGAAGTCTGCCGATTTCAATGAAAAGGCAAAATCACTGATTAATAGTGCTACTTCTGGCGACCGTTTTTACTTCGAAAAAGTAATGGCAGATGTAGAAGGGACGGAAAACTTGAGGCAAATTAACAGCCTTGTTTTTCATATAAAATAGCCAAGCGAACTTGGTTAAAAGCCCTTGAAAGTCGTTGATTTTCAAGGGCTTTTGTATTTTACAACTCATCCATCAACCCATCCTCCACCAAGTTCGGCAGTGTCACCACCAGCCCCGGCGTCCGTTTCATTTCCCGTTTGATGGCAAAAATCGCCTCCTCGTTCCGTGCCCAGCTGCGGCGGGCAATGCCGTTGTTCACATCCCAGAAAAGCATGGAATGTAAGCGCTGACTGGCTGCCTTTGATCCATCGAGCAGCATGCCGAAGCCGCCGTTGATGACCTCGCCCCAGCCTACCCCGCCGCCGTTGTGCAAGCTGACCCAAGTAGCGCCCCTGAAACTGTCACCGATGACGTTCTGCACGGCCATGTCGGCGGTGAAGCGGCTACCGTCGTAGATGTTCGAGGTTTCCCGGAAGGGCGAATCCGTGCCGCTAACGTCGTGGTGGTCACGGCCCAGCACCACCGGGCCGGCCAGTTCTCCACTGGCAATGGCTTGGTTGAACGCCTCGGCGATTTTCACCCGGCCCTCGGCATCGGCATAGAGGATGCGGGACTTCGAGCCGACGATGGGCAGGTCACGGTCGGCGTTTTTTATCCAAATGATATTGTCGTTGAGTTGACCTTGGATTTCGGCGGGGGCAGTGGCCATGATTTCCTCCAACACCCGTGCGGCGATGGCATCCGTTTTTTCCAAATCCGATTTATCTCCAGAACAGCAGACCCACCGGAATGGCCCAAAACCATAGTCGAAACACATCGGCCCCATGATGTCTTCCACGTAACTGGGGTACTTATATTCGCCTGTTACTTTGTTTTTAAAAACATCTGCACCAGCCTTTCCCGCTTCGAGCAGAAAGGCATTGCCGTAATCCCAAAAATAGGTGCCATGCTCAGCCATTGTGTTCACGGCGTTGGCATGGCGGATGAGCGTTTTGCGCACCTCGTCCATGAACCGGGGCTTGTCGGAATCCAGCAATTGCTTGGCTTCCTCGAAAGTATAGCCCGCTGGACAGTAGCCAAGGTCGTCAATATTGTGCAGGCTGGTCTGGTCGCTCAGGAGTTCGACCTTGGTGTTCTTTTCCACCATCTTCTCCAGTAAATCCACCATGTTGCCAGCGTAAATGAGGGCGATGGCTGTGCCCGCTGCCCGACACGCTTCGATGCGTTGGATGAGCAAATCAAGGTCACGATACACGTTTTCCCGAAGGATATAACCATCTGTGATGCGCTGCTCGGTCGTCTTGTCGTCCACCTCGGCCAGTACGCCGACCGCTCCAGTGATGACAGCTGCCTTCGCCTGTGCACCTGACATTCCTCCGAGGCCGCTCGTCACGAAGATATTTCCTCGCAGGTTATCAACCCCCAAATTGCGCAAGCGACCCGCATTCAACAATGTGATGGTCGTACCATGCACGATGCCCTGCGGCCCGATGTACATGAACGACCCCGCCGTCATCTGGCCATACTGCGTGACGCCGAGGGCGTTGTATTTGTTCCAATCTTCTTTTTTGGAGTAGTTGGGAATCATCATGCCGTTCGTCACGACGACCCGTGGGGCATCCCGATGCGATGGAAAAACGCCCATTGGATGCCCACTGTACATCGCAAGTGTCTGTTTCTCCGTCATTTGTGAGAGGTACTGCATCGTCAGCAGGTACTGCGCCCAGTTCTGGAAGACGGCCCCGTTGCCGCCGTAGGTGATGAGTTCGTGGGGGTGCTTCGCAACGGTGGGGTCGAGGTTGTTCTGCACCATGAGCATGATGGCCGCCGCCTGCTGGCACTTGGCTGGGTACTCAACGATAGGCCGGGCGTACATTTCGTAATCGGGGCGAAAGCGGTACATGTAAATGCGCCCGTAGGTGTTGAGTTCCTCGAAAAACTCTGGGGCAAGCACGGCGTGGTGCTTTTTATCAAAATAGCGCAGCGCATTGCGCACGGCGAGCTTCTTTTCTTCTTTGGATAAAACGTCCTCGATGACCCGTTTTGGGGCATGGGAAATGGCGGGGTCGTAAGGCTTCGGGGCAGGCAGTTGGTCGGGGATGCCTTGGCGGATGGCTTGCTGGAATTCGGTCAGGTGCTTCATAATTTGGCCTATTTTAATTGGAGGCCAAAAATAGGCAAAATTGAAATTTCAACATCGGCGAGGTTTTGAACCTCACCGATGTTAGTTCTTTTCTAAAAACTATAATCTACCCGCAACGTGTAGTTCCTTGTAGCCTCGACCTTGCCGGGCCGGGCCACCCATTCCTCGTTGGTCAGGTTGCCAACGATGAATGAGAGCTTTAGGTTGTTGTTGGGAAAGTAGGCTGTACGGGCACCAAGCACTAAGTCACCCTTGTTGTTTTCCTTGCGATATTGACGCAGGCCGGGCACTACCAAAGCCTCGAAAATCTCGTCAATGTTCTTCATAAAGCTGTTGTAGATGGCGCTGATGCCAAAAGAAAAATCGCCCGCCCGTGATTCAATGTCCACCTTTGCGGTGTGCTTGTAACGGTATTTCAAGATGTTTTCGCAGGAGTTGCCTGCCGAGCAAATAGAGGAGTTGACGCCATTGCGAAAGGCATCCGTCATACGAAAGGCAGCTGAACCGTTTTTGATAGAGTCCAGCGGTGCCCATTCCTGGAACCTTGGGTCAACATAAGTATAGCCTGCTAGCACAGTGGTTTCCAAACCGAACAAATCACCTCGTCCCGTTATGCTGGCCTCCCAGCCTTTGATGCGGGTGTTGCCAACATTTTGCGATTGAAAGGCAGCCTGGAACCCTTGAAAAATGACATTGAATTCCATCATGTCCTGGTATTCACTGATAAAGCCAGCAAGGTCGAGGAAGCCACTAAACCCTCCCAATTTGAAGCCCTGCCGCAAGCCTATTTCCGATGACCAACCCGTTTCGGAGGTCAACTTGACATTTGGCAGGATGGGCGTGCCGCCAAACAAGGTATAAATGAACTTCTCGGCGATGCTCGGAAAGCGGTAGCCTTGCCCCCACGATGCCCGAAGAAAGGTGGCCCGTCCCAGTTCATAGCTCGCTCCCAAGCGAAACACAGGCTTAGATTCCTTGATTTCGCCGCCCGGCACGGTGTCTCGCCTCACTATCACCTCCTTTAGTTTGTATTCAATGATTTCGGGGGTCTCTACCCGATTGTCCTCATACCGGAACCCACCAGAAACGTTCAGTTTGTCAAAAAACTTTTTGTCCAATTGCAGGTAGCCCGCCATGTTCCGGCTGGTGAAAGTAGTGTCACCATAAAGCGGCGCCCTGACCACCGTACCAATGTAAACCGCCCCAGCCGACATTACCAGACCGATGCGTTCCATTTTACGTTGGAACTGATACTCGGCATACTTCACTTCCGAACGGTTCGACTGGTCGGCCTCTGAAGTTCCAGTATTGTTTTTTACGTTGAAAAAACGGGACTGCAACTTGTGCCGGTTATTTGATTTGTCGTAGTAAGTGATATATGGGTCAATGTTGAATCGTAGGTTTTTCCCTTCGGAAACAGCGGTACCGGGTCGAAATATCAGGCTGTCTATGCCTCCCCAGAAGAAAAACGAAGAACCCTCTGTCCTGTTGAAATTGGTGTTTAGACCCACCGAAAGTCGGTCGGTGATACGGTAACGGGTGCTAATATTGATTCGGGCCCTGCGGCTCCAGCTGCTGTCGTTGACACTCTCTTGGCGGTAGTAATTGCCGCCCAGCACTACATCCAAGTTCCCAAATTTCTGCCTATGAACGGCACTGCCACCAGTGGCATAACGAGGTGTGTTCCACCACTTGGCTGCTTTGTTTTTGGGAGCATCGTAAACAAGCAGAAAGGGGGAAAACTTGGTCTCTGGCTTGGCCTTGGCATAGGCCGTGCGCACGTTGATGATACCGTTCATCGCCGATGAGCCGTAGAGTGCTGAGGCAGCGCCCTTCACCACTTCAACCTGTTCGATGTTCTCCAGCGGCACGTCCTCCCACTGCGGGTAGCCCGCATCAGCCTGCATGATGGGCATGTCGTCCACGAGCAGCAGTACCCGGCTGCCAGCGCCGTAGCTGAAGCCGGAACCGCCCCTGATATTGGCTTGGTCGCCCACGAGGTTGACGCCAGGCACTTTGTCGAGCAGGCCACTAAGGCTGGTCTGGTTGGTGTTTTGGATGAGGTTGGGTTTCAGCACGTCGAGCGAAACCGTCACCTCGCCCAAGGCCTTTTCGTGCTTGCCACTGGTCACGGTGGCGGTACTCAGGATGTTGGTGTTTTCGTTCAACGCTATGTCGAACTGGCGGGTCTCGGCAGCCTTCAGCGTAATGGATTCTTGCCTTGTTTCGAGACCGACAAAGCTAAAAACGACCTCGTAGGTGCCTGGGTCGAGCAGTAGTTCATAGCGGCCATCGAGGTCGGTGATGGTACCGGTTTCGCCAGCTTGCACGGTAGCAGAGACCAATGGCTCGCCATTGCTAGCATCGGTGAGCAGACCGGTAAGGGTGGCTTTTTGACCAAAAACAAAGGAAAAGGAAATGGCCAACACGGCCACAAGGGTAGATTTGATGCTGTTCATAAACAATGTTGTGGTGGAGGTTGGGAAGGTTTAGAATGTTTAGTGGGTTAAGGAAGTTTAGCTACAGTTCCGAACTAAACCCTAAACCCCATAAACCTCTTAAACCTCCCACAAAAAATGCCAAGCAATTTTAGGCAATTCCGTCAAATTTCTCTCTTGGGAAATGTTCTCTGTGCAGCTTGCGGTTGCGACACCAGTTTTAGGCGCAACGAAAGAGTGGGCAAATAGCGCCATTCCATATTTTGGGAACAGCCGTGTGGATTGGCGGCAAAAATAGTGAATGCCCAAAAAATGCGTCCAAAAATTAATTAGCGGTATCCTACTCAAGGAAGTCGTGGAAGTTTGTGAGTTTTGCAACTGTAAGCAGTTGCGACTTCGTAATTTCGCCGAAGACTTTGCTCATTTTTCAACAAAAACAATTACCTGTATGACAAGATTACTACTCGCCTTATGCCTTTGCGCTTGCGCAAATTTCCTCGCCGCCCAAAGCTGCGAGCCTGACATATCCTACGCCGATTCAACGGCAGGGGTTTATCCGAAGCCTTACGATGCTGCACTTAGCCCTGATGGTGGTATCACCGAATGTGCAGTTATCGGCCAGCCTTTCGAGTTCACGCTGACCATCGTCGTCAACGACACTTTGACCTATCAAGGCCTTAGCTTCCCGCTCGATTCAGTCGTGGTTACCTCCGTGACAGGG
This sequence comes from Saprospiraceae bacterium, assembly GCA_031426435.1. GTDB lineage: Bacteria > Bacteroidota > Bacteroidia > Chitinophagales > Saprospiraceae > UBA6168. Next base: position 3,979 of record JANPLH010000545.1, on the reverse strand, counting down.
CTGCCGGTCGGCATAGGTTATGCTTGCGAGCCTCCCAACTGCCATTTTGTACAGAACACCATCGGCTGCGCCAAACTGTTTGGCATACCCACCAATGCCAATGCACCAGGTGGATATGACCTCAATATTGGTGGTTTTGCTTACGTTAACGGCTCATCTTTTGGCCTGCCCATCAACTTCCCGGACGCCAACCTTGCGCCTGGCAAATACACCATTTATGTAAACGCCAATGCAAACGACCCTTGTGCGGCCACTGGCATTAGCGAATTGGCCAAACAAGTCAGCATCCAAACCGTGCCGAACCCAATATTTGGTCCTGCTCAAATTAAAATAAATTCACAGATAGCAGGTCAGTTTCAGTTTCAGTTGGTAGATTTGCTCGGCCAGCGCATGGAGCATATGCAGGTGAACATCGTGGCTGGGGAAAACAGCATTTCCTTCGACGCCAGCCAGTTTTCAAATGGCTTGTATTTGGCCCAACTCCAAAATGAATCGGGCATCGTGACGCAGAAAATAGTGGTACAACATTGAGCCACTAAGAAATATTGGGAGGGTGGCTTCGTGCCATCCTCCCATATCGGCTCCTCGGAGCCAGTTTGCACTTTTTTTTTAACGAACTATGTACAAACACTCGACGCCCCAAACGGGGCGTTTTTTTTTGACATTACCCTTTTCCTTTTCAAAAATCCATATCCAAATCGGCCACACCCACAAAACAATGAAGCCATAAAATAATGAAGCCATGTAACCATCCGCTCTCTGCCACCTTCGCATTCTTTCTTTGTCCTTTTCCCCGTGCCATGAAATTTAGGAGCTTTTTAAGCGTTTTCTGACAGCTTAATTTCAACGTTTTTGAAAATCCTGCGTTCACCTCCTGATTTCATGCACCATCGTGCTATTTTTGCAAACTTATTCAAAAAAAATCATCAATAAAAAGAACATGAAGATAAAATCCATGATGCTGGCAGCCATTTTGGCCTTGCCATTCCTCGGTATTGCCCAACTTTCGGCTCCCCCTGAAAACTGGCAGCACCTCGACAAAATGAAGGACGGTTATTTTGGCGTCAGCGCCAACAAGATGTACAATGAAGTTTTGTCCAACAAGAAGTCGGAAACCGTAGTGGTTGCCGTGATTGATGGCGGCGTGGACCCGCTGCACGAAGACCTCAAAGATGTGATGTGGACTAATCCCGGCGAAATACCCGGCAACAAAGTTGACGACGACAAGAACGGCTATGTGGACGATGTCTATGGCTGGAACTTCATCGGCGGCAAAGACGGCAAAAACGTGGGGAAGGATCAATTGGAAATTACTCGCCTTGTGGCCAAGTACCAGAAAAAATACAAGAATGTTGATGCCAACAAACTTTCTGGCAAGGACAAAAAGGAGTTTGCCAAGTACAAGGAAATGGAAGAGACCGTTACCAAGCAGCAATCGGAAGCTGCCAATAACCTGCAGCTTTACAGCGGCATCCTGGATGCCATGAAATCGTTGGAGAAGAAAATTGGCAAGGCTGAAATTACGGTGGAAGACCTTGAAAAATTCAAATCGGACGATGCCAACCTCAACCGGGCTGCCCAAATCATGATGGGCATGTTGGGAGAAGGCGCAACCTCCAAAGAAATCAAAGACCAAATTCAAGAGGGCGTTGACTATTTCTCCACCCAAGCGGAGTACCAGTACGACGTTAACTTCGATGGCCGCTCGGTGGTCGGCGACAACTACGCCGATAGCTACCAACGCAACTATGGCAACAACGACGTGAAAGGCCCAGACGCCAGCCACGGCACCCACGTTGCGGGCATCATTGCGGCAAGCCGCAACAACGACACGGGCATGGACGGCATCGCCAACAACGTGAAAATCATGGCCATCCGCTGCGTACCCGACGGCGACGAGCGGGACAAAGACGTGGCCAACGCCATCATTTATGCCGTGGACAATGGCGCTTCGGTCATCAACATGAGCTTTGGAAAAGGCTATTCTTGGGACAAAGAGGCCGTGGACAAGGCCGTGAAATATGCCATGAAAAACGACGTACTGCTCGTACATGCCGCTGGCAACTCGCACCAGAACAACGACGAGACGGACAATTTTCCAAATGACAAGTTTCAGAAGAAAGGCCTGTTTTCACCCAAAAAGGCGAAAAACTGGGTAGAAGTAGGTGCCCTTAGCTGGCAGAACGGCGAGGACATGGCCGCTACTTTCTCCAACTATGGCAAAGAAAACGTTGACCTTTTCGCTCCTGGTGTTGACATCTACTCGACCATCCCCGACGGCGGCTATGCCCGCTTCGATGGAACGAGCATGGCTTCGCCCGTGGTGGCTGGCGTGGCAGCAACATTGCGCAGCTACTACCCCGACCTCAGTGCCGAGCAAATAAAGGACGTAATGATGGGCAGTACCACCATGAGCGCCAACGCCAAAGTGAAAGTGCCCGGCGACGAGGAGAAAATCGTCCCCTTCACCAACCTATGCGTCACTGGTGGGGCTGTCAATGGCTATGAAGCTGCCAAAAAAGCGGCTACTGTGAAAGGCAAGCGCAAGAAAGCTTTCCGTGATAAAGCAGCGGCAGCGGCAAGTGGTAAGCCACTGCCAAAGGGGAGGGTTTAATCTTTCGGCACTGCCAAAAATGCAAACAGCCATGTTAGAGTTCCGAAACTCTAACATGGCTGTTTGCATTTTTGGCACCAATTGTCAATCCTCCAACACCCCGAACTTGCCGCTCTTGAAGTCATCAAAGGCCTGCATGATTTCCGCTTTGGTATTCATCAAAAATGGGCCATAAGGCACCAGCGTTTCATTGATGGGTTCGCCGCTGAGGAGCAAGAAAACCGCTCCATTTTCAGTCTCCACCTGAATGTCCGAACCATCGTTTTTAAAGAGAGCGAAATGGTCCGTGGCCACGTCGTTGGAGCCATTGATGCGGAGGCTGCCTTCGGTTACCAAAAGGCCCGTGTTGTATTTTTCAGGGAGTGAAATGGGTAGCTTTGCGCCAGCATTTAACCTTCCGACATAGACGTTCATAGGGGTAAATGTAGTTGCTGGGCCTTTCACGCCATTGAATTCACCAGCGATTACTTCCACTACCCCACCCTGTTCGGGCAGTTCGTATTTGCCCATTTGCCTACGCTCGATGGCTTGGTATTTAGGGGGCGTCATTTTATCCTTTGCAGGCAAATTGACCCAAAGCTGCACCATCTGAAACGGGCCACCTTGTTTGCTATAGCTCTCCTCGTGGTATTCCTTGTGCAGGATGCCACTGCCCGCCGTCATCCACTGCACGTCGCCCTCGCCGATGACGCCGCTGTTGCCCGTGCTGTCATGGTGGGCCACCATGCCCCGAAAGGCAATGGTGACGGTCTCAAAGCCCCGGTGTGGGTGAACACCAACGCCCCTTGGCGTATCCGATGGCGGGAACTCAATCTTGGAGCCATAGTCCAACAGAAAGAAGGGACTCATGCGGTAGAGTCCCGTATCGTAGCCACTTGGGAAGAAATTATGTACCCGGAACCCATCGCCGACCATGTGCGGGGGGACGGGTGGGAAGATTTGCTGAACGGATTTTTGATTCGACATGATAACCCAATAATTTATGGATAAAAAAGTCCACCAAGAACACATCAAATGAAGAAAAGATTTGTCACTTAAAAACCCAGCTTATGCTTATCCTTGCCCATCATTTAAAAAAAACGGTCATGAAATACCTGAGATTTGCGCTGCTGTTAGCACTTTCATCCATCCTCCCTAACTCCTCTTCCCTTGCCCAAGATGCTTGGCACGTCACCGCCCGTGACATCAACCCCGCCAACTATTTTGGTGTCACTGTCGCCAATGGGATGGTCGGCATCGTCAGTTCGCCGGAGCCAATGCGGGTGAAAGACGTAGTGCTCAACGGCGTCTATGACTATTACCAGCGGGGCCGGGTTAGCAATATCCTAAAGACCTTCAACCACGTCAACATGAACCTCGACGTGG
>JANPLH010000544.1:0-28686 GCA_031426435.1 Saprospiraceae bacterium | reverse complement strand
CGAATGGCTTTTCGAGCAACTTAGCTCAGAAGCTAAGTTTGACTTAAATCATCCTGCCGTGCAGAAAGCCTTGGGTTTTGGGGCAGTCAATTATGCCTGATTCTCATTTTCTGCATGGACTATTGATTGAATAAAGTAGATAAAAAGGAGGGTTTGCTCAACGCCATCTACAAGGCTGCACAGTAAGGCTTTTTAGCTATAAATACCTGCTCACAATATCACCACCTCATCAATGACCGACAAATCCAAAATCGTCTTGCCGCTGCCATCGGGGTCGGGGTAGTACATGGGCTTCCATTTTACACCGTAAAGAAACTCCTCGTCGCAATAGGAGCCGTTGGCGAAAATGGTCTGCGAAAACGTTTCATCAAAAGCCTCTATCAGCACGATTACCTCCACGTTCATTTCCTTTATCTCCGCTGGCGTCCGCTCAAATAGCGGGCTTTCTTCATCAATGGGATGTACGATGTTCCAGTTCAACGGTAGCATCACAACTGCTTCCCGCTCCAGTTTAAGTCGGGAAAAGCGGCGCAACGGCGTGCCGTCGGGCAGCCTATCCACCCATGACATGGTAAGGGTGACGCTGAGGTTGATGAGGCGGCTGTTTCGGGCGTTGGCGATGCGGAACTGGAAGCTGGTGCCGCCCTGGAACGGCGTGATGATGGCATTTTTGCTAAAAATAAGCTGGGAGGTGGGCTTTGAAAAACGGGCGAACAACAGCCCTGTGGCCAATGCTGCCGACATAAGGCCAAATAGGGCTATTAGCGCAGCTACAAAATTGGTGGAAATACAAGCGGGGCTTATACTACCATAACCAACGGTGGTGAAGGTCTGAACGCTGAAGAACCAAGCATTTGCAAAGTTTTCGAGCCAGTGGCCCGGTTTAAGGCCTGAAAGGCAGTTGACACCAATCAGTGTGAGCAGTATCGCGAAGAGCGCATTTACCCCTATAAAATAGGCTATGACTAACCGGAAGAACTTCCCCCAAGTCATCTCCACCAAGTCCTGGTAGGGGCTTTTGGTTTTCAGGCCAACCCGCTCCACATTGAAGCTGCCATCCTTTGCAATGAGCCTGTCCCGTTCCCCGGTGATGCGGTTCCCGAAGCCGAGGTCATCGGGTTCTTTTATTTTTTTGCGGCTGAAGCGGTTTGCTTTTGCCATATTTTACTCAATTACATGCACTTGGTGCGCCTGCAACACGTCCTTGTTCGTGCCAGCAAGGCTAACGAAAGCCACGATTTCGCAGTTCTCTTCCTTCCAGCCGGCAGACATGGTGAAGCTGAAAGACTTCTCGATAATTGCGCCAGCAGAAAGCGTTTCCGTGATACGGTCGCCATCGTAGTTCGTCAGCATGCCCCGAAGCGCATGGCGGTGGGGATAGTCGGGTACAGAGCCGGAAGGTGTTATCTGCACATCATGGATTTCACTTTCCGTGATCATGATGCTAAGATGCACATCGGGGTCGCTGATGGCCTCGTCCACATAGAGCGTCACCTTGGCCTTGAGTTCCCGGCTGCCCGCATTGAATTCGGGTTCAATATTGATGCGCACCTTTGGCGCAATCTCCAGTTCGGAGGCTATGTAACCTGCCCAGTCGCCCTGGTCCAGCTGTAGGTCAAATTGGTTGGAGTAAAGCTTGCGGTTCACCACCGCCGAGGGAAACCCAAAAGGCTGGCCGAGGTAGTTGATGAGTTGGGTGCCCTCGTCCGTTCGGAAATCATAAAGGCTGGCAGCGTAAGGCGGCGCAAAGCCCCCAGCATGGATGGAAACTGCCACGAGCCGTTCGTTGTGCTGTCCCAGCAGGTCTTGGATGGCTGCTGAACCAGCTGGGCATTGTACGCAACGCACCCCCGTGAACTCCTCGATGATGACTTGGCGCTTTTGGTCTTCCACGGGGCTGATGATCACTTCGCCGCCCATGGAACCAGTCACTACGGGCGAAATTTCCTTGCAAGCCGTTAGGAAGAAAATAGCGGATGCTAAAAGCAGGAGATGTTTTTTCATGATTGAAGGTATTGATGAATGGTTTCATGGTTTCATGGTTTCATGGCTTCATGGCTTCATGGTTTCATGGTTTCATGGCTTCATAGCCATCTGCAATAGAAGACGTCATGTGGGCAACAATGAATCAATGAAGCCATGAAACAATGAAACAATGAAGCCATCTAAAACGTCGAATTGACAGACATTTTCACGCCGCTGAACGCTGGCTCCAACCTACAGATACCACCGGAGCAGACAACGCCTTGCACCTGTTTTACATAACTCAATGAAAGGCGGTTGGCCTTGTGCGTGTAGTAAACATCGAAACGGGGGTAATGGATTTTTTCTTTTTCGCCAGTTTTTGGGTCAGATGGCGACTCCTTGCCGGGGGCATTGTTGTACATGTCGGAGAGGGTGATGGCCCAATGCGGGGCCAAGGTAAACTCGACCAAGCCAAACACCCAACTGCCATAGTCGGGTCGGTCTTCGTGGCCAGCCGTTGAGACCTTGCCCATGCTCATATACTGTGATTCAAAGCGGATGGAGGTCTTTGGGTTGAACTTGTACAGGAAGTCAAAATAGGGCGTGACCGTCTTGGCAGGGGCAGCGCCTGGTTTGCCAAAATAGACATCCAAATTATAGTTTTGTAGCTGCACTCCAGTCGTGAGGGTCCATTTCTTCTTGTACTTGAAATAGATTTCGGTCAAAAACTCCCGGTAGAGCTTTAGGCCATCAAGGTTGTCAATATGGGAATAATTGGCGCTAAAGCTCAGTTTCTTGGTCACTGCATAGCTGGCATCCACCTGAAAAGCTTGCTCTCCTACAAACTGCGTGGCGGCGGCATAGCGCGCCAAGAGCCGATAGGTGTTCACCCTCGTCATGGGCGGAATATAGTGCATCAGGCCCCGCACCCCTACCTCCTGTGGGCGGGTGCGGAAGTCGAAGTAAGCGGTGCGCTTGCCCTCCACGGTCAGTCCAAGGCCCATTTTGGCAAAACTGAGGCTTGAGTAAATGACGCTCCCCGGCTTGTTGACGAACCTGCCAGTCACCGTGTCGCCAGAGGCGGTTATCCGCTCTGGAAAAGGGGTGAAAGTCACTTCTTTCGTTTTTAGGGCGGCTTCAAAATACCATGAAAACGGGCCAGCAGTGAGGGTGTTGTAGAATGAAGCGGCGTATGTATTGTAGGCAGGGCCTTCTTGGCCGAGGGTATCCGGGAACATGTCCAGCACGTCTGCCTTGGTGTAAGTGTTCAAAGTTGCCACGAGGTTGTTCATACTGCCGTCGTCGAGGGTGCGGGCCACCAAGCCGATGCCGGGGGCCAGCGTCACCTTGGCGGAGTCGGAGCCGATGAAGCCGTCAATGGCCCCGCCCCGAATCACGCTCGCATAGGTATCGAACTGTTGTTTTTGGCGGCCCACAAAGCCCTTCACCTGCCAGTTTTCGGCTAGGTCGTAGGTGGTCTTTAAGCCGTAAAGCGCTTGGTCAATGGCCAATGCCCGCTCCTCGTAGGCCCGGAAGATGATGCCACTGCCGATGATGTCGTAGATGTACCCAGCCGTGAAGCCAAGTTTGTTGATTTTTTTGGAAACGTACCAACGGCCTATGCCCACGCCCGTGAAGGAACCCGTGGGATTCAGCAAGTTGGAGTTGTTGAACATATCGAAGCGGAGGCCCATGTCGAAGCCCCAGTTTTGGTAGTTGAGGTTCACCCACGAGTCGGCGCCAAAGAGCTGGCGGTCATACTGGGGCGTGTTAGCTGCCCCAATGAGCGAGTCCCGCATGAAAAAATTGCCGTTGAGCTGTAGGTTGCCGGAGAGCCGACCTTGGTTTTTATTGGTTTGTTCGTTTTCTGTCTCCTGCGCTTGGACGCCTTGCAAACACAGCGTCAAAAGCACGATTGGCAGCCAAAATCTTGAAGTCATGTTGGCAGTTTTATTTACAAAAGCCCAAAGACAAGTTAAGGGCAGGTTAATCATATAAAAAATTATTGTTTCCAATGGATTTAGGGGTAGTTTTGCACTCCTATTTCGGTTACAAAGGTAGCCAACGGTTTTCCAGAATATTAACTTTCACCATTCAAACAGAAAAAATATGAAGCAGACGACAATTTCCATGTTCATCCTACTTTGCTTCGCAATGGTTGCCTCGGCTCAAAAGTCGGTGCCAGATGTGAACGTGAAGACCCTGGATGGGCAGGTGGTCAACCTCAAACAATACGCCGCCAAAAGCGGCAAGGTAATTATCATTGATTTTTGGGCTACTTGGTGTTCGCCTTGCAAAAAAGAACTCGACACCGTTGCGGAGAGCTATGAAGAATGGCAGAAGAAGTACAACGTAGAGCTGCTGGCCATCACCATTGACAACCAGCGTGCCCTGCCCAAAGTGCCCGGCATCGTTGAGTCGAAGGGTTGGGCGTACACCATTTTCGCCGGCAACGAGGAGGACATGCGCAATGCCTTCAACTTCCAGACCATCCCGCAAACACTGGTGGCCGACAAAAACGGCAACATCATCTTCGAGCACAATGGCTACGTGCCGGGCGACGAAGAGGAATTAGAGAAAGCCGTTGCGAAGGCCGCTGGGAAGTGAGTTTGCAGTTCGACAGTGGGCAGTCAAGGTCTACTAATTTCGACCTTGACTGCCCACCGACGAGTCAGTAACTACTTGCACATCGGCACCCCCAGTTCCAGCCCCTCTGGTGCCAAGCCGAGCGGCTTTCCCGCATCCTTGAAAATCACCAGCCAGTCCCCCATCTTTTTTACGCTTCCGCAAACCACCACCTGGTCGCCCACAAAGGGCAAAACCTCCTCGTTCAACGCCCCGCCATCCTCCCCGGCCAACAGGTAATACCGCACTTTCCCATTCGTTGAAAGCGTTTTCAAAACAGGTGGGATGCCCCCGGCAATACAGCGAGCGGCACAGGAACGGTGCGGCTTCCCGTAGCCCGGCTTCATCGCCCCAAACAGGCATTTGGGGTCTGTAATCTCGCCGATAAAAGCGCCGCCGCCAAGCAGTTTTGGCGGGTTTTCTAAGCCAACGCCTTTATTGTCAGCAAGCATTTCCAGACAATCCTCCACCTCCATCAGTGTCTTTCCATCGTGGTAAATGAGGTTGCCCTTTAGTTTGACAATGGTCCCTTCCAAGCTTCGTCCCATCTTTTGCTCAAAGGCAGCCAACTGCTCGCCTACCCCATGCTTGCCGGGCGAAACGAGCAGGATGTTCTGGTAAACGGGTTTTCCATTCAAGTCCTTTCCCCGAAAAACTTGCAGGAACGGGGCGGGCGTTTTCACCAAAGCACCCGACAGCGCAGTCGGCTGGCCATACTCAAAACTGGAGTCGGCAAAACCAACTTGGTTCAGCACCAACAGCGCCCCGACCACTGGCACGATGATGCAAACGGTGAGGATGAAATGTCGCACCCTGCGGGAAATGCCGTCCGGGGCTTCGGGCTGCCATCCGATGTAGAATTCACTGCCTTCCGTTTTCATAAGCTTCGGCGATTTTGGATAGTTTTTCCAGGGTATTGTGGATGCTGCAGGGAGGCCGCTCGGTGCCTTCGGGGTAGGGCTTGGGGTTCACGTACACCCAATCGCCCTCCAGCCGCAGGTCGTAGGTTTCCACTTTTTCGGTGAAGGGCGGCGGCGACTGGCCGTTGTGCGGCAGGTACTGGTAGCCGTGCCAGGGGCAGGTGATGCAGCCGTCCACGATTTTGCCCTCGCCAAGTGGTCCGTTTTGGTGACGGCATAGGTTGCTCACAGCGGAGAGCTTGCCGTCGTATTTGAAGATGGCGATGTTTTCACCGCCGACCATCACCGTTTTTGCTCGGTTTTCGGCAATCTCTCCCACCTGGCAGACCCGGTGGAAGCCTTCTAACAACCCTGCTTCCGGTTCTGTGTCCTGTCGCTTCGTCAAAACAGCGGCCCAGGTGTGCAACCCAGCCACGGTCGTTGCGCCGAGCGCAAGCAGCCCAATCAGCACGGGCGATTTTTCCAATTGTATGACGCCGAGCAGCACGTGCGCCAGCAGCATTGCGTAAGCAAAATAGACCATCATGTGGAGGGTTTTCCAAATGCGCGGCGTCAAGTTTTTGAGCCAAAAATCATGGCTCGTAGTTGCCATCAGCATCAAAATAAGCAAGGAGAAGAAGCCAAAAACTTCGAATGGGAACCGGCCGATGGAACCGTAGTTCACATTGGAAGTGAACATGGAAATCAATGGGTCCACATTGCCAAGGGAATGGAACTGCACGAGGTTGAAAATGCCATGCACCAGCGCAACACAGCACATCGTTACACCGAGGTGGCGGCGGTTGTAGAGCAAGGGCAAAAACCGGCGGTCAATCCTGGCCAGCGGCCCGATGCAGAGGATGATGTGCAGCATCAGGAAAGCCAAGGAACCGCTCGCCCGGATGATAAGGGTTTCCACCGTGATATTGGGGTAAACGGCTAATTGCAGGCCGATGAAAACCGCCAAGAACAGCGCCATGAACCCCGCCATCAGGCGGTCGTACAGCTTTTTTTGTCGGTTCCAAAGTACGGGTGCGTAGTTGACGCTCATTTAAAAATGATGAATGATAAATGGTGAATGATGAATAGCCAACTAATTGGTATTCAGAGTTTTATAGTTTGAATGACACTGTTTTTGATGGGGTCGAAAACCACGATGATTGGCTGAGGGCCGCCATTTTCACCGATATTGAAACGGTAAATATTTTGGCTGGAGAGGCTGCCGAGCAATATCCCATCCTGTGGCCTTGCTTGTGGTCCGGTGGTCAGGTAAACCAGTGCTGCGGCGTTGGTCAGTGGCCGCAGCACCTCGATTTCGAGTTGGCGTTCTTCGTTGCCAGCACCCCGCATGCGGGCAGCAAACTGCTTCGTTTCTCCCGATTTCAACACAGCGGGCAGTGCGGTCGGCTGGTCGTCTATTGGGGCTGGTGTTGGCTTTGTTTCCGGCAAGACTGCGATTGCCGCCAAGAACAGTACGGGCAGGAATCCCAGCAGGAAAAACCAGGCCGTGCGGTGATGTTTTCTAAGTGTCGGCGTCATAATTTTGAACGGTATTTATTTAGCAAGAATGGCCAAAGCAAAACCGAACCGGGCAGCAACAATATGCGCAGTTTCCAGTTGGTGCCGTGCATATTTTCATCAATTTTGTCAACGCCTTTTAGGATGAACCATGCGGCAAATAATAGACCTATCATTAAATAGGCATAAAAGGTATAAACGAATATTGTTGCTACGGGCATTTTGCATGATTTAATGCGTTCAAAGCAAGTATAAATACTGTATTTCAAGGCGTTTCCGGCAAACCATCTTTTTTTATTTCAGTAATTTCCTTGCTCAGAAAAAAACCAATGGTAGTCCGCAAAACAACTATCAGCGCCAAGCTAATCAATTCATTTATTTCCGGCTTTATCATCGAATGGATAATATCGGAAACGATATAAAAATCGAGGCCGAGCAGAATGTAAGTTCCCAATTGCACCCGCAAAGTCGAGAGGTTATGGTCGTTTGACAAGCGAAGTTCGGATTTTATGAACCCAAACAGCGACTTGACAAACCCCAGCAAAAGTATGCCCGCACTGACCAATTCGATGGATTGGGCGATGAGTTCGAGGATATTTTCGATTGTGTTCATATCGTAGGCCGGGTTTTCAAACCAGAATATCATTTAAGCTTGGACGTCTGGGCTGCTGTGAAGGGTCGAAGGGGCGATGCCGAAATGACCTGGCAATTCCAGGCAAGGCGACACGACCCGCAACCCGATTTTTATCAATGCAAAATGGTGGATGGTATGTTCGATATTGTAAAACAACTCCCGCTCCACGGAGGTGGGCAAAAGGGATATTCCGCCCATTTCATAGTCCGTGAATTCAAGGTAAATATCCTCCGTAAAGGCCAGCGTTTGCAGGCGTTCCATCAACGACTCTACCACGACGAGGGCATGGAGAGGGTTCGTTTCGATGAGAAGGTCCCGGCGACGGCGGTCGTAGTTCAGCACTGCCGCCTTGTCCTCATGGGCATCCAGCGCCTCAAAAAGGCATTGAAAAAACTCGATGAAGTGCCGGGTGTGCTGCCCCACCGTCGCACCAGAAAGCACCGGCAGTGGCTCGAAGTAAGCATCTTCGGACATCCGCTGGAGGTAGTCCCTGGCGTCTTCGAGCAGCGAAATGGCATTGTTCAACAGTGGCTTCATGTCTGTTTTCATATTCACCAAAGGGTGATTTTTTGAAATTCGGTAGCGAGCAGAAAAGTCTTGGCCTTCATGTCCCGCAGCATTAAGTTGTGCTGCTCCATCTTTTGCTGGCAGGCAAATACCGCATTGTTTTGGCCGATAGACCGAGTAGAAAACGCTTGTATATCATTGCGTATTTCTGGTAAAAATACGTCCTCATATTTTGAAAAAGCCTCCAACAGCGTGAACAACAATTGCTTTTTACTGGCCTGCCCGTTCTGGAGGCCCATGCGTAGGAGTCTTTTGTAAAACACGATTTCCAGTTGCAAAAAATCAAGCTCCTCCTTCCATTGCTGGACGGGCGGGTGCTGAAAAATGGGTTTCAGTTTCACGGAACGGACGTCCGTGTTGAGCGATGCGACTGTCATTTTGGAACTTATTATTTGGTGATGGTATGGCCCGGTTTTTATACTCCGAGGCCTGTTTCATGCTTCATTGTAAACCTTCAAAACGCTTTCCCGCAAGGTCGTTCCTGCATCGGAAAGCACAAATGAAATCGTGTCGGCGATGTCCTCCGCTTTTATCCACTTCGTAAAATCGGCACCAGACGAGGCAATGCGGTTTGCGGGCGTGTCAATGACGCTGGGCACGAGCACGGTGGCCGTTATATGCTTGCCCTTGCCCGCTGCGTTGATGATTTCCGCCAATTGGAACACCAACGACTTGCCGAGCGAGTAGGCGACCATGCCCATTCCAGCAGCTGCATCGAGGGCTGGCCTTGCACCCACCAGGATGATTTGCCCGCCGCCATTTTTCTCAAAATGCGCCATCAAAGGCCGCACCACGAAATAGGCGGTTTTGAAATTTAGGGCGATTTGTTTGTCAATGGCGGCACCATCCGTTTCGGCGATGCCACCCATTGCGAAGCCGCCAACCAGCAGGACGGCAGCACTGATTTCAGGATATTGGCGAGTGATTTCCTCGACGTACTGTTGGGTCGCTGCCTCGTCGGTGAGGTTGACGTTACGGGCGTCCTTGGTCATTTCAGCGAATCCTTCCGGCAGTTCGCCGCGGCCAACGGTAGCGCAAATTGCATGGCCTTTTTCGTGCAATTTTTTGACTACTGCGGTTCCAAGGTTGCCATTTGCGCCAGTGATGAGGATAGATTTCATTTAACTTTAATTGTTGGTGGAGTTTGATTGAATTTGATGAAGCAAAGGTATGGGGCTTGTTTGCCCCCAGATGTTACACTGGTAACAGAAGCGGAAAATTAGGAACCCGAAACAGGTCCTTCATTGATTCTTGGTAGTTTCTCCAATAAATCCGTAGGGCCAAGCACCTCATAAGTTTCGCAGCCGTGCTTATCGCCAGAAAAATGGCATTTCATCGAAAGGCAATTGCCGTCATGCACTTGGCGGTACCATTTTCGGTAAGCGTACCCCGCCAACGACATGCCCGCCACAGGGGCGGTAAAATAAATCCACCAGCCCGTCCAAAAATTCGCTGAAAAACCGGATGCGAAGGTGCGAGCTGGGTTCATGCTCATGCCCGACAGGGGTGCTTCGAAGATGATGTACAGCATCACCAAAGTACCCGCCAAGCAGCCCGTGAACCTCGAAAACCTCGAATTGCTGCACCACAAGACGGCGAAAAAGAGGAAACTGGAAATTACAAATTCGGCCAAAAAAGCGACCGCAGCGCCGTGTACCCCGGGCACGGTGACGGCGTAGTTGACGGAGCTTGAAGCGACCAATGCAGGCATGGCCCACTTGAAAAAAAGGACACTTGCCGTGCCCCCAATGAACTGTGCCACGATGTACCAACCAGCATTTGCTGGGCTGATGCGCTCCATTTGCAGGTTGGCGAGCGTCACCGCTGGGTTCATGTGCGCCCCGGAGTGCTTGCCCCAAGGGGAATAAATCAGCACCACCGCCGTCAGCCCCATGGCCAGGCCACCGATTATGCGGCGGGTGAAAGGCGAATCCCGCAGCGCCTGCCAAACAGGTGAACCTTTGTACTCCAACAAGATGGTGAAGGCGCAGGCCGAGGCCATGAACGCCCCCAATAGGAAGGCTTCGATGAGGTAAGTGCGCCAGTTTTTTTGAAAGGAAACCCACATGGTTACTGTATTAGTTTATATCCTGGATTAAATAATCAGGTCCACGATTTTCAGTAACATGCCGATGGACCAGGCTTGCTGCACGCAGCCCCGTCCCTCCTGTGGCTCGCTGCCGTCGAATATTTCGGCAATGCCGTGAATGCAGCCTTCTTCGTAAAAATGCCGCTGCATTGGTTCCATCATTTTCTGCACTTCGGCTTTTGCTTTCTTTGAAAAATCATGGTGTTTCAGATAAGCCAAAAAATACTCGCCCAGCAGGAACGACCAAACCGTGCCTTGGTGGTAGGCCGTATCACGGTGCCATTGGTCGCCGCCATATTTAGCAATAAAATCTGGGTGGACTGGGTCGAGCGAGCGGAGGCCAAGTGGGGTCAGGAGTTTTTCTTCGACTATCTTCAAAACGGAATCGCTCGTTTTTTTATCCAATAATGGATAAGGCAAACTAAGCGCATATAGTTGATTGGGCCGGATAGTATTGTCCACATATTCATCCGGGATTATGACATCATTTAAATAGCCATTTTCGTTCAAAAAGTATTTGTTGAAATTCGCTTTTACACGCTCCACCAATTCTTCAAAACAAGCTTCGTCACTGTCCAGTAAATCCAGAAAACGGTTGTAAATCATCAGCGCATTGTACCATAAAGCATTGATTTCCACAGGGCAACCGTGGCGAGGTGTTACCACATAATCGCCGACTCGGGCGTCCATCCACGTCAGTTGTGACAAGCCTTCGCCGCCAAATAACAAGCCTTCTTTTAGCATATGTATATTGTACCTCGTCCCTTTTATATGCGCTTCCAATATGGCCGTTAATTGGGGCAATATATTTTCGATAAAATCCAAATCATCGAACTTCTCGACATATTCATGCAGCACGACAAAAAGCCATAAGGTAGCGTCAATGGTATTATATTCTGGCGCTTCGCCCTGGTCAGGAAAACGGTTGGGCAACATCCCGCCGTCGAGGTATTGGAGGAAGGTTCTGATGATGGATTCGGCCAACTCTTTTTTACCCAAGGCAATGACCAAACCCCGCATGGCAATCATCGTGTCCCGCCCCCAATCGGTGAACCAAGGATAGCCAGCGATGATGGTCTCCCCGCCGCTCGACTGGCGTTTTACGATGAACTGGTCGGCAGCAAGAGCAAGGTCGGTGAAGAAGGAATTAGCCTTTAGTTGCTCAGGTTTCAGGAGTTCAAGACGGCTTATTTCATTGATTTTCAATTGGTTGAAATCAGCATTGACCATATTTTCGTCCAATGAAAAGACAACGAAAACATGCTCGCCGGGGACAAGATTGGCCGACACCGTGCCAAGGGAAAAGGCATCTTCCCGGTAATCCAGCCCCCGGTATTTTTCTTTGGCGTACTCAAAGCTCTTGTACCAATCCCGACCTTCCTTAAAAACCCCTTTTGTAAAAGAAAAATACAATGCAGGTGCGCCATAATGCGCATATATGACCGCCGAATTTGGCGTTTTAAAATCAGCATGATAGTTGAAATATGGGCTTTCGGAAAATAGCCCGTGATAATCACGGTGCACAAAGAGCGGCTTTAATTGCAGGTCGAATGCAATATCACAACTGTTCTCATATTCCACAATAACCGTGTTCGAGCCGTGCGGCATAAAAACCCGCTTCAATAATTTGGCCGCCCCAATTTCAAAATGAAACGCTGGCAATGGCTTCCGCTCGAACCCCGTGAGGTATCGAAACCCCTGCGGATGCACTGTGCCGGGAAATTGATTGGCAGCAATTTCGGCGCTGGTGTCGTCCTGAAAGACCAGCGTTTCCTCCATTTTGGAGACCATCACCGTCCTGCCTGTCGGCGGGTTTTGTGCAGCAACCAGCAGGCCGTGATAACGCCGGGTGTTGGCGCTTGATAAAGTAGAGGAAGCATAGCCGCCGAGACCGTTCGTAACGAGCCATTCCTTGCTGCTTAGTTCCTTGAAACTGGGAGTTTTGAATGTCAACATGGTTGTTTTTATTTGGCTTTGGACTGGATTTTTCAAATCGGTGCGGTGACTGTTTTTTGATGAGGCAAAGGTGCAGGAAGTTGGAGGGCTGGATTATTACATGGGTAACAAATCCCAACCTTTTCAAATCTCAAATTGATTTTTCTGCTAATTTTGTAGAATGGCTATTTTCGACAAAAACAATTACTTGAGCCCCCACGAAATAATTGAAATGGATTTCGAGGAATTTGTCCACCTATTCGTGACCAACGAACATCGGGTAGCCATTTTTGAGGAATACAAACATTTTATCGAGCGTTTGAAAGCTTTGGATGTCGGGCATTTTTACCAGTGGGTAAACGGAAGTTTTGTATCAACCTTACCCAAACCAGGAGACATTGACATAGTCACTTTCGTGGCGCACCAAAAATATGAGACACTCGAAAGGGATTTGAGGACGCTGAAAACAAGCTTCAAATGGGTTGACGGCTATTTCCTAAAAGATTACCCGGTTGGGCATCCCAACCATTTTATCACTAACTTTGACCGGGCAGAATGGCGGTTTTTATTTTCAACAGACCGACACAAGCGCAATAAAGGATTTGTTCAACTAAATTTCTAAAGATATGGAACTGAAGGACGCCAGGCAAATAGAAATTTTCCACACCCTCGAAAAAATTGAGCGGATGAACAAGGCTATTGCCTTTCACAAAGCCATGGAAAACACGGACAAGCTCGCCCTTGAACAGTACGTTCAAATAAAGGAACAACTTACCCAACAGTTGCTGGATGCATTGGCGGAAATGGATTTAAAGCTACAAATGGCAGCATAGCTGGAAGATACAACCGTTTTGAAGTAGGCTACCAGCTATGACAAAGTTTCTCAGGCTTTGAGTTTCTCCATTTTTCGCCGCTTCCCTACTGCTTTATCCAAATTCTTCGCTCCGCAACGCCCAATCAACTCCGCCACCACCCCCGTCCAGCCAGTCTGGTGCGTGGCCCCAACGCCCCTCGCCGTGTCCCCGTGGAAATACTCGTAAAACAAAACAAGGTCGCTGAAATTCGGGTCGTGGGCGTATCGCTCGTCGCCACCGTGGCAGGGGCGATGGCCTTTTTCATCCTTTTCAAAAACCGAAATCAGCCGCTTGGAGAGGTCGTCGGCCACTTCGCCGAGGTTCATCCATTGGCCAGAGCCAGTCGGGCATTCCACTTTAAAATCTTCCTTGAAATACTCGTGATACTCCCGCAAAGCGTTGATTAACAGGTAGTTCATTGGAAACCAGACCGGCCCACGCCAGTTGGAATTTCCACCAAAAAGACCCGTCGTACTTTCGCCTGGCTCATATTGCAGGCCGAAATCCTGCCCCTCAATGTTAACCACATAAGGCGTTTCATGGATTTTCGACACCGAGCGGATGCCGCCCGGCGATAGGAACTCCGCCTCGTCGAGCATGGCGTACAGCAGTCGGCGGAGGCGGTGAGCTGGGGTGAGGGACAGCAGCAGGTCAGTGTTCATCTCGTGCTTGTCCACCACTTGGTAGTCGCATAGCTCCTGGCGATAGTTTATGAACCAATTGAGGCGGCGGCGAAAATCCGGCACCTTCTCCATCATACTTTCGGGGATGTGCAGCACGGCAAATAGGGTGGACAGGCCGACGAGCGACCGCACTTTGAGTGGGTGGTAACGATTGCCGGGCAGGGCGAGGATGTCGTAGAAAAAGCCTTCCTCCTCGTCCCAAGCGCCCGTCCAGTCCTTGCCGATGCGGTTCAGGCTCTCGGCGATATAGACGAAATGCTCGAAAAACTTGGTCGCCACGTCCTCGTAACTTTTGTCTTCTTCGCAAAGCAGAAGCGCCATTTCCAGCATATTTAGGCAGTACATCGCCATCCATGCCGTGCCATCTGCCTGTTCCAAATGCCCGCCGCCGGGCAAAGGTGCGCTGCGGTCGAACACGCCGATATTGTCGAGGCCAAGGAAGCCGCCCTCGAAAACGTTCTTGCCATTGGTGTCTTTGCGGTTGACCCACCAAGTGAAGTTGAGCAGGAGTTTTTGGAACACCCTTTTTAGAAAATCATAGTCTGCCGTGCCTGTTTTTTCTCGGTCCATTTTGAAAACCTGCAAACAGGACCACGCATGAACGGGCGGGTTCACGTCGCCAAAAGCCCATTCATAAGCGGGAATCTGGCCATTGGGGTGCATGTACCATTCCCGCAGGAAGAGGATGATCTGGTTTTTGGAAAAATTGGCGTCCACCATTGCCAGCGGCACACAGTGGAAAGCCAAGTCCCAAGCGGCATACCACGGGTATTCCCATTTGTCGGGCATGGAGATGATGTCCTCGTTGTTGAGGCTGTGCCAATGGTTGTTTCTGCCCGTCTTGCGGCTTTCTGGCGGAGCAGGTTGGCCGGGGTCGCCGTTCAGCCACCGGGGTATGTCTATGTTGAAATATTGCTTGCTCCAAAGCATCCCGGCGAGCGCCTGGCGTTGGATTTCGGATTGTGTATTTCGGATTTCGGATTGGCCGTCTGCCTTCATCACAGTGGTATAGAACTCGTTTGCCTCTGCAATTTTTTCAGAAAAAACAAGGTCGAATTCAGCACCGAGCGCCTCGTTCCCAACCATATTTTTGCTCAAACGGAGGCGGAACTCGACCGAGCCGCCGCCGAGCACTTCCCGCTCGAAAAGCGGTGCGAACTTGGTACCTTCTTTTTTCTCCGAAAGCCAATCAAGTTGGCGCTCAATCACGGCTTTGTGAAAGGCATCCTTCACAAAAGGCTGGGCATTCGGAAAATTGTACAGCCGCTCCGTGTTCGTTTCGTTTTCGGTAAAAAGATGGGCATCGGGCTTTTCGAAATAGAAATAATAATCGCCCAGTTCTTGATGGGAAGCCTTCACGATGTCGCTGATGCCGTTGGAATATTGGATGGCCAGAGAGGGCTTATTTTCCAACAGCCCAAACGTCCAAAGATTCCGAAACCACAACGTCGGCAGCACAGAAATGGGCGCAGCTTCTTTGCTCCGGTTGTGTACCGTGATTTTTATCAGAATATCCTCTTCGGATGCTTTGGCGTATTCGGTGAATACATCGAAGTACTTATCATCGTTGAAAACGCCCGAATCCAGTAACTCGAATTCCGGTTCGTGCTTGCTCCTCCGGCGGTTTTCCTCCAACAACTCAGCGTAGGGAAAAGCGGCCTGCGGGTACTTGTAGAGGTGCTTCATGTACGAGTGCGTCGGCGTGTTGTCGAGGTAGTAGTAGAGTTCTTTTACATCCTCGCCGTGGTTGCCTTCCGGCCCTGCCAGCCCGAAAAGACGCTCTTTCAGAATGGGGTCGTTGCCGTTCCACAGGGCGACCGAAAAGCACAGCCGCTGCATTTCGTCGCTGATGCCCGCCAGCCCGTCCTCGCCCCAGCGATAGACTTTGGAACGGGCATGGTCGTGGGGAAAAAAGTCCCAGGCCGTGCCGTGTTCGCTGTAATCTTCCCGCACGGTGCCCCATTGGCGCTCGGAGAGGTAGGGACCCCATTTAAGCCAGTTTTTACCGTTTTTGTAGTGGTCGTTGAGGCGTTGTTTTTCTGCTGTGAGTTTGTCTTTCACTGGTGGATTTATTTTTTGATGGTGCAAAAATGAGATTTGGCGCTAGGGCGGAATGATACGGGGGTAACAGAATGGAAGAAATTGTCCGAATCATCAGCTTAAACATAGTGTGTTATCGTTTTAATTTTCATTATTTTTGCAAAAACAATTTTCAAAAAATGGTCAATATAAATGCTGAAAAACTTGCCCTGATTGAGTGGCTCATCCGGCTACAGGATTTGAATATTTTGGAAAATATCAAGTCCCTAAAGGCACAGAACGAACTTGTAGCCTACGAAAGCAAACTCAAACCAATGACCGTTCAAGAATTGACGGTACGGGCAGAGGCATCCAACAAGGCAATAGAAGAAGGCCAGTTCAGCGATATAAAAAGTATAGTTGACGAAAACTGGTAACACTCATGAAAGTCGTCATCACCGACCCTGCCAAGGATTCACTACGGGAAATTTACCGCTATTTCAGACTAAATGGCTTCGCCAAAACAGGCCAAAATATAAGGCTCGCAGTTTACAAAAAAGCCATGTTGCTTCAAGACAACCCATATTTGGGGCAGGAGGAAGAAAATCTCGAACACCTTACCCAAGGACATCGCCGTCTTGTTGAGGGCAATTATAAAATCATTTACAGAGTCATCGAACAGACTGTTTTCGTAACCGATATTTTCGATTCCCGACAAGACCCGGAAAAAATTAACCTATAACTTTATTCATGTGAAGACTGGGTAGTTTGATTCAACCCAGCCTCTCATTCTTCTTCATCACCCATTATCCTCAAACCCCGGATACAACGTCATCCCGCCATCCACGAAAAGTGTCGTCCCGTGAATATAATCGCTGTCGTCGCTCGAAAGCCAGACGGCGGCATTGCCGATGTCGGCCACATCGCCCACCCGCTTGTAAGGTATCAAGCGGAGCAATCGTTGTTCGGATTCTGGCGTTTCCCAAGCCATGCGGTTGATGGGGGTTTTGATGGCACCGGGGGCGATGCTGTTCACCCGGATTTTCAACGGGCCGAGTTCCTGAGCCAGCGAGCGCATCATGAGCATGACGCCGCCCTTCGATGCTGCGTAGTTGATGTGACCCGCCCACGGAATCAGCTCGTGTACGGAGGACATGCAGATGATTTTGCCGAGGGAGCGGTGGCCGTTCATGCCCCGGCGCAGGAATTCCCGCACTGCCGACTGCGCACAAAGGAACTGCCCAGTAAGGTTGACACCGAGGACATAGTTCCAGTCCTCCAGCGTCATGTCCACGAAGGCGGCGTCTTTTTGCAGGCCCGCATTGTTCACCAAAATGTCCACCGTGCCGAAGGTTTTGATGGCTTCCGCAAACATGGCGTCCACCTGTTCCTTCTTGCTCACGTCAGCTTTGATGGCGATGGCGCCACAGCCAGCTTCCTTGATGATGTCCACCGCTTCGTCGGCCCCGGCCCCGTTCCCGGCATAGTTGACGACGACGTTGGCACCTGCCATGCCGAGGGCGATGGCGCAGGCTTTTCCGATGCCGGAGCTTGCTCCCGTTACAAGGGCGGTTTGTCCGGCGAGTTTCTTTGATTCCATTGTTATGTTATTGATTGTTTTTACTGATTTTGTGGAAAGAACTAATTGGTTATCAAGTTACTGGTAGATAATTTCCCACCCGTTTTCACCCTGATTTTATACAAACCCGTGTGTGCCGTCAGGTAAAGCGTTTTGCCGTCATCGCCCCAAGCCATGTTTGCCGGGCGCTCCGGGCCGGTGATTTTGCCGAGCAGTTTCCCTTCAGAAGAAAGCACCCAAAGACCGCCGGGGGCGCTGACGAAGAGGTTGCCCGCCACGTCCACCTTGATGCCATCAATGGCCTCGTCCTGTTCCGTTTGGTTGAAGTTGAAAAAGACCTCGCCCTTGCCCAAGCCGCCATCGGCAAGCACTGGGAATCGCCAGACGGTCTTGGTGTCCCAGATGTCCCGGATGTCCCAGTTGCCGACATACAGCCATTTTTCATCGGGTGAAAAAGCGATGCCGTTTGGGCCGCCGAGGTCGGTGGAGAGGAGTTGCGCCTTGCCATCCTTGATGCGGTAAACGCCTTGGTGTGGGGTTTCTTTTTTAGGGTCAGTGTAGTTCATCGGCAGGCCGTAGGGCGGGTCGGTGAAATAGGCCGTGTTGTCCGATTTCAGCACCAAGTCGTTGGGGCTGTTGAGCTTTTTGCCATTCCAGTTGTCGGCAAGTACCGTGACCGGGCCTTTTTTCTCGTGCCGCACCACCCGTCGGTTGCCATGCTGGCAGACGATGAGCCTGCCCTCCGAGTCAATGGCCAAGCCGTTGCTGCCCGGCTGGTGGTATTTGCCAATATCTGTACCTGTGTAGCCGCTTTTTGTCATGTAAATGGAGACGTTGTGGCTGACCGGGTCGTAGCGATAAATCACGTTGGTGTTTGGGTCGCTGAAAAGCAGGTAGCCGTCGGGGTGCCAGACCGGGCCTTCGGTGAACTGGAAGCCGTCAGCCAGCTTTTCGATTTTGGCATCGTTGGCCAGCACATCATTCAGTTTTTTGTCAAAAGCCACCACGTGGCCCAAGCCCTGCCAAGCGGGGTTCGAGGGGTATTCTTTGTAAAAATCCAACGTTGCGGAGCGCACCCAAATATAGTTTTCGGGGAGGTCGGCGATGGGGCCGTTCGTGCCGAGGATGGCGATTTTGAACACCTCGCCCGGCTTCGCATTGTTCGTTAGAAACACCCGATTCCTTGCATTCCAGCCGGTTGCAACCCCATTGCCGGACTGGCCGAATGTTTTGTTCAGCTTGCCATTTACCCAAATCTCCGAGTAGTCGTCCATCACGATTTCGAAGACGACCGTCGAGCCTTTTATATTAAAATCGCCCAGTTTTTCGGGAACAGTGACGTTCAGCCTGTACCAGTTGAAGGAAAGCAGGCCAGCACCCCTTCGCCCCTCCAGGGAAGTGGGGTCCAGCATTTCCCAACGGCTGTCATCGAAGTCCGCAGCACCTGCTTTTGGGCGGAGGTCGTGCGTCTTCAGCTTGTCACCAGTCGGGTACAGTGGGAGTGGGTCGGCTTTGCTTGGGCCGGGTTTTTTGAAATCAACACTCGTGATGGTTGCATCCGAGTAGCGCCATTCGGCCCCGACGAGCGCCGTTCCCGCTTTTGTGCGAAGGTCAACGATAGCAGCGGGCTGGCCGATGGCCAGCTCCCGCTGCTCTTGGGCGCTGAGGCCAATGACAAAAAACAGCAGGATAGTTAAGATGGATGTGAATGACTTCATTGGTTGAAATAGTTTTATTCAACTGACGGTGCAAAGGTAATTTGGGGGAAAGGCGGCTTTTGCTACCTCGGTAACAGATGCCGTTTTAAGGCAATTATTATTTCAAAAAACTAGCCTTCAGCCCCGCCGTTGCTATCTCTACGTCTTGGTCGGCACTGGCTGCCCCGCTCACGCCGATGGCACCGATGATTTTGCCCTTGTACGTGATAGGTATGCCGCCCTTCAGCGATACCTCGCCCGTGCTCAGCAGGGCAGTACGGCCCCCATTAATATTGTCCTCCAGCTTGATGGTCGGGAAGCAGAACAGCGCCGCAGAGCGGGCCTTTCCCATCGAAACTTCCGAAGAAATCAAGAAAGTGCCGTCCATCCGTTCGAGCAGCACCAACGTGCCCGCCGCATCCACGATGGCGATGGCTGCACCCGGAGCTTTGTTTTCCTTGGCAAAAGTCATGGCCGATGCCATGATTTCTTTTGCACCGGCAAGGGTGAGTTCGTAGGTTTCGTTGACTTGTTGCGCAGCAGCAAAATGGAAGGTGAATATGCCGAGTGCAAAAAGGAAAATTATGCGTTTCATTTCAATAGGTTTATGAGGTTAATCAGGTTGATAAAAGGTTGATTATCAACCCTTATCAACCTCATCAACCCTAATTAATTTTACTTCTTTGCTGGCGCATCAAACTGTCCCGCCACTTGCTTTCCCGCCTTTTTCTTCACCTTTTTTGGCCAAAATTTATCGGCCTTCACGGTGCTGCCCTGCTCGTCCTTGCTGAATTTTTCCAGCGCATCTTTTGAGTGCTGGAGCATCAGCCTGCCGTTCACGAACTGAAACAGGTTCGGGTCAATCGGGCGGAGCTTGTTCAGGCTCATGGCGTAGGCGCAGTAGCCACCGTACTGCGGCAGGTACTTCATCGGGTCGGCACCGAACAGTTGCTTGTGCTCCTCCGAGGCGAAGCTGTAGAAAGCGCCATTGTATAGCTTCACGATGCTGGGGTCGCCCTTCACGGGCTTGCCGTCGGTGAAATAGGCCACCACATCGTAGCCCTCGGCGATGAACCCTTCTTCGTTCACGTTCACGAGGTATTTCTTTTCCTCATCGGGGATGATGGGCTTCCCTTTTTTGTCAACCAGTTGGGGCCAATACTTGTCGGCCAACCGCAGGCTCATCGGGTTTTTGTCCCAGCCATCGGCTGCTTTTTTGTTGTGTTGTAAAATCAGCCTGCCATCAATGATGCTCCAAAAATTCACGTCAATCGGCGCCAAGTGGCCGAGCGAAGCGGCGTAACCGCAGTAGCCGCCATATTGCGGGGCATACTTCTCCGGCATGGCGTCGAACAGTTTTTTGTGCTCGTCGCTGGCGAAATAGTAGGTGGCTTCGTGCCATTTGGATTGAATGGCGGCGTTGCCCATCACGGGTTTGCCATCGGTGAAAAAAGCCACCGGGTCGTAGCCATCGAGCAGTACGCCCGATTTGTCAATGTTGACGAGGTACTGGCCGCCCTTGGATTGGGCACTGCAAGGGACTTGCGACAGGGCTACCATGCAGAGCAACAACAGTGTTTTGGTGATTGAAAAATAAAATTTCATTGCTTTAAATTGGTTGATTCAAAAAATAGCCGCCCCATTCCGCCCATGTGTCGCACGGGCAGGTAGCGTGGCATTTGGTTCATAATTTCAGTATAAAAACTTGATTGGTTTCGCTTCGCAATGGAGCATGGGCGAGGCCGCAGGGTAAGAACCCCAAGTTGTCCGGCTCAAAATTCACCCCCACAGCCCGGCCCATGCCAGTGAGGTTAATCAGATGTAGTGGACTTGGCTGTTTCCAGCAACACCGCATGGCCATCGGGGTCACGCACCAAGAGCGCCCGCTTGCCCTCCCCCGTTTTCACAATTCCTTTCGAAATCAAGGCAAAGCCATTGGCCAGCAGCTTGTCCAGCACCAGTTCCAACTTGTTGACCCTCAGCGTGGTATGCCAGTGCCAAAGGTCTGTCGGTCGGCTATCGGCGGGGTATGGGCGACCACCAGGTGGAGCGATGTAGTCGAGGAACTCCACCCCGAAACCCTCCTTTGCATGTAGCCCCGTGATGTAGAGCCTTGCCCCAAACACCTGGTTCAGGTGCTCCTGTTCCGTTCCATAGTTTTCGCTGTGGCCTCCGATTTCCAGCCCCAAGGCGTCCTGCCAAAAGGCATAGCCCAAATCTGTATCTTAAATGCCAATGGCCGTATGGTCAATGCCCAAGAAGACGGTGGACGGAGGACGGCTGTCGGTGGACGGCTGCCACTTCGGATTCCCTTTTCCTTGCGGAAAATGAATCAGTTCCAAATTATGGTCGTCCGGGTCCCGGAAGTAGAATGCGCTGATACCTGCCGCAGCGGGAATGTAGTCGGGCAAAGTCTGCGGCCCTGTCGAGACATGGACGACCTTGGCTGCCCGCGCCCGCTGATACGCCTTGTCCATGTCGCTGACGACGATGGCAATGTGCTGAAACCAGTTGTCGTTGCTCCGGCTGTCGAGTGGGATTGGCCTGCCGGGCGCAGTCCCTGAGAATTGCATCAATTCAATCGATTCGTTGCCAATCTTAAGTTGGGCAACCCGAACGGATGCCGTCTGTTCCGGCAGGCCAAAAAGTTGTTGTGCCATTTGTCCGGCGAGTTGGTACTCGCCCTCCTTTTTGAAATCGAGCACTTCTGTGTAGAATTTCACGGCCCGTTCAAGGTCGCTGACCGTGATGCTGACGGAAACGACGGCTTCCGCCCGCTGGGCCAAGGCTTGTAGCGCCATTGTCCAAAAAAGGAGGCAAGCAGTGGCGTATTTGATAAATTTCTTCATAGTTCAAGTGATAGTCCCAATTACCCTATTCGGGTATTGTTTTTAATGGCACAAAGTTCGGGCGGCACCCCTCATTCAATTGCTACCCAAGTAACATCTGGCCGTTTTATTTTAAAACCACCGTTTTTTCAAAAAAAAACTTGCCTATCTTTGAAAAAAATCAGACCATGCCAGCCGCAACCGCCGCAGTAATCAGCAATCCAGCCGCACCTGTTTCACCACACAAACCTGCCAACGGCAAGGCTGTGACATTAAACGCTTATTTTAAAAAATACAGGGAACTTGAGGACGGCTTCAAGTATGAATTGGTTGGCGGCATCGTTGAAAAAACTCCCCGTACCATGACACCTGCACAAACATTTATTCTCAACAACTTGATGCGAGGTTTTCTTTCCACCAAAGCCTATGAAAAAGGGGGCAATCTTTTTGTGGAGATTGAAATGTTGACCAAGCCCGACCAAATCCGAAAGCCAGACATCTGTTACCGCTCCGCCAAGCAAATTGCCGACGGCGATTTCAGCCCTTCGGAATTTGTGGTAGAGGTCATTTCACCGAACGACAAGTTGGATAAGGTGAAAGACAAATTGCGGGAATACTTCGCAGCAGGTGTAAAAGTGGTCTGGCATATATTTCCAATTCCACAGGAGATAGAAGTCTTCACTTCAGCCCGCAAGAGCGAGGTGTTTTCAGGGAAAGATACGGTCAGTGCAGCTCCGGCCATCCCCGATTTTATGATGAATGCAGAAGATGTTTTCAAGAAGCCGGTAGTTGCTTCAAAATAAAGCCGGGCCAAATTCACTCAATAATCAACTTGCTGTTGAAGCCGCCGAACCCATCCGGTTCTCGGAAAAAATTTCGAGGGTCGCTTAGCCATATTTCATTGTCAATCAAAAACTTATAACGCCAAGTGCCGCGCTGGGTGAGCGGGAAAGTGCCTTTCCAAAGTCCCTTGACCTCGCCGTTTTTCAGGGGCAATCCCGCTTGGTTCCAGTCGTTGAAATCACCCACCAGTTTCACCGAAACAGCCTCATTTTGTTGGATGAAAAACTCAATCGTCATGTGCTTGTAGTCCACCACTGGCAGGATGCCGGGCAGTGGGGAAAGCGGCTGTCCCGATGCCATCTGCACCGCATGGGCAGGCTGCACGACTCCCCAACCTTGCCGCTCGGAGCTTTCGCCGGGCAGTGGCTTTGCCGTCACGAGCAGTATCTCCCGGATGGTGGCGGGGTCGAGGAGGGGGTTGGCTTCGAGCATTTGGGCTATCACCGAGCAGACGATTGGCGCAGCGAAGGAGGTGCCATCGGCATGTTGGTAGTGCGGCGAAATGTACTTCGCCTCGCCAATACGGTCGGTGACGGCTTGCCGTATGGCTTCCGGGCTTTCAAAAACCAATTGCCCATCGAGTTGGGTTTTGGGCAAATTAAAGTCAAGTTTCAGCCGAAGCAAATCGTCGTCGGCGTTCAGCAGGTCAAAAAGGGCCGCCGCTTCCGCTTGCTGTGGCGTACCGGGCAAAATGGGCGCTGCCAACCAAATGGCCGGGGCGATGATGTCCGGTTTTTGAAACTGGTCCACCGTTTCACCGAAAGTGGAGTGGTACAGCGTGTTGAGCAGTGGGTCGAGCGTATTGCGGTCGTTTAGGCCACCGACGGTGATGGCATGGGGCGAATTGGCAGGTGGGCGGATGGGTGCATTCGGGTCGTTGCCAGCGGCAGCTACCACATTGATACCTTTCGCCACAGCACGCTCCACCGCCTTGTCAATTTCGCTCTCCGTCCACGACAGGATTTCATCGTCGTAAACCGAGAGGTTGATGATTTTGATTTTGTACTTCGCCCTGTTTTTCACCGCCCAGTCGAGCGCCGCCACGATGTTCTCAGCCCGAATGACGCCCTCGCTGTCGGTTACTTTCAGCAGCACGAGGTTGGCACTTGGGGCGATGCCCCGGTACATGCCCTCCGAAAGCTGGCCGTTGCCTGCGCAAACGGTCGAGGTCATCGTGCCGTGCCATTGATGAGCGGGTGAGAAGGTGAGCGGGCGAGAATCTGAAGCGATTGGGGCGAAATTTTCCGGTACATCCAAGTGTGCGAGGATGCGGTTTTGCGGAGCAACCAAATCGGGGTGCGGGTAAAAACCGCTGTCAATGAAACAGATGGTGACGCCTTTGCCGGTCAGTGCTTCGTTGACATGCAGGCGGAGCGGGGTCGGTAAAATCTTATAACCGTTCACTTCGCTTGGCTCGCCATCGCCTTTGAAAAAGCTGCCCTGCAACTCGATAAATGCCTGGTCAATGCAACGGGTGCAGGCACCGAGTTCTTTGTGCCAGTCTGGCACTTCGGCTTGGAGCACATCTACCAGCGGCTGGTCAAGTTCAGGATGAAAATTGTGCACGAGGTAATCATGCTGCTGCCCGCAGACGGGGCATTTGATTTGAGATTTCATTCAATAAAATTTAAGCGGTCAATTCCAATTGTTCCATTGCCATTTTCAACCCAAGGCGTTCCACGATATGTTCCCCCACCCGCAGCGCATTCGCCATCGCCGTCAGCGAGGGGTTCACGGCGCCCGATGACGGGAAAAAGCTGGTGTCCACCACGTACAGGTTGTCCAACTCGTGGGCCTTGCAGTTCAGGTCGAGCACCGAGGACGTGGGGTCTTCGCCAAAGCGGCAAGTGCCCGTCTGGTGCGATACGCCGGAGGCCCCCAGTTTGTAGCCCAAATAGCCCTTGATGCCATAGCCAAAGCGGTTGCTGACGGCATCGAGGATGTCAATCAGTTTTTGCCGAAGGCGGTTGTAGGCTTCGAGGTTGTTGGGATGGTAGGCCAATTGGATGCTGCCATCGGGACGCAGTTTCACTTGGTTTTCGTGGCGTGGCAGGTCTTCGGTGGTGATGAAAAAATCAATCGTGTGGCGGGCGTAGTAGTCGAGGTCATAGCTGTTGTCCGAGCCGAATTCCTCCTCCAGCAAGCCCTTCAGGGTGTCGGGGTCTGTTTTGCCCATCAACTGGATGGAGCCGAGCGGGGACGGGAAATCCGGCACGCCATGATAAAATTCGCTGAGCAAAAACGACTTTTGGAAAATGGCGTTATTCGGCTTTTCCGTCACGGCGACGACCGTGCCGTTGTTATGCAACATAAGGTTTCTACCCACCAACCCGCTGCCGTTGGCCAGCCCGTCGGGGTGTTTTTCGTTGGCAGAACGGAGCAGCAGCGCCGCCGAGTTGATGGCCCCACAACTGACCACGACAAGGTCGCCCTCCAATTCCATTTGCTCGCCGTGGTGCGTCACCAGCACTTTTGTCACCCTTTTGCCGGAGGCATCGGTCAATAGTTTTTTTACTTCCATATTGGTCATCAGCGTCACGTTGTCGTGCAGCAGCGCCTGTTTCACGGCCACCACATGGGCGTCGGCCTTCATATCGGTCGGGTCGGGATAGCCGTCAAAAAGGCTGAGCACGGTGCTGTCCGTCGCCTTTTGGTGGTCTTCTGGCAAGCGGATGCCGATGGGTATGGGCGAGGGGCGATGCCCCAGTATTTCCAGGTGTTCGTAGAGTTCCTTCATGTCCGGCTCTGGTTTCATGGCCGGGAAGGGGTACGGTGCGCTGGCGAAAGGCTCGGTGGGGTCAATGCCACGGGTGCCGTGGGCGCTGTAAAGGCGCTCGGCTTCCACATAGTAAGGCTCGATTTTGTCGTAGCCCAGTTCCCAAACAGGCGAAATGCCGTCGGCATGTTTCACCTCTCTGAAGTCGCTCTCCCGAAGGCGGAGGAGTGCCGACCCGTACATCTTGGTGTTGCCGCCAACGCAGTAATGGGTGAACGGGGAGAAGGGGTTGCCCGCCGTGTCTGCCCATTGCTCGGTGGGTCGGTACCTGCCCACGGTGTACACCTCGTGGGGGTTCCAGTTTTCGATTTCCTTTGGCAAAAAATTGCCCCGCTCAAGGATGAGAATCTGCTTGCCCGAAGGGGCGAGCTTGCAGGCGAGCGTGCCGCCGCCTGCGCCGGTGCCAATGATGATGACGTCGTATTTTTTCATACAAAAGGATGGCTAAATTATGGTGCTTGAAAAATGATGGTGCAAAGGTGGGCGCACGCCACGGGCAGGTTTGCTACGGTGGTAACAGTTGGGGAAAAAGTAGCCGAGATTTTAAAAAAAAGGTTGGTGGGAAGCCTGACTTTAGAAATTCGGGTAAGTTTCTTATCGCTGAAAACTCATTTCTTCGGTATAAATGCTGTGCTTTTGGAACATAGCCCGTCCATTTTCATTCAGCGGGTTGTTGGCCAAGTTTACCCTTTTCAGGTTTTTGTGGAGGTGCAGCTTGGCAGGCAGGTCATGGATTTGGTTGTTGTGGACAAACAACCATTCGAGCTTTTTCAATTGATGCACCCCGGCTGGAATGGCTTGCAGGTTGTTGTTGTCGAGAAAAAGCCAACTGAGTTTTTTTAGTTTCCAGATAGCATCTGGCAGGGAGGTCATGGCTTGCGAACCCATGTCAATTTCAAACAGGTTGGTGAGTTCTTCCATGCCCTCCGGGAAATGGGTAATGGGGTTTTTGTCAATCAACAGCCGCTCTAATTTTTGGAGTCTGGGCAAGTTTTTCGGTAATGCTCGCAACTGGTTATTTGTGGCGTTCAAAACCCGCAAATTTCGCAGGTCGGCGATACTTTCAGGCAAGCTGCCCAATTGGTTGGAAACCAGCCCAAGCTGCTCTAGTTTTTGCAGCCTGCCGATGCTTTCCGGTATGCTTTGGAGCTTGTTCTCCCTGGCCACAAGCACCCTCAGTTTGGTCAAATCACCAAGTTCGGGCGGCAGCGCGGTCAACTCGTTTTCACCAATATACAGCTCCTGCAATTGCTTCATTTCCCAAACCCAGTGCGGCAGTATGGCCAGCCGGTTGCCCGTGAGGTAGAGCCGCTCGATACTGGCCAACTTAGCAGTTGGGACCGGCAAGGCAACGAGCTGCAACCCACAAAGGTCGAGGGTCGTATCGCCGCAAGCAAGCGACTGTTTCATTTTTTCATTTGCCAGCAATAGGTTCGCCTCCATGAACGAGTGTTTTTGTTTCATTGCGTTTACTTATTTGGTTGGGCTGCGTTGCCCAGTTTCTTGAGGTTGGGCACAAAAATCTGTTTGCGGTTGAACTGGATATAGCCTTCGTCCTCCAGCTCATTGAGCAGTAGCGAGGCCGATTTGCGGGAGGTGCCGATGAGGTCGGCGATGTCGCTTTGGGTGAGGCTGTGCTCGAAAACCATCCCGTCGTTTTTGGGCCGACCGTATTGCTCGGCCATGTCTTTGATGAATTCGACCAGCCGGGTGCGCACATCCTTGAAGAGCAGAATCTCGATGCGGCGCTCCAATCGCCGAATATGTTGGCCGATACGGCGGTTCATTTCGATGGCAAAAGGCACATAATCCCTTGTCAGTTCCATTGCCTTTTCGATGCTCAATTTGCAAACCTGCGTGCCGTCCTCTACGACCTCTGCAAACTGGCGGTGGTGGGTTTCGCCGAGCAGGGCAGACTGCCCAAGTATCTCGCCCCGGCCCAAGATGGCTATGACAGATTCGTTGCCTTCTTGGTCGTAGTGGCCGAGCTTTACCTTGCCCCGGTCAATGAGGATGATATCCTTGGCACTGTCTTTCTCAAAATAAAGGAAATCGTTCTTTTTGAAGCAGAGGTTGGGCGTTTGCTGGATATGCGCTTCGTATTTGTAGGGGCAAAGAATTTTGTAAAAATCGAAGTTGTCAAGGCTCCAGACGTCGTTTTTCATGGTTGAATGTTTTTGGCTGGACGGGCCAAGTTTTCTCAAATGGAAATCAAATGTACGGTGAATAGAATTTGGAGCGAACCACAGGCCAAAAAAAAAAGTCCAATTTTCCTCCAGAAAACTCAATTGCCTTGGAGATTTCTCCAGGTAACAACGTAAGTTCGCATCAACAAACTACAAAACCTACTATGACCAACTACCCTCCCATCGCCAACCTACCAATCACCGCTTGGGCCGAAGATGACCGCCCCCGAGAAAAACTCCTCGCACAGGGCCGCCAAGCCCTTTCCGATGCCGAGTTGATTGCCATCCTCATTGCTGTTGGCAGCCGTGACGAGTCGGCGGTTTCGCTGTCGCAACGCATCCTCGACTCTGTGGGCAACAACCTGAATGAACTCGGTAAACGCCCCATTACAGAGCTGATGAAGTTCAAGGGAATCGGCGAGGCCAAGGCCATTACCATCGCCGCTGCACTGGAACTGGGCCGACGCCGCACCACCGCTGACCTGCCCGACCGCCCTGAAATCAGGGGCAGCCGTGACGCCTACCAGCTCCTCGCCCCGCTGCTGCTCGACCTGCCGCATGAAGAAAGCTGGGTGCTGTTTTTGAGTAAAAAAAACAAGGTCGTCGGCAAGACCAAACTTAGCGTTGGCGGCACAGACACCACCATCATGGATGCCAAAATCGTGTTCCGAAAAGCGCTGGAAGGCATGGCCGCCGCCATCATTGTGGCGCACAACCATCCCAGCGGCACCCTGCGACCCAGCCAAGCGGATATTGATTTGACCAAAAAAATGAAAACCGTTGGCGAAGCCATCGGACTGCCCCTCGTTGACCACCTCATCATCGCTGATGGCGGGTATTACAGCTTCTTGGATGAGGGACTCATTTGATTGATTCATGGTTTCATTGATTCATGGTTTCATTGATTCATGGTTTCATTGATTCATGGTTTCATTGATTCATGGTTTCATTGATTCATGGTTTCATTGATTCATGGTTTCATTGGGCGT
>JANPLH010000543.1:0-13767 GCA_031426435.1 Saprospiraceae bacterium | reverse complement strand
CAACCGCTTCGTTTCCGTTGGGGAAAATGGCGGTACAGCTACTATCCTGCTGACTGTGGAAAACCCATCGCCCGGCGCAACGGTTGACCTCGTTTTCAAAACGGGCATTTTCAGCACAGCCGCAGCCGCCGATGTGACGCTTGCACAAACGACCACGCGCGATGCAAGCAGCTCAACTTCCATTTCCATAGAAATTCCCATTGTGGACGATGCGGAAGGCGAACAGGACGAGTACCTCGTGCTGGCGCTCGAAAACGCAAATGGCGTGACGGTGGATGGCAACCCATTTTATACCGTTTATATTCGTGACAACGACCGCACAGCACCCGTTGCGACGAAAAGCATCGAACTGGAATTCACCAGTCGCTACTCGGTGCCAAACCCGACGGGCGAACTTGGCGTGGCGGAAATCGTTGCCTACGACCCCGCCTCCAAGCGCCTGTTCACCGTCAGCACGGCCTTGAAGTTGTTCGACATCATTGATTTTTCAAACCCGGCAGCACCTGCGCTCATTTCGCAGGTGGACATTTCCGCCTACGGCGGCGGCATCACCAGCGTGGCGGTGAAAAACGGTATTGTTGCCGTCTGCGTAACTGCTGTCACGACGGAGCAGGACAACGGCTCGGTGGTGTTTTTTGACGTAAACGGCGTTTTCCAAAACAGCGTAACCGTGGGCGCACTGCCTGATATGATTACGTTCACGCCCGACGGCAATACCGTCATGACCGCCAACGAAGGCCAGCCCAACGACGCATATACCATTGACCCGGAAGGCTCGGTGAGCATGATTGACATCAGCGGCGGCATCGTCGGGCTGACACAAGCCAACGTGACGAACGTGACCTTCAACGCCTTCGATGCACAAGCCGCCGACCTGAAGGCACAAGGTGTTCGCCTTCTTTTCGCAGCCAGCACGGTGTCGCAGGACTTCGAGCCAGAATACATTTCTGTTGCTCCCAACAGCCAGATGGCTTGGGTGACTTTGCAGGAGAACAACGCCATAGCGGAGCTTGACTTGGTGACAAAAACCTTCACAAGGGTTTGGGCGATGGGCACGAAGGATTATTCTGCCTTCGGCAACGGGCTTGACCTCTCCGACCAGAGCGGCATCGTTCACATCGCCAATTTCCCGCTAAAGGGCTTCTACCTGCCCGACG
Organism: Saprospiraceae bacterium; assembly: GCA_031426435.1. Taxonomy (GTDB): domain Bacteria; phylum Bacteroidota; class Bacteroidia; order Chitinophagales; family Saprospiraceae; genus UBA6168. The sequence continues at coordinate 12,610 of JANPLH010000543.1, read as the reverse complement.
GCACTGCCAACTACTCCGTGGGCGGCACTGCCTACCTCATCACGGCCAACGAGGGCGATGAAAAAGAGTACGGCCCCTTGAACGAGCGCACCACCGTGGGCGCCATTACCCTCGACCCGACGGCTTTCCCGAACGCACAAGTTTTGCGGGAAAACCACAACATGGGCCGCTTCCGCATCTCCAACCTGCAAGGCGACACGGACGGCGACGGCGACTACGATGAACTTTACAGCGTGGGTGCCCGCTCGTTTTCCATCTGGAATGCGGAAACTGGTGCGCTGGTCTTCGACAGCGGCGACGATTTTGAAAAAATAACGCAAGCCGACCCACACACTGCTCCGATTTTCAATGCCGACAACGAGGGCAACGGTTTCAAAGGCCGCAGCCGGGCAAAAGGGCCTGAGCCAGAAGGCGTGGCCGTGGGGACTATCCGTGGGCGCACCTACGCTTTTATCACGCTGGAGCGCATCGGTGGGGTGATGGTTTATGACATCACCGACCCGAACGACGTGGAGTTTGTGGACTACAAAAATTCACGAAGCAACACAGCTTTTGCTGGCGACAACGGGCCGGAGGGTGTAATTTATATTTCGGAAAATGACAGCCCGGACGGCAACAACTACGTCATTTCCGCCAACGAAATCAGCGGCACGCTGGCCATTTTCAAGGTGAAAACAGTACCGACGGTCAGCTTCCTCGATGACCTCGTTTCGCTGAAAGAAGGCGACGGCGACGTGAGCGTGGACATTATCGTTGAAAATGCAGGCGTGGCCGGCTCGGTCACGCTGAACGTGGTGGGCGCTTCGACGGCAGTTGCTGGCGACGACTATGTGCTGGCTTCCAATGCATTTGACATCCCCGCCAACTCGACCGACACGTTTTCCGTCACGCTGAACCTGCCGGACAACGGCAACCTGACGGGCGGCAAGTACCTGGTTTTGCAAATTGACAGCTCCTCGAATGCCGTCCTTGGCAGCGAAACGGAGCATATCGTGCTCATCGCCGACAACGACATCACCGCTCCTGTGGCACAGGCTGCACCGTTCATCTCGCTGCGCCACCTTACCAGCGTAGCGGGCAACCCAGGTGGTGGCTCGGCGGAAATTACCGCTTATGACCCAACGTCCAAGCGGCTGTTTATCACCAATATTACGAACAACACCTTCGACGTACTCAACTTCGCCAACCCTGTTGCGCCAGCTTTCCTCGAAAGCGTGGACATCTCCAGCTTCGGCGGCGGCATCAATTCCGTAGCCGTGAAAAACGGTACCGTGGCGGTAGCCATTCAGGGCAATACGGCCACTGATGACGGCAGGGTGGTTTTCTTCGACGCCGATGGCACCTTCATCAGCGCCGTGAACGTGGGCAACCTGCCCGACATGGTGATTTTCAGCAACGATGGTACCAAGGTGCTGACCGCCAACGAGGGCGAACCCAGCAGCGATTACTCGATTGACCCGCTCGGCTCGGTCAGTGTGATAGACATCGCTGGCGGCGTCGCCAACGTGACCAATGCCAATGTGACGACCCTTACTTTTGAAAGTTTTGATGGCCAGGTTGCTGCGCTGAAAGCAGCAGGCGTCCGCATTTTTGGTCCAAACGCCACGGTGGGCAAAGACTTAGAACCAGAATATATCTGCGTCAGCCCCGACGACCTGACGGCCCTCGTGACCTTGCAAGAAAACAACGCCATTGCCACGATTGACCTGCAAACCCTGACGGTGACGAGCATCGAACCGCTCGGCTACAAAGACCATACACAGGTTGCCAATATCCTCGACGCCAGCGACCGGGGAGGCAAAATCTTCTCCGCAGCTTGGCCCGTCAAGGGTGCTTACATGCCAGATGCCATTGAGTGTTTTGAAATCGGTGGCGTGACCTACGCCATCACCGCCAACGAAGGCGATGCACGTGAATGGGGCAGCTTCGTGGAATCACAGCGCCTCGGCAGCCTCGACCTCGATCCAACGGCTTTCCCCAATGCTGACTATTTGCAGAAAAACGAACTGCTTGGTAGGCTGAACGTGCTCAGCTACGACGGCGACACGGATGGCGACGGCGACCTCGATGAAATCTACTCCTTCGGTGGACGCTCGGTGACCATTTGGAACACAGCCACGGGCGCAGCAGTCTGGGATAGCGGCGACGACCTCGAAGCTATTACTGGCAACGACCCAACCTTTGGTGCATTCTTCAATGCCAGCCACGGCACGACGCCTTCGTTCAAGAACCGCAGCGATGACAAGGGGCCAGAGCCAGAGGCAGTGACCATTGCCGAGATAGACGGCAGGACATTTGCCTTCGTCGGTCTGGAGCGAATCGGCGGCGTAGTGGTTTACGAAGTGACCGACCCTGCAGCACCTGAGTTCATCCAGTACATCAATACCCGCACCACGACGGGCGGCGATCTTGGGCCTGAAGGCATTATTTTCATTCCAAAAAATGAAAGCCCAAATGGACGCAACCTGCTCGTGGTAAGCAACGAAATAAGTGGCACGTTGAGCATTTTTCAAATCGAACTTGACCGCACCAATGGCGACGATTTCACGCTGGAAACCTACGACTACACGCCCACCACGACCATTGTGGACTACAACGGGGGGACGATTTTTGACGGCGGCATCAGCGGTCTGCACTATATCCCCGGCACCGACCTGGAGTTCTATGCCGTGAGCGACCGTGGGCCGAACGCTGTCGCAAGCAGCCACCCGAACGCCACGGGCAACACCCTACTTTTCCCTAAGCCTGACTACGCCCCGGTCATCACCCGGTTCAAGGCGGAAAATGGTGCCTGGACGGTACAGGGCATTGAAGCAATCAAGCGGCCCGGTGGCACACCCATCAGCGGCCTCCCACTCCCGACTGGCGCTGGCAACACGGGCGAAACCGCTTGGTCGGACACCGCACCGACTGTGATTGCCCCCGACGTGTGGGGCATGGATACGGAGGGGATAGTCGAGGACAATTTCGGCAACCTCTGGCTGTGCGACGAGTACGGCGCTTCGGTCTGGAAAATCAACAAGGCGACCAAGCAGGTCATCAAGCGCTACACGCCGTTCCCGACGCAACCGCAGGACGCTGCATTGCCTGCAGTGATTGGCAAGCGCCGCCCAAACCGGGGCTTCGAGGGCGTGGCCATCGCACCCAATGGCAAAGTCTATTCAATGTTGCAAAGCGTTGCGGACAACCCGAACACGGCGGCTGGCAACACCGGCCGACTGCTCCGTTTGGTGGAAATTGACCCGGAAACGGACGTGGTACGCCAGTTTGCCTACGAAATACAGCCAACTACAGGCCAAATCCGCACCAACGACTGGAAGGTGGGTGACCTCGTTTCGGTGAACAACAACGAGTTCTTGCTCGTGGAACACGCCGAGCGCAACGGCTGGAACGTAAAGAACATTTACAGAATCAACATTGCCAACGCAACACCGCTTACCACCGAAGATTACGGCGGCCAGACGATGGAGCAAGTGGGCACGGCGGCGGCTATTTCCGCCTTCGGCGTAAATGTGGTACAAAAAACCTTGGTGCTCGACCTCCTCGAAGCTGGCTGGGACCTCAGCCACGACAAGCCGGAGGGCCTCACCATCATTGACGACACGACCATCGGTGTAGTGAACGATAACGACTTCGGCATCAACAGCCCGGCGGGCGACGGCTCGATTGTTTTCACTGGAAAAACGACCCGGTTGTACATCTACGGTTTGTCCGAGCCGCTCGGTTACGTGTCGCCGTACTGTACTTATGACTTCCCCGTGGCCAGCGCCGCTGGGTGCGAGGGCGACAACATTTCACTTGACGCTGGTACAGGCTTCACCGCCTACACTTGGAGCAACAACGCCACCGGACAGACTATCAGCGTGACGGCTGAAGGCAATTACAGCGTGACCGTGACCAACGGCGTGGGTTGCAAGGCGATTGACAGCGTGACGGTGGTGGTGAATCCAAACCCGATAGTTGACCTCGGCGCTGATGCTTCTTTCTGTTCCAACGAGGACGTAACGCTGGACGCTGGCGCAGGCTTCGTCGGCTATCTCTGGAGCGACAGCTCGCAGGGTCAAACATTTAACGCAACGACTGCCGGAACTTACGGCGTCATCGTGGAGGATGCCAATGGTTGCCTCGGTTTGGATGAAATCACGCTGACAACCTTGCCCGCTCCGGTGCCGAACCTTGGCAACGTTACCCAAACCATCTGCGATGGACAGTTCATCAACCTCGATGCTGGCGCAGGTTTTACTGCTTACGAATGGAGCACGGGCGCTACGACGCAGGGTATCCAAGTGACCACCGCCGGAGCCTATGGCGTACTGGTGAGCGCTGCCAACGGCTGTTTTGGCAGCGACGTGGTGGAAGTGGTGGTGAACCCAACGCCTGACGTGAACATCGGTGCCAACCAGACGATTTGCGAAGGTGAAACAGCTTCGTTGAGCGCTGGCGGAGGTTTTACCGCTTACTCATGGAGCACAGGTGCTACCACGCAAAGCATCAACGTGACGCAAACCGGCACCTACTCGGTGGTGGTGAGCAACAGCTTCGGCTGCACCGACTTGGATGCTGCAACGGTTTTCGTGAACCCCGCTCCGGTCCTGGATTTGGGGCCTGACACGATTGTTTACGAACCGAACAGCTACTTGCTCGACGCTGGTGCTGGCTTCAACCAAACCTACCTTTGGAGCAATGGCTCGAGCAGCCAAACCTTGACAGTGACCACTGATGGCACGTACAGCGTGACCGTGACTACTGGCAATGGCTGCGAAAGCACCGACGAGGTGACCGTGAACTTCCAACCGAACGCCGTGAACGAACCTACGCTGGCTGGCCAACTGAACCTGTTCCCGAACCCGACTTCGGGCTGGGTGAACCTGGCGTTCAGCGAGTTCGAGGCAGGGGCTTACACGGTGGGCGTTTATGACGTGGTGGGCAGGCTTTCGCTTGCTCAAAAAATTGATATTCAAGCTGCTGCGCAAACTACAAAACTTGACTTGAACGCCTTTTCAAAAGGAACTTACTTTGTGAAAGTGAGTTCGGAGAAAGGGGTTTTAGCGAGAAGGGTTGTGGTGCAATAAATACGAACAACGTCGGTGGCGTTTAGAACGCCGCCGACGTTTAATCCCCGCTTCGGCTTTGGCCTGGGCGGGGATTTTTTTCAAACATTGCACCATGAAAATCCTATATGCCATACAAGGCACGGGCAATGGCCATATCAGCCGGGCAAGGGACATCGTGCCCATCCTTACCAAGTTTGGCGAACTGGACGTGCTGGTCAGTGGCATTCAGGCCGATGTGGAACTGGGCTTTCCGGTCAAGTACCAGTACAAGGGCCTCAGCCTCATCTTCGGTAGAAAAGGTGGCGTGGACGTGGTGGAGACCTACCGCAAAAGCAATATGCTTCGCCTCATACGGGAAGTGCGCAGCTTGCCCATCCTCGATTACGACCTCGTCATATCCGACTTCGAGCCAGTGAGCGCATGGGCTTGTTTTTTGAAGAAAAAAACCTGTATCGGCCTGAGCCACCAAGCTGCGGTGTTGCACGAGGGGGTGCCCAAACCCAAGAAATTCGACCCCGTTGGCAAGGCTGTCTTAAAAAAATACGCCCCCGTTTCAGTCAGCTATGGCTTTCATTTTCAGCCGTATGCCGATGGCATTTTCACGCCCATTATCCGGCAGCAGGTGCGGAAACTGAGGATCAGCGACCAAGGCCACTATACGGTTTACCTGCCAGCTTACGCAGATTCATTCATACTAAAGGCTTTGATGAAATTCGATAACCTGCGCTGGGAGGTTTTTTCAAAGCATACAAGGCATACCTATAAAGCGGATAATGTCATCGTTCGACCAATTCAAAACGAAAAATTCCTGGAAAGCATGGCCAGTGCCAAAGGAGTACTCTGCGGCGCAGGTTTCGAGACGCCCGCCGAGGCACTTTTCCTTGGCAAAAAACTGATGGTAGTGCCCATGAAAGGGCAATATGAGCAGCAGTGCAATGCGGCTTCCCTTCGGGCAATGGGGGTGCCAGTGATAAAGAATTTAAAAGAAAAGTACCATGATAGAATAGGGGAGTGGTTGGCCAATGGTACTGTGGCCGAGGTGGATTACCCCGATTCCACGGAAGCGATTCTGAGGATGGTGGTGGAGAAACATGGGCGATCGGCTAAGCGCTAACCTGCCCTACTGCCCAGCCCGCTCCTTCCCCTTGTCGGACAAGGCCCCGAACTGGCGGGTGAAGTTCTTGATGAAATCTACCTTGCGGAAGCGGAGGGCGCTCCAGTCCTCGTCAATGGCCACCATGCGCACGCCTTCCATGCCGAAGTGCCCCATGACCTGCCAGCCCGTGTCACGGTTGAACTCGCATTTGTACCGCTTGGAACTGCCCTTTGGATAGCACATCCAAACCACGGCATCACCTTTCAGCTTCGGACAAATGGCGTGGGCAGCGGCATCCACCTCGGCTTGTGTCATGGCAAATGCGATGACGAATTCAATGGCATCGGCTTCGCCAATTTGAGGCTTCACAGTAGCCAAAGGTTCTAAAGAATAAAGGCAGTCAGCGAAGGAATCTGGTGCGTTCAGCACATGGATAGTGGGCTGGTCCTTATAGTTGAGTTTTTTGAAAATGGCGTCCATGAATTGAGGGAGTTTTCCTGATGATTGAGGCATTATTCTTCGCCCTTATCTTTCAGGTAATTCAAGCGGTTCAGGTCTTGCCGCTGACCTGGGATGGTGTCGAGCAGGTTGCGAACCTCGTCAATATTAGGGGTGATTTTGGTGAGGTGCCATTTGAGGTTTTTGCGGGAAAACTCTTCCTCTTTCAATTTTTGGAATTCCTTCAACAGATAGACCTGGAAGACAGGGCTTAACCAATAGCAAAAATTGAGGGCAATATCCTTGTGCGCAAATGTGCCGCCGTACCGCCCTGATTTAGAAATCAAGCCGATGGCTCCGGTTTCTTGAATGTAATTTTGCGGCGTTGCGATATACCGGTTTTCAGCTGCTTGAAGTCTAAAGTACTCCATTTGGTGTACTTTAAAACTTGGGTTGTGCAGCTTCTCCCAAGCGTTCAGAAACAACAAAGTGTTGCTGTTCTTCATCCAGGAGCTAATCATTACGGCAGCCCTTTTCTCTGACTCCTTGGCGATGTCGGTAAGGGATATATAGTCTTCGTCCTTTATTTTTTCGATTTGGATTTCCAGACCATGTACTTCAATCTTCTTCATGACTTTGCATTTGTGATAATTGGCAAATATAGCTGGCGCCGATTTAACCCAAAAATAAACTTGAAGGGCATCCTGCCACATTCGCCCGACCTACCTTTACTCCCCAATCAACAATCAATTAATGAAAAACACTACACTGGCCATTGCTGCCATCCTGCTTATTTCCCAGTCCATTTTTTCCCAAAAACCCGTCACCACCCTTCAAGTGCCCGGCGCCGCCGAGTTCTGCAAAATTGACAGGGCGGGCTACTCCATATTGCCCAGTGGGCGCTACGTGACCCCGGCGGGAAAGACAGTGCCCATCACCAAAGCACCTTACGGTCTGGCCATCAGCCCCGATGGGCAAACGGCGCTCGTGCTGCACAACGACGTGGTCACGAAAATTGACCTGCGCAACCCCGACCGCCCCGTGCGAATGCCGAGCTACGACAAGGCCTTGCCTGCTGTTTTGGAAGGCTCTTCCTGTATGGGCATCGCCTTCATGCCCGACGGCAAAACCGCCTGGCTCTCCGGCGGCGACAAGGGCACGGTCGTGCTGCTCGACGTGGAGAACAACCGCAACTTGAGGACCTTTAGTTTGGACGGCGAGTTTTCAGGAAGGAAATACGAAGACAGCTATATTACGGACATCGTTCTGGATAAAAAGCGCAACCACCTCCTCGCCCTCGACCGGGCCAATAACCGCCTTATAAAGTTTGACATCGCTTCGCAAAAAGTCGCCGCCAGCATCCCCGTGGGGCGCATCCCATTCGGCATCGCTATTTCGCCGGACGGCAAATCGGCTTTCGTGGCAAACGTCGGCCTGTTCGAATACCCGCTCGTACCGGGTTTGACGAAGGACAACTACCTGACGATGGGCCTCGAAGTGCCCGCCTACGGCTACCCCTCGAAGGAGGCCGAGCAGGGCGTCACCTACCCCGATGGCCGCAAAATCCCCGGCCTCGGCAGCCCCCTCGACGAGCGGGCCATGAGCATTTGGACGGTGGATTTGGAACAGAATACGGTGACGGGCAAGTTCAAGACGGGCCTCCAAATCGGCGATGAATTTGAAAACGAGGAGGAGGAAGAAGAGGGCGAAATCGTGGGCGGGGCGCACCCGAACTCGGTGGCGGTGGGCAGCCGTTTTGCCTATATTTCCAATTCGCAGAACGACCTCATCTCTGTTTTTGACCTCAAAAAACACAAGGTCGTAAAGGACATCCCGCTCAAGTTTCACAAAACTCTCGACCACTACCGGGGCATCATGCCCTTCGGCGTGGCGCTTTCGCCCGATGAAAAAACGCTCTACGTGGCCTGCCTCAGCCTGAACGCCGTGGCGGTCATTGACACCAAAAAAGGCAAAGTGAAGGGCTATATCCCGACGGGCTGGATGCCATCGAGGGTGAAGGTTTCGCCAGATGGGAAGCAAATCTTCGTCACCTCCGCCCGTGGCTACGGCGCTGGCCCCAATGGCGGCAAGGGCTTCGTTGACCCACCGCAAGGCACGTACATCGGGGACATCCAGCTTGGTATTTTTCAAATGATAGACGTACCGGATGCCGCCACGCTCGCCAGCTATACCCACCAGGTTTTGAACAACACCTTCCGGAAAGTGCAAGTCTTGGACGACGGCAAGAATCCGCTCCCCGTGCTGCCCGGCCTTCGGGAAAGCCCCATCAAGCACATCGTTTATGTGACGAAAGAGAACCGCACCTACGATGAGGTTTTCGGGCAATTGCTGCAGGCAAAGGGCGACCCGACCATTGCCCGCTTCGGAAACGACGTGGACGTGCCAACGAACAAGGAAGGCTCGCCCGCAGTTAGCAAGGCCGACATCATGCCCAACCACCTGAAAATTGCGCAGCAATGGGCCGTCAGCGACAATTTCTATTGCGATAGCGATGCCAGCATCCACGGGCATAAATGGATGGTGGGCACCATCCCGAACGAGTACGTGGAGGTGAACTCGCAGACCAGCGCCGAGTTCAAGCCCGCTAGCAGCGCACCGGGCAGGCGCTTCCCTCGCACCACCGGCGCACAAGACCCCGAAGACTACAACGAGCGGGGCGGCATCTGGGAAAACCTCGCACGGGACGGCGTCACCTACTATAATTTTGGCGAAGCCAACGAATACACCGAGCCATCGGAGGAGAAGTTCGACACGCTGTTCGGGGCAAGGCACTCGGTCGTTTACCCAATGCCCAAGGTGCTGTTCGACCGAACGAGCTTCACCTATCCCGGCTACAATACCAATGTGCCCGACCAGTTCCGCATGGATAAGTTCGAGGAGGAGTTTATGCAAAAATGGGGCAGTGGCAAGGACTCCATGCCCGATGTGGTGACTATCATCCTGCCCAACGACCACGGCTCCGGCCCCCGTCCGACGGAGGGCTACCCCTACCTCGAAAGCTATATGTCCGACAACGACCTGGCGCTGGGCAGGCTGCTCCATTTCCTCAGCCGGACGCCCTACTGGAAGAACATGCTCGTCGTCGTGACCGAGGACGACCCGCAGGGCGGCATTGACCATGTGGACGCCCACCGCTCGGTGCTGCTCATGGCGGGGCCTTATGTGAAAAGGGGTTACGTGTCGCACACCCACGCCAATTTCGGCAGCCTATTGCGCCTGATTTACACACTGACCGATGCTGGGTTCGTCAACCACTACGACTTGACGGCCAGCCTGCTCACCGATTTTTTCACCGACAAACCGGACTACACGCCCTACACACTGGAGCCAGTGGACGCTCGCATCTTCGACCCGCAGAAGGCGATGGACATTTACCACAAAACCTTCGATTGGGAGAAAATCAAGCAGGGGCCGAAGCTGGACGACGAGGGGGAGCAGCGGAAGTGGTTTTATGAGCAGCAGGGGAAGGGGAATTGAGTAGTAATTTCACCGCATCTATTCAAAAGACTTGTATGAAAACTCACTTAGCTTTTTTAGCAATACTGTTTTTTGCTTCGCAAACACTGGCGCAAAAAAACGCCATTGAGGATGTCAAACAAGATACCCTTTCCGAAGTCATCGTCACTACCCAACGCAGTGAGACAGCCCGTTTCAACACCCCAGCCTCGGTGGAAAAGCTGACGCAAAAACGACTGCTCGACCGACAGGAACGCAGCACGCCAGAAACCCTGATAACCACGACCGGTGTATTCGTACAAAAGACAAACCACGGCGGAGGTTCGCCCTTTGTGCGGGGTTTGACTGGAAATCAGACGTTGCTATTAATTGACGGAATTCGCTTGAGCAATGCCACTTTCCGCTATGGCCCTAATCAATATTTGAATACAATTGACCCGTTTTCCATCCATAACATTGAAGTGCTGAAAGGCGGCGGCAGCGTAGGCTACGGCTCGGATGCACTCGGTGGAACCATCAATGTGCTAACGCAATCAGTTGATTTTCACAATGAAAAATCAAGTTTGAGTGGAAAAGCCATCGGACTTTGGCGAAGCGACGACATGGAAAAGACCACCCACGCCAACCTCTCTTTTTCCAATAAGAACCTTGCATTTCGGGCGGCGGGTTCGCTCCGCAAATTCGGCGACCTCGTAGGTGGTGACACGACCGGGGTCCAGTCGCCCAATGGCTACGACGAGTCAGCTTTCGACTTGAAGGGCAAGCTCCGTTTGGGCAAAAACGCAGTCCTGACGCTGGTGCACCAATTCTTTCGGCAGGAAGATGTGCCTGTTTTCCATAAAATCCAGTTGGAGAATTTTGAGCGAAACCACATGAAGCTCCAGCAGCGGCAATTGAGCTATGCGAGGCTGGAGGCTTCACCGAACTGGAGTTCGGGGTTACAGAAAATCACCGCCAACGTTTCCCTCCAACAAACCGACGAACACCGGGAGAGCCAAAAAAACGGCAGCTCGGCGCTCCGTAAGGAAGCCGACGAGGTACGCAGTTTGGGCGCTGTGGTGCAAATGGAGACGAAGTTTTTTCACCGACTAAAATCAACTGCGGGCATAGAGGTTTACCACGATTTGGTGGGTAGCACCCGCACGGACTTGGACACGGGCACAGGCATAGCCGTCGAAAAGCGGGGCCTTTACCCCAATGATGCAACCCATACGAGTTCAGCCATTTTCTTGCTCAACCAATGGAGCAAGGGCAATTGGAACTTGACCGGAGGAATGCGCTACAACCATTTTTCGATAAAAACGGAGGACGAAACCATCGGCAAGACACACCTTACGCCCAGCGCCTTGGTCTGGAACGCTGGCATACTCCGACACCTTAGCCACGATGACGCTACATTTTTCAGTTTCAACACCGCCTTCAGGGCACCGAACGTGGACGACCTGGGCACACTCGGCATCGTGGACTTCCGCTATGAGGTGCCGACCGGGGATTTGAAACCTGAGAAATCATATAATTTCGAGCTGGGTTGGCGGCATCGAACTGGGGACCGCTGGCAGCTGGAAACGGCAATTTTTAGAAACGAACTCCGTAACCTCATCACACGGGTGCGGGTGGGTACGGACAGCATTGCAGGGTATCCTGTTTACCAAAAAGAGAATGTGCAAGAGGGTTTTATCTACGGCATCGAAACCAGCGGCAGTTTATTGATTATCAACGAATTGCGATTGGAAGGTGCACTCGCTTGGCAGCATGGGCAGAATGTGACGGACGATGAGCCGTTGCGCCGTATTCCACCCGTTTTTGGTAGGTTGGGGGTGCATATTTTCCAAAAGAACTGGCAAGTGACGCTGGAATCGTTGTTTGCCGCTAAACAAGACCGACTTGCCGCTGGCGACAAGTCCGACAACCGTATCCCGGCGGGTGGTACGCCGGGTTGGATCGTCGTAAACCTCTTTGGGAATTATCAATGGAAAATACTGGCCCTACGGGCGGGCCTTTGGAACATCCTCAACGCCGACTACCGCTACCACGGCTCTGGCGTGAACGGGGTGGGGAGGAGCGTGACGGCGGGGGTGACGGTGGGGTTTTAGCCGATTTTAGCTTCGCCAAAAACCTGTTCGATGTCCATTTCAAATCCTTCGAGGGCAATGGACTTTAAGACGCCCGTTTCTTCAAAATAGGATACGAGTTTGAAACGCTCGTTAACGAACGAGTAAAGTTCAATGGATTTTTTGACTGGGTCAACCAGCCAATATTCACGGACACCATATTGCTCGTAGGTGTCCCGCTTGTCGCCACGGTCGTATTGAGCGGTGGACTTGGAGAGGATTTCTACCACGAGGTCGGGTGCGCCAATGACGATTTTTTCTTTTTCGTTGAAGATGAAATACCGCTCTTTTTTGACGAAAAAGACATCGGGGTGGTAGGCATTATTATCGTCGAGGACAACGTCGAGCGGAGCGGACCAGACGTTGCCGGAACGGGTTTGACGGGCATACAAAGTCAAGGCAACCAATATTTCCCTCGAAATTGATTGGTGGTC
>JANPLH010000542.1:0-12064 GCA_031426435.1 Saprospiraceae bacterium | reverse complement strand
CTTATCAGGATTTCCCACCATTTCATACATCATGTCTAAGTAGGGTTTCCAGTAAGGCGGTATAGTGTTCATGAAGGTGAACAGGTTGGAGACGCCCACGTAATCTATTGCGCATGCATATAAATTAGGTGTAAATGCTGCCCCAGCCAAGGTCGCATAGCCGCCATAGCTGCCGCCATAAATAGCAACCCGCTGTGGGTCTGCGATGCCTTCTGCAATGAGCCAGTTGACGCCGTCAGTGATGTCGTCTTGCATTCTTTTGCCCCATTGCTTGAAGCTGCACTCCCAGAATTGACGGCCGTATCCCGTGCTGCCCCGGTAGTTCATTTGCAAGACAGCATAGCCCCTGCTGGCCAAAAACTGTGTCTCTGGGCTGAACCCCCAATGGTCACGCACCCAAGGACCACCATGCGGATTGACTATGACAGGCAAGTTTTTGGCGGGTTTGCCAGCGGGCAGGGTAAGATACCCATGTATTGTCAAGCCATCGGTGGTCTGATAGCTTATGGGCTTCATGGATGACATGTCCTGCTCGTCGAGCCAAGGGCTTACCTCCACGATTTTGGTCAGCGTATCCGCTTTTTTATCAAAAAAATAATAGGCACCCAGCGAGCGGTCACTATACGTGCGAACCATGAACTTGTCCTCTGCTTTGCTCATGGCAGTTATGGCGATTTCATAGCCGCCAAGCTCCCGCTCCAAACGCTGATAGGTGTTTCGGCTTTCCTCATCCAGAAAATGCAATTGCCTTTTGTCTGTCGTGTAGCTGATGACGGTTGCCTTGCGCCGCTTGCGAGAATGACCGAGTTGGGTCACATCCACTTCGGCATGTCCAAAAATTGGTTCGCCAATTTCCTTCCCAGTCAATAAATCGAGTTTGACGATGACGCTGCGGTCTCGTCCCCGGTTGGAAGCGGCATAGACCTGGTGCTCATTTTCAAAATCAAAAAACAAGGGCGAAACGCTTTCCCGGAAGTTGGTAGTCAGTACAGGCCTAAAAGGCTCGTTTTCTGTTGGGCGATAGAGAAGGGTGGAGTTGGTTCCTCCTACTATTTTACTTGCAACACGTAGTCTGCCTTCATGGTCGGTCATCCAGCTGTCAATCGGTTCCAGCGGGTTGGTGTTCTCTGCAATTTGATGGATTTCGCTAGTGGCAATATTGAGCCGATAAGGCTCGAAAAGCTGTGGGTTGTTTTTGTTCATCGAGATGATAATCTCATTCTCGATGTCTTCTAGGTCGTCAATAAGGTCAATGCGAACTCCTGAAAACGGGGTCAGTTCCTGCAAGTTGGAGCCGTCGGCGTCCACAGCATAGAGGTGAAAATCTTCGTTGCCCCCATCGTCCTTGGCAAAAACAAGCTTGCCATTGCTTTTCCAAAAAAACCAAGCGATGTCACGGTCGGTTACTTGCGTTACTCGTTTGGCTCGCTTCCCGGTCGTTTTCTGAACAAAAATGTTCAACCTACGCTTGTAAGGGCCGAGGTAAGCAAACTGGTTGCCATCGGGCGAAAGCTGGTATCGGGATTTTTCGGGAAGCCGAAAAAAATCTTCTACCTTATATTTATGGTGATGAGCTGCTTCTGAATTTTTGACAAGCCTGGAAATTTCGGCTTTTGGAGAGGGAAGTGTCGGGTCGCCCGGCAATGTGGGCTTGTTACTTTTCGTTTGACTCATTATTTTTATGGTTTGTGCCGCAAAGTTGGGCTTTTAGTCCTTGAACTGTGAGTTTTGTCAAGTTTTTGCTGCGCAAAAACTTAAAATGGTTGAATTTTGTCTTTCGTTAGAACTTGGTTGCCAATGGTTGGTTAATTTTGATGAATCACAGCCGCTGCAAACCACGGTTTATTATCCATTACAAATATGAATACTCAAGAAGAACTTGCCAAGGCGAAGAAACGGGTCAAGGCCAAAAAGGATTTTTACCAGCATTTAATGTCTTACGCCATTGTCAACCTGTTTTTGTTTGCCATCAACATTATTACTTATCCCGGCTATTTGTGGTTCGTGTTCCCGATGCTGGGTTGGGGCATCGGCCTGGCATTCCACTATGTGGGTGTTTTCGGTATCCCAGGGTTCGACATACTGAGCAAAGAATGGGAGGAAAGGGAAGTTGAACGAGAGCTTAGGCGGGGCAACCAAAATCAAAATCCCATAGAACTGGAGAAACCAAAGACCGCTGAAAAAGAACTTGAACTAAAGGAACTTCGTAAAAATTACGACGAATCGGAGTTTGTTTGAACATTAGTGCTTTAGCGCTTGACAAGGGCCTTGGAACTCAACTGCAGGTTTTCTAAATCATACAATTCAATTCATCCAGCATGTATAAGCAACCAGATATTCATGACGAAGCCGAGAGGCGAGTGAAGTCGAAAGCCAAATTCTACAAGCATTTATTTGCGTTCGTAGTCGTCAACAGTTTTTTGTTCCTCACTGCATTGTTTGATGGCGAACCATTTGCCACACTGCCAGTCTTTCTGGGTTGGGGGGTTGGGCTTGCATTCCACTACTTAAAGGTGTTCGGTATACCTGGCAGCGGCGTACTGAGTAAGGATTGGGAGGACAAGGAATACAAAAAGGAACTGGAGCGGTTGGAGAAAAAGCAACACGGTAAGCGGCAGATGCCAGAGGAAAAACTAGAACTTAAAGAAATGGCCAAGAACTATCGGGACTCCGATTTGGTCTGACTTTTATATAAAAAATATTCATACGGAAGGAAATTGCGGCTATTTTACCACTTTGAAACTATTTTTCACCACTTTGATTTTTTTTGATTTCGGTATTGGTTAAATGAAAATAAAAGCGGTACATTTGTCGCATCTTTAAAAGTAGTTTTTGTGTTTATTTGTTTGGGTTAAAGACCCTCGGCTCCCCGCCGAGGGTCTTATTGTTTGTATGGGTACCATTTCGCCAAATAAAGCTGGAAATTACAATATCTTTCGTTACGTCATTTCCTTTTACCATCCCATTTGCAAGAAAAAAACTATTTTTGTCGCCGTTTAAAAAAATCCATTTCACAGATGAACCACCAAACTAATTCACGCTGGGGCATAATTGCCATCATAGTTCTTTTCGTGGCAATGAGCCGCCTCGTGCCACATACATTGGCCACGAGCCTTTTCAATTTTTCACCACTCGGTGGTATAGCACTCTTTAGTGCTGCCTATTTCAATCGCAAGTACATGGCCTATCTGTTGCCGCTTGCTGCGCTGTGGGCCTCTAACCTCTTGATTGACAACCTTTTCTTTGCCAAATACTACGATGGCTTCGCATGGTTTGCCAATCCAGAAGTCTATTTCGCATTCTTGCTCATTGTGCTGATGGGCACTGGCTTATTGAAGAAAATCACGGTGCCACGTTTGGGCATAGCAGCGGTGTTTTCATCCTTAGTGTTCTTCATTGTCACCAATTTCTATGTTTGGCTGAACACCATCATGTACCCTAAAACTTACGAGGGCCTCGTGGCCTGCTACGTGGCGGCCATTCCGTTTTACTGGAATACCCTTGTGAGCGATTTCCTTTATGTAGGTGTGCTTTTTGGTGGGTTCGAAATGGTGAAACGGTATTACCCAACGCTGGTTTTAGAGAAAGCCTAATTACGTTTAAGTCATTGATTATCAATAAAAAAAAACCTGTTGAGATAGTTTTCTCAACAGGTTTTTTCTTTGCCAGCATGAATCTTTTTCAGCAAATCAAACCTGCATTGCTTCCCGAGAAAATAACGGAAGGCATAGACTATATTATTGAAAACGGCTTACTTGTTTTCACGGCCTCCTACTTGGAAAAGCGAGGCTTTTGCTGCCAAAACGGTTGCAGGAACTGTCCGTATGGTTTCACGATTAGCACGAAACCGACGAATGAAAACGGTGATAATCCAGCTGCAGAAACCATTCAAGGTTAAATGCTGAACCCTAATTTCTCTTCCAATTTTCTGCTCAATTTTGGCAGGTTTTGCCGCTCAATCAAAAAGCTGGTCAGGCCTGCGATTTCCTTGAAAATATAGTGCTTGTCCAAAGCTCCTTTCAGATAGTCCTTACCGGTGGAGCCACCAGTGCCTGTGCGGGTTCCTATCATCCGGTGTACCATGTTCATGTGTCGGTAACGCCAAGTGGAAAGCTGTTCGTCAATTTCAAGCAAGAAATTGAGCAACTGAAAAGGTGCCTGCAACATGGGGTAGCCCCGGAACAAGAAAATAAATAAACCTGCCCGGCAAGCTTTTGCGCTTAGGCGACGAGTAGGCTCCTCCTCATCCCCAAAAAATACCGTGTTGAAAAACCTGAGGTTGAAGCGCTCGTTTGGCATCAGGCTTTCAACGTAACGGGCAGCATAGTCAACCCAAAAAGGATGGCGCTGAATTTCGACTGGTTCGTAGTCTGGCCAGTTCTCTTTGTCCTCAAAAAAGGGCATCCGTTCCAGCCATTCATTCACCAGGTCGAGCAGGGAAGGCTTGCTCTCTATCGTTTTTATCAGTTTGACGTGCTCTTCCCGAAGCTGTGAAATATAGTATTCTTGAGCATGCCGCTCGGTGTATCGAAGGCCAAGCCTGGCCTCCGCCAATTTGAATTGCCAACTTTGGAACCCTGATGCTGGCCGTAGCAAGTTTCGAAAATCGAGGAAGTCCATTGGGGTCATGGTCTCCATGATATCAATCTGATGAACAGCCACCCGAAGGATGACGGTCACCCGGTTTAGGCGATGCACGACGGTCAATAAATCGGGAGAGTTGTCGTTGATGGAGCCTTGCCCCATGATGTCGGCAATGGACTCAATTTCGTACATGATTTGCTTGAACCAAAGCTCATAGGCTTGATGGATGATGATGAACAGCATTTCATCATGCGCATGTGCTTCGTTCAGGTCACTTTCCAATTGTTGGGCATTCAGGATTTTATCCAATTGGAGGTAGTCGGAATAGTGTACGTCCTTTTGCGGCATAATTTGGTTTGGTTTGAAAATTTCGAGCCGCAAAGTTACGCCATAGTTTTTCAAAAGGCATTGTGTTGATAATTGTCATTCAAGCTGCCTTTCCCTTTTTACTTTTGCCTTTTACCTTTTCAAATGAAATATTACCTCATAGCTGGCGAGCCATCGGGCGACCTTCAAGGAGCAGCGCTTGTTCGTGCGCTTCGCAATGCGGACCTTAATGCCGACCTGCGCTGTTGGGGCGGCGATTTGATGGCAGGAGCAGGAGCAAAAGTCGTAAAACACTACCGGGAGCTGGCCTTCATGGGCTTTGTGGAAGTGGTGAAAAACTTGCCTGCCATTCTACGGAATTTTCGCTTCGCAAAATCTGACATCACCTCTTACCAACCAGACTGCTTAATTCTGATAGATTACCCAGGCTTTAACCTGCGAATGGCCACATGGGCCAAAAAGCAGGACATCCGGGTGTTTTATTACATCTCGCCGCAGCTCTGGGCTTGGCATTCCAGTCGTATCAAAATTATCAAGTACAACGTCGAGCGCATGTTCGTCATTTTTCCTTTTGAGGTAGATTTTTACAAAAAGCATGGCGTGGACGTCAGTTATATCGGCCACCCGCTTTTGGAGGTAATTGAAGGCCACCAATCTGACCCAATGTTTCGGCAGAATAACCAGCTGGAACCAGAAAAAGCCATCATTGCCTTATTGCCCGGCAGCCGCCGCCAAGAGGTGGTCAGGATGTTGGAAGTCATGCTCCAAGTGTCAGCCTTATTTCCTTATTATCAATTCATTGTGGCAGGTGCCCCATCCTTGGAACCCTCTTTTTACCAGCCTTTTTTGACTGCTTTTCCTTCGGTAAAAATGGTGCACGGCCAAACCTACGATCTCCTTAAACATGCAAAAGCAGCACTCGTTACTTCCGGCACCGCCACCCTGGAAACTGCCCTATTCAAGGTTCCCCAAGTGGTATGCTACAAAGCAGGCAGCCTGTCCTACAGGCTCGCTCGGTGGTTGGTGAACAAGGATTTGGCTTTCATTTCCATCGTCAATTTGATTGCTGGCAAAAATGTAGTTGAAGAGTTGATTCAGGCTGATTTTACGAAGGAAAAAGCATCAGAAGCGCTTTCAAAAATCCTGCATGGACCAATGCGGGAACAGGCATTATTGGATTACCAATCGTTGAAAGTCAAGCTGGGCAAGCAGGGTGGGGCGGCTTTAGCGGCTGCGGAAATGGTTAAAATGCTGCAATCGCCAAAGCTATTGTGAGGTGTTCAAATATCCTTAAAATAGGTCCTGCGCCGCTTGTGTACCCGGTGCTCAAAGTCCTTCCAAAGCGTGAGCACATTTTGGTTGTTTTCGAGCATGGGGTTTACGTTAAAATGCGTGTAACCAAATTTGAGAAAAGTGTCTCCTATCGCTGAGAAAATAACGCTATGAACGCCCCGTTTCCGCCATTCTTCCTTTACACCAATTAAAGTCAAGTCACCGCTGTCCGTGAAATATTGCGCCAGCAACAAGTGAAGAAAACCGAAGGGCAACAACCTGCCATTTGCTCGTTGCATTGCTTTTGCCAAATTGGGCATCGTGACGCCGAAACCGATTGTTTCGCCATTTTCGTCCTCAACGGTACAGACGAATTGTGGCGAAAGCAACCCGATATAGTTTTTGACATAAAATGACTGTTGCTTAACTGAAATGGGAACGTAGGTGGGCAATAGGTGGTAGGTTTCTTCCAGCATTTTAAATAAGACCTTGCCCAATTCCAGCATCTCCAGTTTATTCTTGGGGCGTTTTACTTGCAGTTTGTAGCGCTTTGTGACCAACTCAGCCGCCCTTGTTATTTTCTCTGGGAATGGGTTTGGCAGATTTGCCTTCAATTCGAGCCATTCAAGTTCTTTTTGAAAGCCCCGGTTTTCGAGGTGCTTGGGGTAGTATGCGTGATTATAGAGGGTTGTCATGGCTCCCATTTCGTCAAAGCCTTCGATGAGCATTCCGTTTTTGTCCAATGAATTGAAGCCACAAGGGCCTTTCAATTTGGTACAGTTTCGTTCAATGGCCCAGTTTTCCACCGCATCGAGGAGGGCTTTGCTGACTGAGGGGTCGTCCATGAAGTCGAGCCAACCAAAGCGGGCGTGGCGAGTGCCGAGTTGCTGCGTCTCCAAATCATTGATTATGCCCATAACCCTGCCGACCATGGTGCTATCTTTCCATACCGTGAATTTTACAACCTCTGAATGTTCAAAAGCGGGGTTTTTGTCCTTGCTCAGCCAAGCCATTTCTGACAGCTTTAAGGGTGGCACCCAAAACGGGTTGTCCTTGTAAAGTTGAAAGGGAAAATCAACGAATTGCTTTAGTTCGGTATCTGTGGAAACAGCCTTGACTTCGAGATTCATATTGGCGGTTGTCTGATTTTCTACGGAAACCTGCATCATGGCTCAATGTTTTATCATATACATAATGTCGAGCTAAAGTTAGAAGGTAACTTCAACTAACTTTTAAACTTGTCTGCAATGTTTAATCAGGCAGGGTTTTCCCCACATGATAAATGTCATAAAAGAACTTGATGAGCCTCAACCGTTAAAAGCTGGTTAAAAGCTATACTCCGACCAGCGTAACATACGAAATAGATTCGCAACCTCGTTTTCCTATAAAATTAAAACAACAAGACCATGAAAAGTATCCAATTTTTGGCATTCGCCTTATGCTTATTTGCCTTCCAAGCCAACGCCCAAATCCGTTTCGGATTCCGTAGCGGGCTTAGTTCGTCACAATTAAATTCAGAGACCATCCAACAAAACGGCGTTTCAGTAGCAATAAAAGATGCCAATTATGGCTACCATCTCGGCGTTTTCGCCAGGGCTAAACTTGGCGACCATTGGTACATTCAGCCAGAGGCCATGTTCAATTCCACTTCGGTTGATTTTGAGGTGACTGACTTTGGTGATGGGCTGGTGAATAAAGTGCTTACCGAAAAATACCGCAACCTTGACCTCCCATTGATGGTGGGCTACAAACTTGGGCCCTTGCGGGCAGAAGCTGGCCCTACTGGCCATTTATATGTTGCAAGCAAGTCGGAATTAGAGGAAATCGGTAGCTATGACCGTCGCTTCAATGACTTCAACCTTGGGTATCAAGCTGGCCTCGGTCTCGACATCTGGAAAATTACCCTCGACCTCCGGTATGAGGGCAATTTTGAGAAATTCGGCAGCCACATGAACATCGGTGGGGAACAAATCAACTTCTCCCAACGCCCTGCAAGGTGGTTGATGACGGTTGGTTTTTCCTTTTAAAAACAGCAGATTATCAAAGATACAAGCCCTGTTAGTGTCCAGTAGCACTAACAGGGCTTGTTTCTTTTGGGATTTGGCTATGAGGAGAAATTTTTTGGTTACCTATACAACCAATCCCGAAAAACCCGACCACCTTATTTCCGTTCACAGCTTTAGAACCAACTTCGCTAAATGACTACTTACCAAGTCAGCATGACCGAAAAAGAATTGGTGCAATCCTGTCTCGCTAATGACCGGATTGCGCAGAAAAACTTGTACGACAAGTACAGGAAGGCCATGTTCACGCTCGCTTACCGCATTACCGGCGACTTCGAGGCTGCCAATGACGTTTTGCAGGAGGGGTTTGTAAAGGTCTTCAAGGGCTTGACCAGCTTCCGGGGCGAATCCACACTGGGGGCATGGATAAAAACCATCGTTTTGCGCACAGCGTACAGTCACCTTCGCAAGGGCAAGGAATATTTCGAGCCTATTGAGAATGTCCCGCCTTCTGCGCAAGTGGACTGGGGGCATTATCTCGATGCCGAGTACCTCGAAAAAGCCATCCTGTCGTTGCCGGAAGGCTACCGGACCGTTTTCATTCTCGTCGAAGTTGAGGGTTATGGCCACAAGGAAGTGGCCCAGCTGCTGGGCATTTCAGAGGGAACCTCCAAGTCGCAGCTTTTTTATTCCAAAAAACGGTTGAGGGAAATTCTGAAAAACCAAGTTTGACAAATTAAAAGCAATGGAAGAACAAAATAAAAAAACTTTGATTGAGGCGTTGTCCTCGCTGCCGGAACACGAGCCAAATGAGATGCTATGGGAGCAAATCGAGGAGCAAATGGAAGGTGGACTCGAAGGCGTCCTGCCGGCTCAACTGTTATTATCGCTGCCGCAATACGAGCCGCCTGCAAGTGCGTGGTATGGCATCCTAAAACGCCTGGAAGCTGATAAGTCGGGTGCCAAAATCGTCAGCATCGGTTGGAGGAAAGCATTGGCGATTGCCGCATCGCTTGCTGTTTTGCTGGTTGCCTTTTGGCAATTGAACAAGCCCCGGCAAGTGGAGATGAACCTCGTGGCAGTCAATTTCAGCGAAGAAACAGTTGACCCTTTGCTCCTTGAGCATGACTGGGACGAAGACGAGGAGGCTTTCGGCGAGTTCCTCAGCCTTTGCGAAGCAAAAAAAGTGGTGTGCGAACAACCGGAATTCAAGCTGCTGCAAGGCGAACTGGAAGAACTCACTGCTGCCAAAGAAGAGTTGAAGACCGCCATTGGCGAGTTCAGCACAGACGCCGACTTGGTGCTTCAAATCAAGGAAATCGAACTGGAGCGCAACGATGTTTTGAAGAAAATGATGGCGATGTTGATATGATGGATATATGGCTTCACTGTTTCATTGATTCATGGGTTTACAATGAAACAATGCAGCCATGTATTCACGAAACAATGAATCAATGAAAAATATCCTGAAGTTACTGGTTCTCAATGTTTTAGTGCTGGCCGCAAACAGTTTGCAGGGTCAAACCACTTTGCAGGTTGTGACCAAAGTGATGGAAAACACCTTCCCATACAAGAACGGGACGGAGGTGAACATCGAAGGTGAAAAGGCAGAAATCAAAGTCGAGACCTGGAAGCGAAACGAGGTAAAAGTGCTGGTCGAACTCGTCTCAAAAAACGCAGACCGTAAGACCGCCCAAACTGACCTCGACCGAATGGTTTACAGCACTGAACAGGCAGGGAGCAAGCTATATTTCCGCAATTATCTTTCTTCCACAAAAGGCGCTAAAAAGGTCACCTCGGACATCAAGGCCGTTTACACCATAACCCTACCTGCCGATTGTCCTGTTTACCTCAAGAACAACTATGGGTTGTCTGACATTAGCAACCTTACCAAATCGTTACGGGTGAACAGCGAGTTCTCCAAAATCAACATAGAAAACATAAGCGGGCAGATTGGGATTGATACCCGATTTGGAGATATTGAAGGCAAAGACGTGGACGGCAATGTGACCATCAACTCTCGCCGCTCCGATATTACTTTGCACGACATCAAGGGCACTTGGAACATCAACTCGACCTATGGCGTGATGAAATTTTTCACTAACCCAAGCCCAGAACTACTCACCATGAACATCAATGCCGAGAAGTCTGATGTGTATTTTTTCGACCCTAAGCCTAACTACTATGGCTACACCTTGACAGCCCATTATGGCACCATCACCGTACCCAACGATTTGAAATTCAATTATTTACAGAATACAAGTGAGTTGAAGAAAGCAATTTTCTCCTCCAAAATCGGGAAGTCAAATATCTCCATCAAAATCAGCTTCGGGGATATTATCATCCGCAATCCATAGAAAACAAGCTAGTTGTCGAAGCAAAACGGCCCTGACGGAGTTCAAAAACTCAGCCAGGGCCGTTTTGTTTTTGTGATTTGCTCCGCAACGAAACTTTTCCCTACTTTTCGCCCCAGTTATTTCATTCAACAAAAAAGGCCATGCCACTCATCATCATTTTGTTGGGAATCGGGGTGCTGCTCCTGCTCATACTTGGGTTTCGCATGAACGCATTTCTTGCACTCATCCTCGTTTCACTTGGGGTTGGGGTGAGCATGGGCCTGTCACCTACGGATACACTGGCGGCGATACAGAAAGGAGTGGGCAGCACTTTGGGGACACTTGCACTGATTATGGGCCTTGGCGCCATCCTCGGCGGATTGATAGCGGAAAGCGGTGCGGCACAGGTGATTTCCAGAAAGCTTACAGATACATTCGGCATCAAAAACATAGCGTGGGCAATGGTGCTTACGGGTTTCATCATTGGCATCCCCATGTTTTACAATGTGGCTTTCTTGATGGTTTTGCCAATCATTTTTGCAATGGCCAAAGAGACCAAGCAGCCGATATTAGTTGTTGCGCTGCCCATTATTGCCTCCTTATCGGTGATGCATGGATTTTTGCCTCCGCATCCTGCACCCACTGCCATTGTTGGGTTTTACAAGGCTAATATGCAAATGACCCTTATTTATGGGCTGATAATTGCCATTCCAACGGTCATCATAGCAGGGGTTATTTTTGGTAAAACGATGCACAAAATACCCACTCAGGTCAACGAAAAACTGTTCAGAAGCCCAACGCTATTGCCAACCCAATTGCCTTCCTTTGGCATGTCGGTTTTTGTTTCCTTGACACCTGTTTTGTTAATGGGGATTGGTGCCATTGGCATGTTGTACCTACCTGAAGAGAGCGGCTTGAGCAAATCCATGCTATTTCTCGGCGACCCTGTCATTTCGCTCTTATTGGCTGTGTTCGCTGCCGTTTTTTTGCTTGGAAAAAAGGTAGGGAAAAGCTTTGCACAAACCATGGATGGACTGTCAGAGCACGTGAAGCCCATTGCCATGATTTTGTTGATACTTGCTGGAGGTGGTGCCTTCAAAGAGGTATTGGTGTCTAGTGGTACCAGCGATTATATTGTCGGATTAATGAAAGGTGTAACGCTTTCCCCGCTCATCATGGCTTGGACAGTAGCCGCCATTCTTCGCATAGCACTTGGCTCAGCGACGGTTTCGGCAATGACAGCTGCTGGCATCATGCAACCCATGGTTTTGTCAGGAGCGGTCAGCCCAGAATTGATGGTGCTGGCGACAGGAGCCGGTTCGCTCACCTGCTCCCAGGTCAATGACACGGGGTTTTGGATGTTCAAAGAGTATTTCAACCTGACCATTGGCCAAACGCTTCGCTCTTGGACGGTGATGGAGACCATAGTTTCCATCGTTGGGCTTTTGGGGTGCCTTTTGCTGGATTTTTTCATCTAATTTTTATCAACTCAACGAATCAATAGTCCATGCAGAAAATGAGAATCAGGCATAATTGACTGCC
>JANPLH010000541.1:0-1408 GCA_031426435.1 Saprospiraceae bacterium | reverse complement strand
TGAGCTTGAAAGAACTCAGTAAACTCCTCGAAAAAGAGATGCCAGACAAGCTGGAGCCGCTCATCGAAGTGCCAGAAGAAGAACTACCCGTCAACGTTTCGCTTTAGAAATACATTTGATACTGATTCAAAGGCAGTGCCGCAGGCACTGCCTTTTTCGTTGGTGTATTTTGCACAAATACTACCGAAACTTCCTACTTTCGCCACTTCTATTTAAAACAAAAATTAAAATCAATATCATGTCGAATTCAAGGTTTCGCCCAGGGGTGCTTCACGGTGATGAAGTGACCGAACTCCTCCAACATGCCAACGATAACAACTATGCCCTTCCGGCGGTCAACGTTATTGGAACAAATTCAGTGAACGCAGTGCTGGAAACGGCCAAGGCCGTCAACTCGCCAGTAATGATTCAGTTCTCCAATGGCGGCGGGATTTTTTTTGGTGGAAAAAGCCTCTCGAACGAGGGCCAAAATGCCGCCATCGTGGGAAGTATCTCCGGTGCCTTGCACGTGCATACAATGGCCAAAGCTTATGGTGTACCCGTCGTGCTCCATACCGACCACTGCGCCAAAAACCTACTCCCTTGGATAGATGGCCTGCTCGATGCTGGCGAAAAGTTCTTTGCCGAAAAAGGCACCCCACTCTACAGCTCGCACATGCTCGACCTGAGCGAGGAACCCATCCATGAGAACATCGAAATCTGCGTGGAATACCTCAAGCGCATGGACAAACTGGGCATGACCCTCGAAATTGAGCTGGGCGTGACTGGTGGCGAAGAGGACGGCGTGGACAACTCCGACGTGGACAGCGCTAAACTCTACACCCAGCCTTCTGAGGTGTCTTATGCTTACGAAGAACTGCTCAAAGTCAGTCCCCGTTTTACCATTGCAGCTGCCTTCGGCAACGTGCACGGCGTCTATAAGCCTGGCAACGTAAAGCTCCAGCCCATCATTTTGAAGAACTCGCAGGACTTTGTTCGGGAGAAGTTCAAGACAAGCCGGGAGCTGCCCATCAATTTCGTTTTTCACGGCGGCAGTGGTAGTAGCAGGGAAGAAATTCGGGAGGCCATCAGCTATGGTGCCATCAAGATGAACATTGACACTGACATGCAGTGGGCATATTGGGAAGGCGTGAAGGATTATTATGAAGCAAAGAAAGGCTACCTGCAAGGCCAAATCGGTAACCCCGATGGCGACGACAAGCCGAACAAGAAATACTACGACCCACGAGTTTGGCTGCGCAAAGGCGAAGAGACTTTCGTGAAGCGCCTCAAGCTGGCCTTCGAGGATTTGAATTGTGTGAATAGGAATGCATGAGGAGGTATGGAGGTATGAGGTTTGAAGGTATGTTCAGGCCAAAAAAAACGTGCTGGCTGTTTATAGCCGCACGTTTTTTTGTGCATACCTTCA
>JANPLH010000540.1:0-2226 GCA_031426435.1 Saprospiraceae bacterium | reverse complement strand
GCAAGGTATGAGGTATGAGGTATGAGGTCTGAAGGTATGAGGTATGGCAGATATACCTCATACCTCCACACCTCATACCTCATACCTCATACCTCATACCTATTTCAAAATCCGCTTCTTCATGTTCTCAAACTCCTCCTCCGTAATGATGCCACCTGCCTTCAACTCGCCGAGTTCTTTCAGGCGGGTGATGACATCGGCGTCGGTAGGGGTAGTTTTGGCGGCCGTAGGCGGGGTGTCCGGCACCAACTCGGAATCGGCAGGGCCTGCGGCTTCCTCAGCTTTTTGCTTTGCTTCTTGCTGCTTTTTAAGCTCCTCAGCCACTTTTTTGCCCTTTTCAAACTGCTCTTTGTACATTTTTTTCAGGCGGTCCGAGTCGAAGTCGAGAATAGTACCGCCAGTGTTGAAATGAGCTTTAAACACCTGCCCCAGTGC
The DNA here is from genome assembly GCA_031426435.1 of Saprospiraceae bacterium. Classification (GTDB taxonomy): domain Bacteria; phylum Bacteroidota; class Bacteroidia; order Chitinophagales; family Saprospiraceae; genus UBA6168. The sequence continues at coordinate 1,791 of JANPLH010000540.1, read as the reverse complement.
ATAAGTGGAAGCGCCTGCCATCGCTGCGTTCACCACGCCACCTATGACGGAGCCAACCACGGGGATGAATTTTAACAGGCTCCTCGCCCCAATGCGGGCAAGCGTGGAGGTGGTCAAAGAGCTGACAATAGCCTTGCCCTGCGTCTCGCTGAAGTCTATGTCATAGACCTTGCAGAGTTGGCGTATCATATCCAATTGCGAAGCACTAACGGCCAGCACGTCGGCAACGGGCACAGGTATTGCGCCAGCACCCATGCTGAACATCACGTGATTGCGTACGACAGTTTCAGCGTGTTTTTCACGCTCATTTTTCACATCTTTGAAGTCGTTCATTACTTTGTTTTTAAGCCCTTCGGCTGCTGATTTAAAGAATTCTTCCATTTTGACCTATTAAATTTTAGACGACAAACTTCAGACTTGATGTTGGACTTTTTCGATTGGCCTTCTTATGTCTGATGTCTGCTGTCTTGATTGCTCCACAAGTCTAACCCTGTCATAACGCCTTTGTGATTTTTCTTCGACGAGGCGGGCATGATTGCCGACTTTTATATGGAACAAACCTATTTATCCATCAATTGGTTGTTTCTCCCGGTGTTTTTTGCTGGGTCTTTTTTGTTGCTCCGCAATGATGGCCAAGTGCTCCCCCTCATTCACGGGGGCAAGGCGTTCCATGGCAAGTGTTGCTGCCACGGCACCCAGCATAGTCGCAATGACAGCTCCAATGCCAGGTATATACATCAGTACTTGGGCGACCAATCCCGTAGCCACTGCAACCCCAACGGCTGCCCGACGGGTGCGATGCTCGCTATCGGTTACCTTCAGGTCGAAGCACTCATGGTAATTGTCAATCATCGAAAAACCAAGAAAATAGCACTGGATGAGGAATCCGACGGGCTTCTCCAGCGAATGGAAGCCAAGGATGCCAATTGCAAGGTTCACGATTAAAAAACGGGCGATGGTTTCGAGTATCCACGCCAACAAAGTCACCTTGAGGATGCGGATTTCTGCACCAATGAAAGCTTTGGTCGTCAGTTCTGGCTTGCGCCCGATTCGGATTTCAAGGGTTTTTTGGATGAAATAAAACACCACAAGTTCCAGCACTATCAGCACGAGGTACTTGCGCCCACCATCCAAGGCCCACTGGAATTTTTCCAAGGAAATGACGCTGGCCAAGCTCGCCGAAATCGGCTGCTGGCTGTTGCGCACTGCTTCCACAACCTGGTAAAAATCCTTGAAATACTGGTAACTGAGCAACGCACCTGCCCCGGCCATTACCCAGACTACCCAACCGAGCCGGTCCATACCCCGCCAAGGCTTATGGTCTCTGATGAACTCAAAAGCCGTCCGATGCATCAGCAATGAGATGACGAACTGTTGGATGAAATCAAGCCCTTTGTCGAGGTAGCTAACTTGCCTTGTATGGTTGGTTGGTTGCGGCATGGGAAGAAGCAGGTTGGGTTATTTCAATGGAAGCAAATTTCGCAAAAGCGATATAACTTGAGGTAGAAAATTAGATGACCTTGGTCATTCATCTATTGAACCCAGTCTGTATCTTCTTCCGCAATGGTTTCCACCAGTTTTTCGAGGTTCTTCAAGGCTTCTGGCGCTCCGTAATAGTCCTTGATGGTCTTCTCGGTGGTGGCAGTTTTGTAGGTGACCCAAGTGGTGGGCAGGTCGGTGACCTGTGCCGTGTATTCATCCTGAAACTGGCTGAAATTGCTGGCCTCGAATGCCTTGAAAAGCTCGTTCGTGGCCTCTGGCGTCAGCTGCCGTTTCCATAATCCCATCTTG
>JANPLH010000539.1:0-14892 GCA_031426435.1 Saprospiraceae bacterium | reverse complement strand
AAGTTCCCCATCATAGCACTCGCAGACGTAGTAGTACAGGGCGATTAGTTTTATTGCATTCATAACATAAAGCTACGTCGTACTGTAAACTTTACGTCTGCTTTTGTTTTGAACCTTTTCAACCCCTAATTCGCATAAATTACCCAAAACGCATCCGCTATACCATGACCTGCGTCACACAAGGCTTTGGTTTCTGATACTTTGCACAGCCCTGGTCAATCATTATAGCCCTCATCAGCCTCGCCGTTTGCCTCGCCACCTTGCTCGCCAGCAGCGGCCACGCCGCTCCTGATTTCACTGTGCCGAATCTGCCCACCGAGGTAGCCCGTGCGGGCCATTACACCGAAAGTGGCCAAACTAAGCACCGTGGCTACCAGCACTAACGGCTTGGAAAGCGTGGCCTTACGCCCGCCCATAACCAGCGTCACGAGCGAAAGCAGGCCGAGCGCTTCCATGAGCCAAATGGCGATGGTCGCAGCATCTTCGTGTTCCTCAATCAATCCTTCCGACACGCTGGCGATGCCTTCCACACTCTCCTCGGCTGGCTCGCCTGTGAGGAACACGGGGATTGCGATAGCGGCCATAAAAGCCCAAGTCCAGAGGGCGGTTTTCTTAACTTGTTCGGATGACGTGAGGTAGCCGTAGGCCATCACGCCCACGCCCAACAGCGACCCAATGATGGGGAAGTGGTTGAGCAACAGGTGCAGATGCGTTGCGTCCATTGTTGTATTGTTGAATTGGTGAACTGGTTAAATTGGGCAATTGGCCATGCTAATCTGACCTATTCAGGCAATGTTTTAGAATTGATGATGGAAAAAGAAAAAGGAAAGGCTTAGCAGCTTCGAGGCGGCTGCCAAATGTCGGCGAGGAAGGATTTCGGAGCAGCTTGGTCTTTGAAAATAATGGGCTGGTTGCTGGTTAGAACAGTTTGCAGCACGATTTCGATGGACTTTGGCAAATCAGCGGGCACAGTGGCGTGCAGATGGCTGTCGCCACTTTTCATCGGCAGTTTGGAGTGGTCGTGCGCCGTGCGGTGCTGCGCAAAGTCCTTGCCGTAGTGCAGTTGAAGGTATTGGTAAAAAGTAGTGTCGGGGGACTGCGCCTTGTGCACTTGGTAGTGTTTCCAAAGCATGGGCAGCCGGGCCAATTCCTCCTGCGCCTGACCGGGCACGAGCGCCCCGAACAGGAAAAGAAAAAGGAGGGAATATGAAAGTGCTTGTCGTTTCACAAATGGCTGCCTTTAATGGCAGTAAAAGTCGGTATGCCTCAAGCGGGTATTGGTGATTTTTGTCACGTCCTCGTATAAAGTTTTGTTAAAAGCCACCATATAAAAGCAATGCCTGCCCGCCACCTTCTACAAAAGCCATTGTCCTTACCAGAATCGCTGATTCTCCTACATTTGTTGGGCTTTTGGCGCTCATTTTTCCAACTAAAATTCAAACTCACATGAAAAAACTTCTCCTCCTCCTCCCCCTCATCACCTTCCTATTTTCCCAAATCGGCTTTGCCCAACAGCTCGTGCTGCCCATCAACGGCACGAACCCCCGCATGATGGCAGGCACCCGCATCGGCGTAACCGACCTTGAAATCAACTGGGGAGCGCCCGGCGTCAAAGGGCGTGAGGGCAAAATCTGGGGCACTGGCGTGGCACACTACGGCTTCACCAACCTCGGCTTCGGCACGGCCAAGGAATCGCCGTGGCGGGCAGGTGCCGACGAGTGCACGACCATCTCTTTCTCCACCGATGTGCAGGTAGAAGGCAAGGCGCTCCCTGCTGGCAAGTACGCCCTATACATGGTCCTCGCTGCCGACGAATGCACCCTTATTTTTTCCAAAAACCCAGCAGCATGGGGCAGCTATTTCTACGACCCAAAAGAGGATGCCCTCCGGGTAACGGTTCGTCAGCAAAAAGACCTGCCACAGAGCCGGGAGCGCCTCGCCTACCTCCTCGACAGCCCGACTGACCGCTCCGTGACCGTTGCACTGGAATGGGAGCGCTGGCGAATCCCCTTCACCGTGGAGGTGGACGCCGTGGCAACGGGCCTTGCCTCCATCCGCTCGCAGATGACCAGTGGCCTTGGTTTCGACCCGCCCAGCTTGCAGACTGCTGCGCAATGGTGCCTCACCAACAACGTGAACTTGGAGGAAGCCATGTTCTGGATTGAATCCGCCACGTCGCCCAACCTCGGTGGTGTACAAACCTTCAATGCGCTTAATATCAAAGCTGGTTTGCTCCGCAAAATGGGCCGCACCGCAGAGGCCGACGAGGCGATGAAAACAGCATTTGCGAAAGCCTCTATAATGGAACTGCACAGCTACGGCAGGCAATTAATAGGTGAAAAAAAGTCGAAGGAAGCGCTCGTCGTTTTTGAACAAAACCACAAGCAAAACAATGGGGCTTGGCCCACCAACGTCGGGCTGGCAAGGGGCTATTCTGCCGTTGGCGACCTGAAAAAGGCGCTTGAACATGCTAAGTTGGCGCTTGCGCAAGCACCTGATGCAACGAATAAAACGAGCTTGGAGGGAATGATAAAAACCTTGAGCGAGGGGAAGGCCATTGCGCAGTAAATGGCATTGGCTAAAATAAAAAAAGCCACCGAGAAGCATTCCCGGTGGCTTTTTTCGATGCTAATGCAATAGCTTATTTCATCGCCTCCAGCGCACCGCTAAAGGATACCTTCGCCACTTTTGCCACCTTGTCGGCTACCAGCGATGGGATGGCGATGCCGTAGTCAGCCAATGCCACACTGAAATTGGTTTGAGCACTCACCTTGCCGCCTTTTACGGTGAAAGTGGCAGGAGCAGTCACGGCCTTGGTCACGCCGTGCATCGTCAGATTTCCAGCAACGTCCACGTTGTAGGTGCCGTCTTTGGTGAAATTGACCTTAGACAGGTCGGCAATTTTACCCTTGAACGTAGCCTTTGGGAACTTGGTGCTTTCGACGTAGTTCTCGTTGAAGTGTTCCTGCATCAGGGCTTTTTCAAACTGGAAGCTCTTCATCAGCACGGCGGCCTCGACGGCACCTGTTGGAGCATCAACGACGATGGTACCTGTACTGGTCTTTGCGTCAACTTCTTCCAGCGACTTATTAGAAGTGGCGTCGAAGGACACGCTGGCACTCTTGGTGAATATCCTTTGTGCAGAAAGGAGAATAGGTGCTCCAAAAAGGATAGCAAGCAAAGCTAATTTCAAGTTCTTCATCTTTTATTTTTTTTGGTGAAAACGACAGGCAACATTGTTTCCCGTCGTTCTTGTTTTTTATGACACCAAATTAACGGTCACGCCACAAGTTTCCATCTTAACGAAATCATAATGTACACCTGAACGAGAATTAAGACCTGCCGAATTGGAGCCATTGCCGCATGTTTCCTTTCAACTTCCTCCTTTTCACCTATCAAATAGTGAACACCCTCGAAATATTGAAACCTAAACGAATGCCCTTATCGCCCCAACTATCGGTGGTGCGGGTGTAAAATTGGTTCTCCGTTAGCCCGAAGGAATTGGTAAGGTGCATTTGGAATACGTGGCCTCCCGTCTCAATATCAATGCCGACACCAAAGCTATCATAGTACTTGGAATTGGTGTAGTCAGTTGCCCGCCAGCCATATTCGGCGGTAATGGCCATGCGCTGTGTGACTTTGTACCTTGCTGCTGCCGCAATGATGATGGCGTCATTCTTGTCGTCCAATTTTTCGACGAGGTTGGCATGCACATAAGTGGGCGCTATTTGCAGCGAGAACTTATCGTTGAATTTGCGCCCCACAATGATTTGGTGACAATAGGACAGCCTGCTGCTAAAGTTCTCGTACTTGTCAACATTGAGCAGTCCGTCGTCACTGTCCTTTAGCGAAGTGGCAAATATGCCAGAAAACAGGGTCACGCTGACAGGCGGCTTGGAGTCATCGCTCTGCCGTAGGAGGCGGTATTTTGCGAAGCCATCAAAGGTCTTGTCCACGCTGGAGCGGCCAATGCCAAGTGCGAGCCGGGCATCGTAGCTGTACTCAAAGCTCATGCGGATGCTGGCCCCCCCATCGAGTCCCCAGAAGTTGTAGCCCCCCGTGTTGAAGGTGCCAAAGCGGTGGGCGATGCGGAAGTCGAGCGTGCGCTCGCCCGGCACTTCGATGGTGTGGAAGTTGATGAGGCGGGTGCCCTTAAAGGTAGCGTAAACAGGACCATGCTCCGCTTCGGGGTCACCTACCATGCTGAGGAGGTCGTCTTGTGCTTTTGCCTGAAAAAACAAGGTGGCAAAAGCGATAAAGAGGGTAATACTTCTTTTCATAAAACACTAATTATGAATGGTTAACAATTTTTAGCTTAGTTGTTGGGGGCACCCTCGGCAATCCAGCGCTCAATCTTGCTGATGGAGCAATCCTCAATCTTGTTGCTGCTGCCGCTGGGCATTCTTGATTGCGTAGCAACGCCGTCCCAAGTAATGGAACTGATGAGTTTGCCATTGTCCACTTCTGTCTTCACCCCATCGTAGGTGTCAAGAAAGGCATTGTTGAAATTGCCGGGGCCGTGGCAACTGGCGCTCAAGGAGCTACAACTGCCCGTCAGAATCGGCACAATATCGTTGGAAAATGAAACCGGTGTGGTGGTGTCGCAGGAAAGCTCCGGGTGCAGCTCGGCGAGGTTGTCATAGTAGCAACCTCCTGTAAATGCCAGCAATGACGCTAGCAGCATGGATACCTGAAAAGTTCTTTTCGCCATAGGTTGATTTAAATTGAAGAGTTGTGAAACACAAAACGAATGGTTTGCATCAGGCGTCCATCTCAGTAGCCCATAAAATTGCAAGCTGTCAGACATTGCCCACTGATGGCAACACCTTCCCAGCCGACTCGCCAAACCCAATGCGGATGCCGTTTCGCACGCCCCAGCCCCTCATGGTAACTGTATCGCCGTCGTTAAGGAACTTGCGCTCCGAGCCATCCGGCAGTTGGAGTGGCTTGGTGCCACGCCAGGTCAGTTCCATCATGGAACCGAAGCTGTTGGGCGTGGGGCCACTGATGGTGCCGCTGCCGCAAAGGTCGCCGATGTTCATATTGCAGCCGTTGACGGTATGGTGTGCCAACTGCTGCACCATGTTCCAGTACATGAACTTGAAATTGGAACGGCTGACGACGGCCTTGGCCCCGCCCTCCGACTCAATTTCCACCTCCAAGTTTAAGTCGTAGTTCTTCTCGCCTTTAAATTGCATATAGGGAAACGGTGCCGGGTCTTGCGCAGGGCCAGCCACCCGGAACGGCTCCAATGCATCCAGCGTAACCACCCAAGGGCTGACGGTGGAGGCAAAGTTTTTTGCCAAAAAAGGCCCCAGCGGCTGGTACTCCCAGCCCTGTATGTCCCGTGCAGACCAGTCGTTGAACAGCATCAGTCCAAAGATATAATCCTCTGCTTTTTCGATTGAAATCGGCTTGCCCAATGGATTTGCCTTGCCCACCACGAAGGCCATTTCCAGCTCAAAGTCCATCAGTTTCGTCGGGCCGAAAACGGGCTGCTCGGCACCCGGCGGCAGGGTCTGCCCCTGCGGGCGCACCACCGGCGTCCCAGACACCACGATGCTCGATGCACGGCCATGATAGCCGACGGGCAGGTGCTTCCAGTTGGGCAGCAGCGGGTTGTCGGGGCGCAGCATCTTGCCGATATTGGTCGCATGTTCAAGGCTGGAGTAGAAATCGGTGTAGTCACCGACATCAACGGGCATGAGCAGTTCTACCTTATCCATCGGGTGCAGGAAGTGCCAGCCGAGTGCCTTGGCCTCCTCGTTTTCCTCGTCGAGGAGGTCGGCGAGGAAGTCACGCAACTCCCGCACCTTGGGCTTGCCGAGGGCCATCAGGTCGTTAATATAGCGGTTGTTGAACACCTCGTGGTCAATTTCGAGGTCGTCGAGCAGGTCCATGTAGTTCAGCACGGCAAGGTCCACCACGCTATCGCCGATGGCCGTGCAGAGTCGTGGAGATGGGTTGCTCATGGTCTTGAACACGCCAAAGGGCAGGTTCTGAATCGGGAAGTCGCTGTCCGCAGGCACTTCCACCCACGATTTGCGGGTTGGGTCGTTTGCTCGTATCATAGTAGGTTCGGGGTTTCAGGTTTTGGGTTTCAGGCAGGGGCATCCCCTGAAACCCAAAACCCAAAACCTGAAACCAATTTATTCTTTGATGATTTTCTTCGTCAAAACGCCACTGGCGCTCCGCAACCGCAGCAGGTAAACCCCGCTCGGCAGTGCCGAAAGGTCAAAGCTGACGGACTGGCTGCCGATGGCAATGGGCAGTTGTTTCACTAAAATGCCATTCACGCTGTGCAGCGTGGCGTCCATGTTTTCATCGGTTGTTTTTGAAAAAATGGCGCTCACCTGCCCGCTCGTTGGGTTTGGCAAAACGCTGACCGTCAGGCCATTGAGTTCATGCACAGCATTGACAAGCCAAGTGGTGAAGCTGAAAGCAACTGGCTCAACGCCCTGTCCACAGCTGTTGAAGGCGAACACCCGCCAGTAGTAGGTCGTGTTCACATTCAAGGGGGTGGTCAGTGTGTAGGCCGATAGCGAGGTTGAATTGAAAAAGACGATATTGTTGAAATCGGCATCGGTGGCCACTTGGATGAAGTAGCTCGTTGCGCCAGCAACCGTGTTCCAGTCCAAGTTTGGCTTCACGTTCACGTTAGTAGCAGCATTTGCGGGAGCAACCAAAGCGGGCGCAGCCGCCAAGGCATTGACAACAAGCGTAAAAGTCTCGGTCACGTTGTGCACCCCATCGCTGCCCGTGAGGGTGATGACATAGCTGCCCGACGCCACATTGATGAGGCTTACAGACAAGGAATTGCTACTGCCGGGCGGTACTGGGTTTTGGATAAAGCTCATGGATGCACCTGCTGGCAGCCCCGTTGCTGAAAGTGTCAGTCCACCAGACTCGAAGCACAGGCCAACGGCCAATGAGACATTCGCATTGCCCGTAGGGCAACTGGCTACCGAGTTCTGCTGCACGTTGAAGGTGAGGTCATTGAAGGTGGTGAAAGATTGCGGTATAGTTGGTTGCAAGCTGCCGCATTGGTTCGATGCCGTTACCGTCCAGTAATAGACGGTGCAAGGCAAAAGGCCGCTTGCCGCCAGCGAAGGTTGCGTAGAGGTGCCCTGAAAGACAAGGTTCGTCATGTTCGGGTCGGTGGCAATGGCCAGCTGGTAGGTAGCGCCAACGTTTTTCCATGAAAACACAGGGCTTAAACTCACCCCGCTGGCGTTTGGTGCTGGCGCAATGGTAGTTGGTGAATCTGGTCCGCCAAGTACGTTCCAATATATGGTGGCAGTTCCCGTGCCACTGAGGGCATCGGTGGCAACGATATCGAAGTTGTAAGCGCCCGCAATGTTAACGCCGCTCAGGTTCACGGCCACTTGTGCGCCCGGTTGGGCAGGGTTTGGGGTAAAAGTAATTATTGCATCTTGCGGCAGGCCCGTGGCCGTGAGGGTGACGCCGCTCGTGCCGTCGAAAGCCGTACCGAGCAGTACGGTAAAATTGGTGGCTGCCCCTTCGCAATTGGTCTGCACATTGCCGGAAGGCGTAACGGACATGTCATTGGGGATGGTGCTGCACAGGTCGAGGCCCCAACCGATAAGTGTGCCGCCATCCTGTTGGGCATCGTCGTAAACAGTCAGCGTCCAATTGCCGGTGATTGGCTCCCCATTGAAAGTTGACAAAGGCTGCGCTGGCTGGAAAGCTCCTGCAATAGCAGGTGAAGCGCCACAGGTGCTGAGTAGCTCGTCGTTGGTGGCCGCAGCTTCATCATCAAGGGAGATATTGATGTCGTCACCGCTGCAATTCCCACCATCAGGGTTCGCAAAAAGGGTAATTATCGTACCAGATGGAGAGGTTAGTTCGACCCGCAAATCGCCAACCCAAGAGTGCTGGATATTGAGGTTGGTCACGTTTATATCATCCACGAAACCGCTATTATTAATGGTCAAGGTGGAGGTAACGGATATGCCACCCGCATCAGAAATGGAAACTGGCACATTGGTAGAAGCTACTGGTGCGCAAGAAATGGCCCCGGTAGCGAACGTGTTTGGCATGACTGGCCATTCGCCCAGCCCGCAAATGTTCTCACCCCGCACCCGCCAGAAATAGGTGGACATAGGAACCAAGGGCACCGTCGTTGTATAAGCCCCAGCATTTATATTGGTGGCCGTTTCAATGATATTGCTGAAAGCAGTATCGGTAGCTATTTCGATGGTATAAACCGTATTGGGAGACGCAGCCCATTGGTACATTGGCGTGAGGCCAATGCCTCCAGTACCGTCGGCAGGGGCGGTGAGCGCAGGTGGTGCTGGGGGTTGCGCAGCAACAAAGAATTGGAGGTTGGCGCTATTGAAAGCAGTGCCGTCCGTGCCTTCTATCTGGATGCCGTAGGTGCCTTCGGTCAATGCGGCGGTGTTGCTCAGGGTCAGTGTAGTGGTGCCGCCCGGTGCCACAGGGTTTGTACCGAATGTGGCGATTACCCCTGCGGATAAATTGGCGACGGAAAGCGTCACGTCGGCTATGAAGTTCGGGCTGACTTTGACGGCGTAAACGGCATCGGATGGTGCGCATAGCGAGATGCTGTCCGGGCTACCCTCCACGAAGTACCCGCACTGGCTGTCAAAGCGCCCGTCCAGCACGGTGATGCCCGTGGTGTCAGGGTCGAGCCAGTCTTTGAGGCGGCTGTTGGGAGTGCCGCCGCCAGTCCAAGAAGTATAGAACCACCCGTAGGAGTCATAGTCGTTGTTGCCGCACAATGCACCACCACCGTGGAGTTGGCCCACCACCCTTTTTTCCCGGTTGAACAAAGGCGCACCCGATGAACCAGGCTCCGTTGTGCCAATTTCATAGTCAGGTACGACAACATGGTCGCCGTTAGGCACCGGGTTGGCACCTGTGCCCCAAGAACCCACATAAGTCGGGTCGAACTCAAAACTGATGCGCTTTTCATCGGTGCTGGGGTGGTGAACGACGATAACCGTATCGGTTGGCGTAAAATCTTCTGCGCTCCATCCGGCAAAGAAAGCATTGGCGGTCGGCGAAACGGGGTCGTCGAGTTCGAGCAGCGTGAAGTCGGAAGGGGCGTAGGAGGCCCGCAGTATCGAGCCAGTGTTGAAGTCGTTGAGCTGGCCGTTGCCGTTGCCGCCGCTGGCAGGGGAGTTGGGCTGGCGACAAGTGCTGTTTTGGAAGTTCCAGTAATTGACCAGCGTAGGCGCTACCCCGGCAGTGACGCCGCAGTGGTTGGCCGTCATGAAGAGGGGCGCACAGTCTTGCCGAGTATTGCTCACCAAGAAACCGGTGCAGTTAAGTGAGCCTTGGTACTGCATCACGGCCACCGATTGGATGATGTCCCGATAACGGTCCACGATGGCCCAGTTGTCGGCTGCTCCGCAAATCACGTCGAGGTTGCAGGAGCCAGAGGCCACTTCGGCGAAGCCGACAAAATCGTGGTTGACGTACTTGAGTTCCAACTGCAAGGCTGACTGTTGAAAGGAGGGCACTTGCACTTCCACGACCAGTTCTTCCCCGGGCAGGATGGGCGTCCAAAGCTGTTGGTGGTCCTCGTTGTCGGCAGGGGTGAATGGCCCCAAGATGGTCTGATAATCGGGCGAGTACAGGATGAGGGAGCCACGGGTCGGCATAAAATACTTCGTAAAACCGAGGTTGAGCGACCTCGCCCCCTCGGAGCGGATGCGCAGCCGCCAGAGAGCATTGCCATTGGGTAACTGCTCCCATTGGCCGTGCGTGGCCGGGCTGATGTCCACCTCCATTGGCTCCGCAAATTTTTGGGGGATGCCGGGGCCTCGCCGTTCCATTTCGGCGGCAAGCAGTGCGGCATTGTCCAAGTGGGGCATGAGCACCAAGGGAACATCGGCCAGTGGCGTCTTGGAGAGGGCAATCCTTGGGTCGTTTTGGGCGGAAAGGGCGAAGCTGAAAAGTGTCGCCAGCAGGAGTGTCGTGAGTTTTTTCATGCTGAAGCTAAGGATTGAAGGATTGAATAATTGAAGGATTGAATTAGTAAAGCAGTACCATGGCTTCCATCCTTCAGTCCTTCAATTATTCAATCCTTGCATATCGGGCAAAGGTAATGTTTCGGGTTAGAAACCAATTGGTGAAAATTGTCGGTTTGGATGCGTAGCGGACTTTATGCAAAAAGCAATGCTGTACAATTACAGGTTTTCTCTATATTTATGCCCTCAAATCCATTTCACTTAACTGAGTCCATCCACTGATTTCCAACATGAAGAAAACTTTACTTTCCATACTCATGGCCTACACCAGCCTGCTGGCCTCCGCCCAATTGAACATGACCCTCACCGACCAAATCAACTACCCACAGGGCACCAGCAGCCTTTGGGGGTATATTGACCCGGAGGACAGCACCGAGTACGCAGCCGTGGGTACCCGCACGGGCGTCTCCGTCGTGGACCTCACCGACCCCAATAATGTGGTCGAAATTGCCTTCAAGCCCGACCAAATCAACTCCAACTCGTCTTGGCGGGAGGTCAAATCCTACGGCCACTATATTTACTCCGTGACCGAGGCGGGCGGCGGCTTGCAGGTCGTCAACATGACTGACCCTACCAATGTGACCTCGGTGAACTGGGCACCCAATATCCCCGGCCTCGGCACTTTGAACAAGATTCACTCCATCACCGTGGACGAGTTCGGCTTCCTCTACCTCAACGGCTCCAACCTCAACAGCGGCGGGCCTATCATCGTGGATGTGAGCGCCGACAACGGCAACCCCGTGTATGCTGGCAAGCTGCCCGCCATCTATGCCCACGATTGCTACGCCCGCAACAACATCGTTTATACCTCCGATATTTATGTGGGCAATTTCAAGGTTTATGACATCTCCGACAAGGCAAACCCCGTGCTGCTGGCCACCCAGCAAACGCCCTATAATTTCACCCACAATACCTGGCTAAACGATGCTGGCACCGTGATTTTCACCACGGATGAAAAAGCGAACGCCCCCGTTGGCGCTTACGATATTTCCGACCTGAACAATATCGTGGAGCTTGACCAGTTCCGCCCGGTGGCTACGATTGGCACTGGCACCATCCCGCACAACGTGCATGTTTGGAACGATTGGGTGCTCACGGCCTACTACACCAACGGCACCATCATCATTGATGGCTCCCGGCCCGAGAACCTGATTGAGGTGGGCAATTTCGATTCCTTTGTAACCAACCCTGCAGGCTTCTATGGCGTATGGGGCGTGTACCCGTACTTCCCCTCCGGCCTCGTCATTGCCTCCGATATGCAGAACGGGCTATTGGTTTATGATGTAAACTACGTGAGGGCCTGCTGGCTGGAAGGCAAGGTGACCAATGCCATCACCGGGGCCAATGTATCGGGTGCCAGCGTGAGCATCGCCAGCACCCAGCCCAATGCGGGCACCAGCGACCTGTTGGGCAATTATAAAACAGGGCAAGCCATCCCCGGCGTTTTCAACGTGACCTTCACGGCCACGGGCTACTTCCCTAAAACAGTACCCGCCACCCTCCAAAACGGCGTGCTCACCATCCTCAACGTGGCGCTGGAACCGCTGACCATCAACCCCTTCCCGCCATTCAGCTATACTACGCCCACCGCTGGCTGCGAGCCGCTCACGGTCAGTTTCAGCGAAAACTCTGGCGTGGGGGCCTCGTGGTCTTGGGCTTTCGAGGGCGGCACACCAGCCACCAGCACCGAGCAGAACCCCAGCGTACAGTTCGGCCCTGGCACGCACAGCGTCAGCCTGACGGTGACAACGCAGGGTGGCAACACCTACAGCCTTTCCAACACCGACCTCATCAGCGTTGCGCCAGCACCCAACGCAGCTTTCAGCAATAGCGTGGATAGTTTGACGGTCAGCTTCGCAAACGCTTCTACCAATTACAACTCGCTCGTCTGGGACTTTGGCGACCCCATAGGAGCGGGCAGTGGCACCAGTACCGATGCCAATCCGCAGCATAGCTACGCACAGCCGGGCACCTACACCGTCACGCTCATCGTGAATGGCGACTGCGGAACGGATATGATTTCGCAAGATGTCGTCATTGGCCCCTTCACGCCGCAGGTTGGTTTTGGGGCAAACATCGTGGCAGGTTGCGCACCGCTCACCGTCACCTTCACCGACCAAAGCACCCATGCCCCCACCGCTTGGTCATGGACGTTCCCCGGTGGCACACCCGCCACTTCCACCGAGCAGCACCCGACCGTCGTTTACAACAGTTTGGGCAGCTATGACGTGCAGCTGACCGCCTCCAATGCCGCTGGTTCGAGCCAGTTGTTGCAGAGCAATATGATTACCGTGGAAGCAAGCCCGCTCGCTGGCTTCGGCAGTGCGGTGAACGGTCCAGAAGCACAGTTCTCTAATACCACATCTGGCGTGAGCGTTTCCTATAGCTGGGACTTTGGTGATGGGCAAACCAGCAATGAATTAAATCCACTGCATGCGTATGCTGCACCGGGCATTTATAATGTTTATTTAACAGCAAATAATGCCTGTGGTACTTCCACTGTTTTTCAGGCAATAACCATAACTGAATTTTTGCCTACCGCTGCATTTAATCCAAGTATAAATTCAGGTTGTGCACCATTAACGGTGACCTATACCGACCAATCTTCCGGCCAAGTAAATTCGTGGAATTGGTCTTTTCCCGGCGGCGATCCTACTACTTCTACGGCGCAAAACCCAGTCGTAACTTACAGCAATTCAGGTATTTATTCAGCGACTTTAATGGTTGAAAACAATTGGAGCAGCGCCACTAATAGCCAAATGGATTTAATTAAGGTAAATGATGTTCCATCAGCGGGGTGTAATTTTACCATCAATGAAAACACGGTTTATTTTGACAATAATTCAAATAATGCGCTCAGTTATGAGTGGGCATTTAATGACGGTTCTGGTGCTATAAGCACGGAATTAAACCCCACGCATATATTCCCTGGTCCCGGCAATTATGAAGTGATATTAAATGCGACAAATGGTTGCGGAACGAATTCCCATATTGCTGAGGTAATTATCTCCTCCATAGCACCCACTGCCGCTTTTGACTTGGATTATACAGGCGATTGCGCCCCCGTACAAGTTCAGTTCACCGACCAATCGGGAGGAGAACCTACTGCTTGGCTGTGGGTGTTCCCCGGCGGCACCCCTTCCACTTCCACCGAGCAAAACCCAGTGGTCGTTTACAACGTCGCTGGCACTTATGACGTGACCTTGACCGTCACCAATTCGGCAGGCAGCAGCGAGGTCGTTTTGCCCGCTGCCCTTGTGGTTGATGCAGCGCCGCAGGCCAGTTTCACGGTAGTGGTGAATGACCTGACCGCCAGCTTTACGAATACTTCGACCAATGCTTCAAGCTACCTGTGGTATTTTGCCGACGGCACTACCAGCACCGAAGAAAACCCTGTCCATGTTTATGCGGAAAACAATTGGTGGCCCATCACCTTGGTGGTCACCAATGCTTGTGGTTCCACTACGTTCATGGGCACTGTATTGATTGACGTGCCTGCCCCAGCAGCCGATTTCGGAGGGCTGATAGCTGGTAACTGCGCTCCTGTAGGGGTTGCATTTTCGGATTTATCCACGGGCCTGATTACGAATTGGTCATGGTCTTTCCCCGGCGGCAACCCTGCCTCCTCTACCGAGCAAAATCCGACCGTGACCTACACAACCCCCGGCATTTACGACGTTCAATTAGTGGTCACGGGCCCAGGCGGCAGCGATACTGTCATTACGGAAGGAGCCTTTGCTGTGAATGACGTGCCGGGTTTAGGCTTTAGCTTTACGGTAACTGACTTGGAGGTTAGCTTCACCAGCAGTGCGCAAGGCAGTGATACCTACACTTGGGATTTCGGCGACGGCACTGGTACAAGCGATGAACAAAACCCAGTCTACACTTATGTTTCACCCGGTGAATTCACCGTCACGCTCACTGCCACAAACGATTGCGGAACGTCGGTAACGACCGAGACCGTTATTATCGTTGCTGGCGCAACTGGCATTGCTTGGGAATCCATGCAAACACTTGTTGCAATGCCAAACCCGTTCAGTGAGCAAGTTCATGTGAATTACGAGCTTAAAATGCCCTTTGATGAGGCCAGCCTCGTCGTGACCAATATGCTTGGCAAAGTAGTGGCTGTGCTGCCCATTGCTGCATCATCGGGTACATTAAGCCTTGGTAGCGATATTGGCGGCAGCGGCGTATATGCTTTACGGTTGTTGGTTAATGGCAACAGCGGCGAGGTCGTGAGAGTCGTGAAACAATAAAGACAAGAGGGATTTATTGAAAAAAATACCTGCGCTTTGGCATTGCTCAAGGCGCAGGTATTTTTTTGGCGAAGGCTCAACAACTCAGGTTCGGGTTCGGATAGTTGTCTTGCTCGTCTTCGCCCGGCCGGTCGGCGAGGCATTTGAAGTCTTTTTCAACGAGGATGCGGAGCGCCCCGTTTTCGGTGGTAGCAAAGCGGGAAAGATGTTCAATGCCTATCTCTTGCTCGGACTTGGCCCAAGTATCACCAAGTTCGGCGGGCACATGGACGGTGATGCAGCTATTGCTGAACGAAGCGGCGATTTCAGCTGCTTGGCTCCGTTTCACACAATAAGTAAGCACTGCCTCCGCCGTTGGGCCGAAGCGCACTTGGTCGCTCACCTCCCCTTTTTCAAGAAAGGCCTTGACCTCCGACTGCGAAAGCCGCAGCCGTATCGAATTGCCTGACATCCTGATTTTCATGCGGCAATGACTATTTGAATGAAGCACCTTGGTTTGTTTTGTGCCGCAAGGAGCGGCACAAAACAAACTATGCAGTTGCTTCCACTACTTTCTTCTCCTCTTTCTTAGGAGCATGCGGGCGGTTGGTCTTCTTGCTGCGGGTCTTCCCGTGCGAACC
>JANPLH010000538.1:0-3892 GCA_031426435.1 Saprospiraceae bacterium | reverse complement strand
CCCTGGTCGCCAGCGCCCTGGTCTTCCGGGTTTTTGCGCTCCACGCCCCTGTTGATATCGGGTGACTGCTCGTGGATGGCTGAAAGCACACCACAAGAATGTGCCTCAAACATGTATTCGCTCTTGGTATAGCCAATCTTGCCGATAACATTGCGGGCAATGGACTGCACGTCAAGGTAGGTAGAGGTTTTTACCTCCCCGGCCAAAACAACTTGTCCGGTGGTTACAAGGGTCTCACAGGCCACTTTCGAGCTGGGGTCGAAAGCGAGAAAGTGGTCAACAAGGGCGTCGGAAATCTGGTCTGCTACTTTGTCTGGATGTCCTTCTGATACACTCTCAGAAGTGAAAAGGTATGGCATAGTTGCGTTTTGAAATGGTTAAAAATATTGGAACTTGGATGAGGGGGCATGAAAAACGGGTGCAAAGATAGGTTTTTTAGTAAATAGGAGCTATAAATGCTGGCAGCTTGCAGAATATGTTTTGGTGGAAATTGATGCCACCTACCTAAGATTAGGTAAACGCTGCTAAAAAGTTTCGGTTGCTCTAAAGCAGACATTTCGGTATTGCCGGACGGGGTGAGTCAAGATACCTTTGCGCCATTATTTTGACTAAATCTAAATAAAATGACTTACAGTAAAATCACCCGAATTGGTTTTTTGACAATATTTTCCCTGCTGTTTTCGGCAATGGCATTTTCACAAAACGGCTTGATTAATGGTCGTGCGCTGCTGCTTGGCACAGGCGAGCCGCTGCCCGGCATCCTTGTTTCTATGGATGGAAAAGGCATGGTCACAGGCAGCGATGGCAGTTTTACCTTGGAAGTATTGAAAGGAGGCAAACTGGAACTGATGGCCTCCTGCGTTGGCTTCATCACTGTTCGGCAAATAGTCAATTTACAGCCCGGCCAGTCGGCCATTATTGATTTTGAAATGGAAGAGGCTGTGGTGAACCTCCCTGCCGCCGTTGTTGAAAGCGTTTCGCTGACGGGCGGCATGAGGGGGCTGCGCAGCATCCCCGGTTCGGCTGCCTACCTTTCCCCGAAGGAACTGGAGCGGTTCAGCTATACCGACATCAACCGCACACTGAGGGCAGTGCCGGGCGTCAACTTGCAGGAGGAGGACGGTTTCGGCCTGCGGCCAAATATCGGCTTGCGGGGCGCTGGTTCAGAGCGAAGCGCTAAAATCACGCTGATGGAAGACGGAATATTGGCTGCCCCAGCGCCCTACTCGGCGCCAGCCGCTTATTACTTTCCTACCATCGGGCGCATGTCGGCAGTGGAAATACTGAAAGGTAGCAGCCAAATCAGGTTTGGGCCGTTCACGACGGGAGGGGCTCTCAACCTTATTTCAACACCCATCCCCACCGAGTTTTCGGGCAAGTTGCACCTGCTCGGCGGCAGCTTTGGCAACCGCAACATCCACGCTTCGGTTGGCGATTCGCAGCGCAACTTTGGGTATATGGTCGAAACTTTTCAGTACAAATCCGATGGCTTCAAGCAACTCGACCCCACAGGGGCAGGTGGCACCAACGGTGCAGGAAACACAGGTTTTGACAAAAAAGACTACCTCTTGAAATTCCAACTGAACACTGGCCCCAAAACCAAAATGTACCAATCGCTCGGCTTCAAAATTGGCCAATCCACCGAAAACTCCAACGAAACCTACCTCGGCCTTACGCAAGCCGATTTTGATGAAAATCCTTATCGGCGCTATGCTGCTTCGCAAAAAGACCGCATGGAAACCGAGCAAAAGCAATACTCCGTGCGCCACTTGGTGCAGTTCACGAAGCAACTTGACCTGACCACTACGGTCTATCGGCAGGATTTTCATCGCAACTGGTACAAGCTCGACAAAGTGAACGAGAGCGGCGGCGCTGCCCCAAGTATCTCTTCCCTGCTAAACGAACCTGCAGCTTTCCCAGAGGCTTATGCAACCATTGCCGGTGCCACCAGCCCCATCGAAAATGCCCTTGTCGTGAAGGCAAACAACCGGACTTACCGCTCGCAGGGTATCCAAACCGTGCTCAACTGGCGCTTCCAGAGCGGGGCCATTCGGCACAACCTCGACCTCGGTTTGCGCTATCACAACGATGAAGTGGACAGGTTTCAGTGGACGGACGAATACGCCATGACGGACGGCTCGATGATGCTCACCAAGGCTGGCAAGCCCGGCACGGAGAGCAACCGCATTGAAAGTGGCAAGGCGCTCGCCGCACATGCACAATGGAAGCTGCAATGGAAAAACTGGACGCTGGTGCCCGGCCTGCGCCACGAAAGCATCACCATGAAAAGGGAAGAATTTGGCAAGGCCGACCCGGAGCGTCTCGGCACTGACTTGGCTATTACGGAAAACGAGGTGGGCGTTTTCATCCCAGGCGTGGGTTTGGACTATAAATTGAGCCAGTGGCTCAATATTTTTGGTGGCATTCACAAAGGTTTTTCGCCACCGGGCGTAAAGGAAGGCAGCAAGCCCGAAGAGAGCATCAACTACGAACTTGGCAGCCGCTTTCGCAAAGGGCGACTCTCGGGAACGGCAGTGCTGTTTTACAATGACTACGAAAACCTGCTCGGCACTGACCTCGCAGCTGGCGGCGGCACGGGTTCCAATGACCTTTTCAACGGCGGCAAGGCGGTATCGCAGGGGCTTGAATTTCAGGCCACTTGGGATGCAATTCCCTCCTCGGCAAAGGGCTGGAGCCTACCATTTTCTGTGGTTTATACCTATACCGATGCGACTTTCCAGAGCAGTTTCAGCAGCGATTTCGAAGGATGGGGGCAGGTAGCCGACGGAGACGAACTGCCCTACCTTGCGCAGCACCAGCTTGCATTAATGGCCAGCCTTAGCAATGAAAAATTTGCCTTCAACCTCAGCGGCAGGTACCAAGGCGAGATGCGCACAGGGGCAGGGCAGGGCGAAATTGCGCAAGTAGAAAAAATACCTGGCTTCTTCATCGTGGACGCTAGTGCAAGCTATCAATTGCACCCCAGGGCTTCCCTTTTTGCCAATGCTTCCAACTTAATGGACGAGGTTGCGGTAGTTTCGAGGCACCCATCGGGGCTGCGGCCAGCGATGCCCCGTGCTTTTATGGCGGGCCTGCGGGTAAATTTTTAGTAAGGTTAAAAATGTGGTGCCACCTTTCTGAATGGCATTGCCGCTTATTTTTTGATGACAATAAGTACTTTGCAGACTTTCAAAACAGATTTATTGTGTCGAACTGTTAATTTTTTTCTAAACAAGTCGCCGACCCCTTGAATCTCTTGACAATTGCATGTAATTTGCAGCCGTATTCCAAATCATCATGAAAGTCGCATGAAACAAATATTACTCGTACTATTTTTCGCTTTTACCTCCCTTGCCCTGTTCGGGCAAAGCAATGCCGACGGAGGTGGTAGTTTGCCGGTGAAAATTTCTATTTACCCGAACCCTGCCACGAACTTCATCAGTATCAACAAGGATGAAAATGTGCGGGACATCGCCATCTTCAACCTCGTGGGTAGGAAGTTGAAGACTTTTCAGAACGTTGAAAAGGACGAGCATTACGATGTTAGCGACTTACCGATGGGCATGTACCTTGTTCAAGTCATTGACGACAAGAAAAAAATCGTGACCACCCAACGAATCAGCAAGCGATAATCTACACCATAGAGTTTTCCATTTAAAAACCCTTTGTCGAGCGATTGGCAAAGGGTTTTTTAGTTCGACAATCAGCCAGTGGGCAGTCATACCGAACACGTGGCGCTTGACTGCAAACTGCCAACTGACAAGCTGCCAACTAAATCACCCCGGGTCCACATCCACATTTACCCTTATCGTCGAAAAACCCTCCTCCTGCTGCATCACCCTCGTGGCTTCCCAAATCAAATCCTTGGTTGCCTTCCAAATGGCGGGGTTCC
>JANPLH010000537.1:0-4388 GCA_031426435.1 Saprospiraceae bacterium | reverse complement strand
TGGAAAGCTATAACCTCGATGCAACGGACTACCTACTGAAACCCTTCGGCTTCGAGCGCTTCGTGCAGTCAGTGAACAAGGCTACCGATTTGTTGTCGCTTCGCAAAGCGGCAGAAGCGGCGCCCACCCTGCGGGAACAGGCGACGGAAGCCCCCGCTACAAAGGATTTTATCCTGGTAAAATCAGAGCACAAGGTTCATCGCCTGCGCTTCGAGGATATTTCCTACGTGGAAGGTATGCGGGAATACGTAGCTTTCCACACTCCAAGTGGCCGCATCCTCTCCTTGAATTCCCTCAAAAGCTTGGAAGAAGAATTGCCTACCGACCGATTTCTCCGCATCCATAAATCCTATATCGTCGCCATTGGGAAGATAGCCGCCATTGAAGGCAACCAGGTGCAAGTAGGCAAGGAGAAACTGCCAATCGGGGCCAGCTACCGGGAGGTGGTGATGGCAAAGCTGATGTAACGCAGGTTGGTTCAGAATTAAATAACGGCCAAATGCTCCTTGATTTAAACCAATCCCCTCACCTTCCCAACCCAGTCCCGCAGTATTTGCAGTAGGCGGCATCCTCATCATGGCCTTCTTTGTTGCAGTTTTGGCAGTGCTGCGCACTTTGGCGCTTTTGCGATTGTATCAAAGAGGAGGTCACGATGCCCGTCGGTACGGCTATCACGGCATAGCCCATTATCATGATTACAGAAGCGAAGAACTTGCCAGCCCCAGTCACTGGGCTGATGTCGCCGTAGCCGACCGTGGTGATGGTGACGATGGCCCAGTAGATAGAAACAGGGATGCTGCTAAAATCAGTATTGGCATTGTGTTCCACCACGTACATAATGGAGCCGAAGATGCAAACCATGAGCAGCACGAAGAACATGAACACGAAGATTTTCTCCCGGCTCTGGCGGAGTGCAGTCATTAAGTGATTACCCTGATTGAGGAAAATATCCATTTTGAAGATGCGGAACAGCCGCATCAGTCGCAGGGAGCGCACCACCATCAGCGAGCGGGCACCGGGAAAGAAAAAATCGAGGTAGGCAGGGAGTATTGAGGCGATATCAATGAGGCCATAAAAGCTCGTAGCGTATTTCATGGGCTTATAGACGCAATACAAACGCAAGATATATTCGATTGTAAAAAACACGGTGACAACCCAGTCCAATATCAAAAACAACCTGCCCCATTTGGCCTGCAACGATGGCACGGTCTCCAGCATGAGCAGCAAGATGCTCCCAAAAATCATGGCCAGCAGTACCACGTCAAAGAGCTTGCCTTCCCTTGTGTCCGACTCAAAGACGATTTGGTGAATCCGCTCCCGCAATGGGCTGAAGCCCTCCGGTTTTTCGCCCCGTTTTTGGGTATCAAAATTTATGATTTCCATGGCATAGTCATTTAACTTCCATTTGAGGCTGAAACATACGTCATTTTATTTTATAGCCAAAAAAGGGCATGGCAACCACCCGGTCGCCATGCCCTTACTGTTAGCTGCTATTTTTCCCAATCAAAAAACGAGCATCTTCTTCGTCACCCCCATCCCATTTTGCACCACTTGGTAGAAGTAGGTGCCGCTTGGCAAGTTCGAGCGGTCAAACCGTACCCGATGGATGCCGGAAGGGAAGTTGCCTTCGGCAATTTGCAGGATGAAACGGCCTTGGGTATCCATCAAATTGATGGTCACGTGGGCGTTGGAAAAAGTGTTGAACGTAATCGTCGTGTGCGTGGTCACGGGGTTCGGGTAGTTCGTCACGCCGAAGATGTCCCGCTTGTCCTCCTTCACGGCGGATACCGTCTTGAAGATGGGCAGTGTATCAAAGTTCTGGAGCAGGATACTGCTCGAAGTCGTCAGCCCGAACCAGTCTTGGAGTACGCTGGCATATACCTGCCGGAAGTCGTGCGCCATGGGCACGTCGCCACTGATGGCGAGGTCTTGCGGGATGTCCGCATTGTTGCCGATGATGCCAGGGTTCACGCCTTTGCCGAAGACAAAAAGTGGTGCAGCCGCCCCGTGGTCGGTACCAGCGCTGAAATTGGAGGCGATGGTGCGGCCAAACTCGGAGAAGGTCATGCCCGCCACGTCGTTGTCCTTACCCAGTAGGCGAAGGTCGTCTTGGAAGGCGGCGATGGCCACTGACAGTTTGCGGAGCAACAAAGCATGGTTATCCTCGCCTTTCGAGTTTTGGCCTTCCACGTCCACCGAGCCTTCCATCACCTGCTCGCTGTGGGTATCAAAGCCGCCCATTGACACAACGTATATCGGCGTTTTCATGCCAGCACCTATAAGTCGAGCCACTATGCGAAGTTGGTCGGCAAGGTAGTTTTCGTACATCGGCGGATATAAAGGCGATAAGTTGTCGGGCTGTGCCTCTGCCGCTTCTTTTATCACTTCGTAATAAACTTGTGATTGCTGTTGTATCAAACGGATGTACTCCAATTCGTCGCCATAAGGCGTCGGCGGCGCAGGTTCCACGAAGTCGTTCACGAAAACATTGTCGAAATCAGTGGCGTTGCCGAGGGTCATGCCCATGGAATAGGCCGTGCCCATAAACGCCAACGGCAGGTTGGAGCCTATCTGGATAGCCAGCGGGTCAGGCGTATCCTCGTTGGGGAAGCCTCCGGGATAGGTCGGGTACTCACCCTCTAAGGTGCGGCCCATCCAGCCCGTGTCGAGGTACTGGTCGCTGGCGCTGGCCGTGTGCCAGATGTCCATGGAGCGGAAGTGGGAGTAATCCTGCTCCGGGTAGCCCACGTTCTGCACGATGCTCACGAGGTTGTCGTTAAACATCTCTTGCAATGCGGCCAGACTGGGATGCAGGCCCGTATCGGCGTAGCCGTTGAGGTCCAGCACCTTGCTTTCGGGAATCATGACGCCGCTGCGGTGCAACGAGAGCTTGCTGTACTGGTCGAGGGGAATGAGGGTGTTGAGGCCGTCGTTGCCGCCGCCCAGTTCGATGTATACCATGACTTTGCCACTCAAGCCAGCAGCAGCGCCCAATGCGCCAAACACGGAGTTTTTCGCCAACGGGTTGATGGCAAAGCCTTTATGGAAGAACGGCGTAAGGGCTGCGGTGGCCCCTGCCGTGCGAAGGAAGTTTCTTCTTTTCATGTTGAAAGGATTGATGGATTGAAGGATTGAAGGGTTGAAGGCAGCTATGCGACCAGCCCCTCAGCTTCCTAAGCCAATTGATATTCGGGCAACAGCAGCAGGTACGCCAGCATAGTTGTCAGCCTCGTGTTGACGACGGAATAGTACATGTCGTATTCCGGTGTGTTGATGGAGTTGACATAGTCCGTCCAGGCAATCGTCCAGTAGCTGTCGCTGGATTGGCCGGAGAGCAGGATGTTCTTCAACAGCCATTTTTTGTTGTCGGAAAGGGGTTGCGGCAGCAGCAGACGCACCATTTCTTCAATCATTGCGACAGGGTCATAAGGATTGCTGAGTTGGCTGGCAAAGGCCACGGGTTCTATCTGAAGATTGTTGGTAGTGCTGGTAGCAATGTATGGGGTAAACAAAAGCCCCAAGTACTCATTGCGCTTGCGCACGGTCGTGCTGTTCACCCACATGCGGTAGTATTGCGGCACCTGCCGGAACGCCTGCCAGCCTGCCACGTTGGGCGGGTCACCGGGCACCATTTGCATGGCAACGAGGCCATCGGTCAGGAAGTATTTCATGGCAAAATCGTCCCAATAGGTCTCGGATGGGATGCCCAGGTCGAAGCTGCGCAAGGTGCCTATCAGCACGTCCACGGGTGTTTTGATAAAACAGCCCTTGTTCACGGCATCGAAGAAATGGGTGCTCTTGAACAGGGTCTCCAGCACGGGCAGGATGTCGTAATTGCTGCTTCGGAAGAGTTGCGCCAGCGGCTGAATGACGTTTTGCTCCGTCGTGGCGTCAATATGGTAGTAAACGAACCAGCGGTAGAGCTTGCGGCAGAGGTATTCGGCCACTTCGTTTTTGGCGAAAATCATGTCGAGCAGGGCGTCGAGTTCCACCTCGCCATTGGGGTTGCCTTGTATGACGGTATTGCCGTAAAATGCGCTGAACTGCTTGTCCGTGGAGTCGTGGTCGGGGGAATAAAAGAAGTTGGTTGCCTTTTCGTAGTCAAGCTTCCAGCCCGTCAGCACCTTGGCGGCAGCCACCACGTCCTCTTCAGTGTAGTGGTCGGGGTTGTCCTTTCCGATGGTG
Organism: Saprospiraceae bacterium; assembly: GCA_031426435.1. Taxonomy (GTDB): domain Bacteria; phylum Bacteroidota; class Bacteroidia; order Chitinophagales; family Saprospiraceae; genus UBA6168. Next base: position 203 of record JANPLH010000537.1, on the reverse strand, counting down.
AAAAGTTCCTGTAGCTCACGGGCATAGTTTTCGTCGGGCGCCCATTTGGTGTTGTAAACGCCGTTGAGGTAAATGAGCATCAGCGGGTCGAGGGTGACGGCCTTGGTGAGGTCCTTGAAATTGCCGAGGGCATTGGAACGCAACAGTTCGTTGTGCTGGTAGCAGCCTTTACCGTTGAAATAGGAGGCGGTTTGCGTCGCAAA
>JANPLH010000536.1:0-19864 GCA_031426435.1 Saprospiraceae bacterium | reverse complement strand
CAATGGTAGCGAGGCGAATGACCAAAATCGCTGCAATCAGGAGCACAACGTCGGGGAGGTTTAAGAACCTCCCCGACGTTTTTATGCCTCCAAAAACATCAAAGAAAAAAGGTGTGGCAACGAAGATGCTCAAGGGTAGGTATGATACTTCCGAATAAAACCGGGTCAGCGACTGCGGGTCGGAGATATTGTACAGCAACACATAACCAACCGAAAACGACCAGACCATCCCAAGCCGCAGCCACTGTTTTTTTGTCAAATAATAAACGCTCACTATCAAAAGCAGCAGCGGCAGCATATAATAGTAATGTAGGCATCGCTCCGCAAAGACGAGGTTCGACGGAATGGCCCAGAGCTTGGGCAGGTAAGTGCCGAGGTTCACGGCGAATTCTTCCTGCTTTGCCGCCTCATACCAGTTGGTGAAAAAGACTGACTTGATGGCCGTTGCGATTCCAAATAATGCCAGCACTGCTGCATATCGCCAGTGGCGCATCTCCTTGTTTTTTATGAAAAAAAATACCCAGAGGAACACCGTGAAAATAATGCTCAACTTGTGCGAAAACCCAACCATGGCGGCAAGCGGCACGAGCGCCACCCATTGCCAAGCGGCATTCAAACGGGCATTGCGAAGCACCACGCCGAAGGCCAGCAGCAGCAGTGAGAGGCCCAAATTGAACTCGCTTTGGATATGGTAAAAACCGTCGAAAGTCATCAGCGTGGCCAATGAGAGCAGCACCCAGCCGAGGGCATCGCAGCGCATGAAACGGACGAGCAGGTGCCAAATTGCGAAGTAAAAAAGCAGGTAGGCCGCTGAAAAACCCATGCCCAGCGCCCAGAGCGGTGCATCCATTTTCATCAATAAAAACGGGACGAGCTGCGGCAAAGCCGTCACAAATCGGTAATGGTAAACCTGGATTTTTTGCTCGTTGATGAGGTTGAACAACTGGAACCCAGCGTCCATGAAGAAGGCTCGCTCCCGGTAGAAAACAAGTGAAAGGACGAGGAGTATTGCCCATGCCGAGTAGCCCAGAAATTTAGAAATTGGGAAATTGGGAAATTGAGCGACACCCCAATTTCCCAATTTCCCAATTTCCCAATTTTCATTTTCAACTGATTGCATAGGTCGTCAGCCTGCACTTCACCCGGAGCACTTGCCGAATGTCTTCGAGGTCCACTTCGTATGGTTTATAAACGGTACCGTTGTCGGAGATGAGGCGGATTTGGCTGCCCTCTTTGAGCTGCTGCACCCGCTTCGCAACGACCACGTCCGTCACCACCACATACACATTATTGTCCCGCAAGGGGTCGCCCCGCTCAAGTGGCTCGCATACGACGACGTCGCCGTTGGTGATGGTCGGGTACATGCTGTCGCCTGTGATTTCAAAAGCAATTAGGTTGCCATCAAGGTTGGGTATGCTGAACTTGGGCAGGTCGGCGAGATAGCTATTGTCGGAGTGTTCGAGGGCGTAACCTGCCATGGCCCGGTTGGGCACAAGGGTAATGTTCATGCGGCCCCCTTGCTGCCGCTCGTCGAGGTAGCGGACGGGGATGGCCGAGTCCGGGACCCGCTTGAACATCTGGTTGGCGAAGCCAAACAGGTAGTTGGCATCTATGGCGTATATTTCAAACAATTTGTGCAGCTGCTCGACGGTGATGTTACGGTCGCCTTTCAGGATGCTGTTCACGACGTGGTTGTAAGTGCCGAGTTGCTTCGCAATATCAGACTTTCCTTTAATCAAATTGTTTTTTTCAAGTTCCTCAAACACTTGTCTAAAGCGCTGATTCACAATATTTTCTGAGAAGATGCCCATTTTTTTTGAAAATAGTTTTAAAAATGTTTTGATTATAAAACATTTTGTATTGATATTTGCACCATCAGGTTGCGGCAGCAACATGGACGTGCAAGAAGAAGGCTCGAAGATACAAATAGTTTCTCTTAAAACAACTTAGCCATGAGTACTAACCAACAAAAAAAATTCGATTCCGGTTACGGCCATGCCCGTTACACCCGCAATGGCGGGGGCGGTCTTTCGTACAGCAGCCACCAGTCCATGTCCGCTGGGGAGATGGTCATTTGGGTACTGCGCCGCCTTGCGCTCATCGCCGAACGCTTGTTTGTGGTGGGAAAATACCAGTTTTACAAGAAAACAGCCGTTGCGCCCAGCACCATGAAGGTGCCTGTGGTAAAAATGGCAATCGTGGGCGCTTTTGCCTTCTTTGTGTTCCGCAAGGATGCGAGCATGGAGCTGGGCATGGGCGCACGGCAGCGGGCCGACATGGGAGGCAGGCCCGTTGCCGAAACCGTCGCTTACGAAGAGCCTCAGCCCGCCAAGAAGTCCGGCTGGGGTGGCTTGGGTGCCATCTTTGAATCTAAGGATTATTTCGCCGACGAGAAGGGAGACGACGCCGAGACCCGCCGCACCAAGGCGTATATCCGCCGTTTCAAGGAAATGGCCATCGAAGAATCCGAGCGCTATGGCATCCCGGCCAGCGTGAAAATGGCGCAGGGCATCCTCGAAACCAATTCGGGCGGCAGCCAATTGGCGAAAAAGAACAACAACCACTTCGGCGTGAAATGCTTTAGCCGCACCTGCAAGAAAGGCCATTGCTCCAACTTCGGCGACGACAGCCACAAGGACTTTTTCCGCAAATATGACAACGCCTGGGAATCCTGGCGGGCACACAGTAAAATGATCGTCAGTGGCAAATACAAGACCTTGCTCAAGCACGGCGACGACTATGAAGCTTGGGCCAAGGGCCTGAAAAAACTTGGCTACGCCACAGCCAGTCACTATGATAAAACTTTGATTGGATTAATTGAGAAGTATCACCTGGAGGAGTTGGACTAAGGGAGTTTCAAGTTTCAGGTTTCAAGTTTCAGGGAAGTACAAGGTAAAACAGCCATTTCTAAGCTATTTGCACAAAGAACGGCCCTAATGGATTTCGCTGGCACTCCCCTGAAACTTGGAACTTGAAACCTTAAACTAATTTCACCCGACTGTTCCGCTCTCACTATGGATGCCCCATTTAACCAGCCCCAAATCACCACGAAATTTTAGTAGTTTTCTCATGTATGTTCTGGGTGCGACCGCCAGCTGCGAACGGCAGCTTGGCGGTCTTTTTATTTCAAATTTTATTAAGAGGGCAATCTGATACACGCCATCAATTTGTAATTTACCGATGAACCCACTATCTTGGTCAAAAAATTAGCAAATGGTAGCAACGATTTCCCCTGTGCTGGATGATTTTGCAGAATTTCTTTCCAAAGTGTCGCCCCATAAGGTGCTGGAATACAAGGCGTCGTCAAAGGCACAAGAGCGGGTCAATTTTTTACTTGAAAAAAACAGGGGTGGCGGTTTAACGCCCGATGAACAACAAGAAATGGGCTACCACATGATGATTGAGCATATCGTAAGGGTGGCAAAAACGAGGGCACTACAACGTCTCAACGCCGCACAGTCATGAGCAAATCGTCGAGGAAACTGCTAAGAAAACACCTTTCCATCATTGCTGGTGGCCGATGCGAATACTGCAGGGTACTAGAATACCTCACCCATTATGATTTCCATATTGAACACATTATTGGATTGCAACATGGCGGGCTGTCTGTAGCTAACAATTTGGCCTATTCCTGCGCATGGTGCAATTGGAAAAAAGGCCCAAACATTGCTACAATCCTTGAAGTGAAAGGCAATTTGATACCATTGTTTGATCCTCGAACCCAAAATTGGTTCAGTCATTTTGAGGTGGCTGAGGACGGTCTGCTCAATGGGAAAACCGATGTTGGGAAGGCGACCATTAAATTATTGGAACTCAATCATCCTGAACGAGTTGACGAACGGCAAGGGATGATGGCAGCAGGTTTCTATCCTTGATTTTCGCTCGAAGAAATATAAGGCCATTTTCAACAATGCCCACCTAATCCTTATCCAAATACGCCTCATACCCCGTGCTTTCCAACCGCTTGTACTTCGCCGCTACTTCATCCGCCAGTTTCTGTTTGAATTGAACAATGCGCTCTTGCAGCAAGTGGTCGTTTGTGCTGAGGATTTGCGCAGCGAGGATGCCCGCATTCTTGGCGGCGTTGAGTGCGACGGTGGCCACGGGCACGCCGTTCGGCATCTGGAGGATGGACAGGATAGAGTCCCAGCCGTCAATGGAATTGAAGGATTTAATAGGGACACCGATGACAGGCAGTGGCGACAACGATGCCACCATGCCCGGCAAATGCGCCGCACCGCCCGCTCCGGCGATGACGACTTTCACGCCCCGAAGGTGGGCGTTTTTTGCAAACTCGAACATGCGTTCCGGTGTGCGGTGTGCGGAGACGATGGTGACCTCCACGGCCACGCCGAGTTCTGTGAGGATGTCCGCTGCCTGCCGCATGATGGGCAGGTCGGAGTCGCTTCCCATGATGATACTAACCATATTCAATTTCGGATTATTGATTTCGGATTTCGGAAGAGAGACTGCCTAATTCGAAATCTATAATTGAGATATTTAACCCCGCTTGGTAAACTGCCCGTTTTCAGCATTAAAAACAGGCTCATTCATCCGGTAATAATACCAATGTTTATCCCTTTCATATTGGTTTTCAACTTCCACTTCATCGCCCCATATACACTCATTAACTTCAAATGTCTTTTCCATTAATTTCGCATCCAAAGCGTTGATTTTCAGTTCAATATCGGCCTTTTCATCATCTGGCAACGAATGAAGGGCGCCTTCAATTACACGCCTCGTGTCCATATAATTCTGCCACTCAAAAATCAGGTTTTCCTTTTCTGCATATTCCTCGGCAATGCTTTGCCAAAAAGAAATCAAAAAATTGAGCTCACCTGCTTTTAAACCACCTTTCAATTTACTCATAATGGGATTGAAACTACTTTTAAAATTTGTTGAACCTTTCTTGCCTTGGCCTTCGCAGCCTCGGCATTTTCCGCCAGGACCGTGACATGGCCCATCTTGCGATAGGGTTTGGTCTCGGCCTTGCCGTAGAGGTGGATTTTCACGCCTTCCATTGCTACGCAATCCTCAAAGCCGTCATATTGTACGGGGCCGCTGTGACTTGGTTCCCCAAGGAGGTTGACCATGACGGAGGCGGTTTTCATTTTGGTACTGCCCAAGGGCAAATTGAGGATGCCCCGCAAGTGCTGTTCGAACTGCGAGGTATAGCAACTGTCAATGGTGTGATGCCCGCTGTTGTGCGGACGGGGCGCTACTTCGTTGATTAACAACTGGTTATCTTTGGTCAAAAACAGCTCGACGGCCAATAGCCCGCAGATGCCGAAGGCGGAAATCGTGTCCAATGCCAATTGCTCGGCAGCCTGCTCGATGTCGGGGCTTATTTCGGCAGGGCAGCGAAGAAATTCCACAAGGTTAGCTACTGGATTGAACTCCATCTCCACCGCAGGGAATGCTTTCACTTCGCCCCGCTCATTACGGGCAACCACAACGGCAATTTCCTTTTCAATGTCCACTAAGTCCTCCACAACAGAGGCATCGGGGAGCAAGAGCGGCAGATCGGCGGCTGATTTTATCACGGCAACACCTTTGCCGTCATAGCCTGCCGTGCGGCTTTTTTGCACAAAAGGATAGGAAAGCTGGCCGGATTGCAATGCTGCTCGAATGGCGTCACCACTATCAAACAACTTGAAATCGGAGGTAGGCAGTCGGTGTTTTTGGTAAAATTGCTTTTGAAGTCCCTTGTCCTTGATGAGGTTGAGCGCAGCGGGAGCAGGGTGTACTTTCACGCCCTCCGCTTCCAGGCGCAGAAGGGCCTCTGTATTCACATGCTCTATCTCGATGGTGAGCACGTCCACTTGTTTGCCGAAGGCATAAACATCGTTGTAATTGTTGAAATTGCCTTCGACGAAATGCGAGCAGACCGGCCCCGCAGGGAAGCTCCGGGAGGCATCAAGTGCCCAGGTTTCTACGTCCCAGTTATGGGCAGCGAGGGCGAACATCTTGCCCAATTGCCCGCCACCGAGTATGCCGACTTTCGTACTTGTCGTATTCATGGCTGCAAAGGTAGTGGTTTGAGTGGTTTGACCTATTTCAAACCCACCTTCGTACCAAACTGGAAGGAGAAATTGTAGAACCGCTCCCCGTTCACCCCGATATTGCCGGTGTTGAGGAACTGATGTTGGTAGTTCGGCTGCAAGAAGATGCTCCAACGGGGAGAAACGTAGCGCTCCACGCCAAGGCCGATATTGGCAGTAAGGTAGAAATTGTCTCGGATATGCCCACCTTCGAGGAAGCCGTCAGGAAACTGTTTCGTTGGCGCATTGCCACTGCTGCTGATATTGAGTGGTTGCTCTTCGGCTGGGGTAGATAAAGGTAGCGATTTGGTAACGGCATCAGTCGAGGGGGGAAGGAGGGCGAAGGTTGCCGTCGTTGGGGTTATACCGTCGCCTGTGGCTTGGTTGGTAGAAGTGGTGACGAAGTGGCCCGATGCGCCAAGGCTGCCATACAAGCGCCATTTTCCATGGTCTTTAAAGTGGTAATTGACATGGAGTGGCACTTGCAAGATGTTGAGCTGCACACCATCAAACTCGTCCTTTTCACGCCGAATCAGGTAGTTGACCGTTTCAAGCAACACGACCGGAGAGTTGAGCACATAGCGCTTGAAAGCGTAGGTGGCACCCGTTTGGATTTCCCATTTATGCTTTTTGAAGTGGATGGCAATGCCTCCGCCGTAGCCGCTTGCAAAGGTGGTATCATATCCAGCGGTAATCAAAGTGTCATAAACACTGAACTTTGTAGGCGGGGTCAGTACAAAGGCCAAGTCCGTATTGGTGAAGGCGCTCATGCGCAGGCTCCAGTTCTTTTCAAAGAACATGGATTGCGGCAGCTGTGGCACTTCCCAAGCAAACCTTGGTTGTGAGGCTTGGAGGTCGCTGAGGGAAGCAAGCAGGAGTGAGTTGCGGGTGTCCATGCCCGGGGTACGAAGGCTGCTGCGCAAGAACCTCCGCTCGGCAATTTTTTCGAACAAACTGCCCGCCATTTCGCTTGGGCTTAAAGAAGAAATGCCAAGCATGGGCAGGTAATTGGCAGCCGCAGCGTTATCATATACATTATTGAAAGCTAAACCGCCTGCCTCATTAGCTGCCATTTCGCCAACAAATTTGTGGTTCGTATTTTTCGAGCTTGCCTTAGAAGCACTAACCGTGGCCATTGGCCCAACGGCAGCATTCATTTGACCACTTGGTTGCTGATTTGCTTCCGCAATGATTTGGTGGGCAGCCTGGCCGCCATTGTTGGCAGGTAGCGGGACCGATGGCGCGGTTGGCCAGTTGCTGTTGTGCTTTGTTTCGTGAGGAGTGCCAAACAGTACGGGCGAGAACCTCGCAATGGTAAGCAACATGAGTAGCATAAGGGTGGCCTCGGCGGCTTTGCAGCGAAACAAATGGTAGCGTATGAAGAACTCTTCTTCTAGGCGGTGGGCCATCATCTGCCAGTGGTGCGGCTGGAAGGCTACTTGGAAATTTTCCAGCCGTTCAGCAACAAGGTTGTCCACAACTGGTTCGTTCTCAAGCTGTTCGGCGGTTTCGTCCGCTTCAATCATCTTCTCCATCACGCTCCAGCTGCCAACAGCCAATGGCACTTCCAACCGATCGAGCTTACCGGAAATCACCTCGTCGAACGACAACGCATTACCCACGGGGGCTGTTCCGTTGGCATCCGAATTGGAGTCTTCCCTTTCGAGGCGTTGCTCGAACGCCTCCCATGAATGGCCATCGTACTTGGCCTGAAGGTTCTCCAATGCTTGTTTAATTTGACGGTCGAGGTGCTTTTCTGTATTCATTGCGTCTTGAAGTCTGCAGTCTTGCCCCTCCCGATGAACGGGTTTTTGCGGAGCAAAGCTTCCTGTAGTTTCGTTCTCGCTTTCACGAGGTTGGAGCGGGAGGTGCTTTCGGTGATGTTGAGCAGGTCGGCAATTTCCCTGTGGGAATAGCCTTCCAGTATGTAGAGATTGAACACCGCCCGATAAGCGGGGGTCAAGTCCTGTACAGCTTCCAAGATTTCTTGTTCCGAGAGTTGAGAGAGGGCATCGGCATCGGGCACGCTGAGGTGGTATGCCGTTTCGATGTCCTCCGTCCGGCGGCGCACCACCTTTCGGTAATAGTCAATGGCCGTATTGACCATGATTCGGCGTATCCACGAGTTGAGGGAGGTGCCCGGTTCGTAACGGTTCAGGTTTTTGAAGACCTTGATGAACCCCTCGTGCATGATGTCAAGTGCCTCGTCCTGGTTGCCTGCATAACGCAGACAGACTCCCATTATCTTGGGATAATGCTCTTCGTAAAGCGCCTTCTGCGCCCACCGCTCCTTTTGGAGGCAGGCTTCGATGAGACGGCTTTCCCGATGGGATAGATCGTCGGAGGTGAAGGTTAGTGCAATATCCATGCAAGTTTGCTGATTGTGCCCCTCCCGGTATCGCTTCCCGGTGTATTCGGTAAGGTAAACGTGAGGAGACGGATGATTGCTGCGTAGCTGCGCCTTGTTTTGGCCGCTTTTTCTCAATAATGGGGGAAAGGTAGGATGCTTTTGCTGAAAATTGGTAGGCGTTTGGGTCGGTGGATTGACATTTTGAGGAAATTTACGTATTTTGGAAACAAAAAAATGCAAATCGTTTTTAATTTTAGAAACATTTTGTTGAAATAAAATAGGAAGATTTGTTAATTTTGCGGGTGATTTTGAAAAGGCCACGCACTGCATGGCCTTTTCAAAATCACCCGCAAAATGGATTGCGAATGCGCTGCATTCGCATTTGTATCTATCCAAAAAAAAATTCGGTAAAAAGGGTATTGCTTTAATTCACCACGCACTTTGTGGTGAATCAAATATCGAAAAGCACAAAATGGCAAAATCACCAAATAGCAACGCCGACGGCACCCCTGGCTTCAACGGTGCCAATGGCTCCCACGCCGAAGGCCATGTCGTCACCATCTCCGGCATGTACGAGAACTACTTCCTCGACTATGCGAGCTATGTCATCCTGGAGCGGGCCGTGCCTGCCATCGAGGATGGCCTAAAGCCCGTGCAGCGGCGCATCCTGCACGCCATGTACGAAAAGGACGACGGGCGCTACCACAAAGTGGCCAATATCATCGGCAACACGATGCAGTACCACCCGCACGGCGACGCCGCCATCGGCGATGCGCTCGTGAACATCGGCCAGAAAGAACTGCTCATTGACACCCAGGGGAACTGGGGCGATTTCCGCACGGGCGACTCGGCGGCTGCCTCCCGTTATATTGAGGCCCGCCTCACCAAGTTTGCATTGGAAGTGGCCTTCAATAACCAAACCACCGTCTGGTCGCTCAGTTACGACGGTCGGAAGCGGGAGCCAGTGAACTTGCCCATGAAGTTCCCGCTCATTCTCGCACAGGGCACGGACGGTATCGCCGTTGGACTCAGCACCAAGATTTTGCCGCACAATTTCATCGAGCTAATCAAGGCCAGCATTGATATTTTGAAGGGTAAAAACGTCAAGATTTACCCTGATTTCATGACCGGGGGCAGCATTGACGTGACCGATTACAACAGCGGCCACCGGGGCGGCAAAGTGAAGGTCAGGGCCAAAATCGAGAAGGCGGACAAGAACATCATCTTGATAAAAGAGCTGCCCTACGGCGTGACGACCGTCTCCCTCGCCGAGAGCATCGGCAAGGCCGTGGAGAAGGGCCAAATCAAAATCAAGAAGATAGACGACAACACCGCCGCCGAGGTCGAAATCGCCATCGAACTGATGCCCGGCACCTCGCCCGACGTGACGATTGACGCCCTCTACGCCTTCACCGACTGCGAGGTGAGCATCTCGCCCAACGCTTGCATCATCACCGACGACAAGCCGATATTCACCTCGGTGGAGGAAATCCTGAAGATTTCCACAGAGAACACAAAGGACTTGCTGCGGCAGGAACTCGAAATCAAGCGCAAGGAACTGGAGGAAAAATGGCTCTTCGCCAGCCTCGAAAAGATTTTCATCGAAAACCGCATTTACCACCAAATAGAGGAGTGCGAGAGTTGGGAAGAGGTGATTGCTGTTATCTACCGGGAGCTTCGCAAATACGTCGCTACCCCTTCCGACAAGGCCAAGGAGGGGCATAAAAGGCTCAAACTGTTCCGGGAACTGGCGGACGACGACATCACCCGTTTGACCGAAATCCGCATCAAACGCATCTCTAAATTCAACGCTTTCAAGGCGGATGAACTGATAGAAAGGCTCATCGAAGAACTTGAAGACACCGAGCACCACCTGGCGCACCTCACCGAGTATGCCGTTGCCTATTTCAACAATTTGCTCGAAAAATACGGCAAGGGCCGGGAGCGCCGCACCACCATTTCGGGCGGCTTTGAAACTATTCAAATCACGCAGGTAGTGGCCAACAACGCCAAGCTTTACGTGGACCGCAAGGAGGGCTTCGTGGGCATGGGCTTGAAGAAAGAGGGCGAGTTCGTCTGCGACTGCTCCGATATTGACGACATCATTGTGTTCCGAAAGGATGGCAAAATGGTCGTGACCCGCATCGCCGACAAGACCTTTGTGGGCAAGGACATCATCCACGTGGACGTTTGGAAGAAGAACGACGAGCGCACCACCTACAACCTCATTTACGTGGATGCCAAAAGCGGGGTGAGCAAGGCCAAGCGCTTCAACGTGACGGCCATCACCCGTGACAAGGAATATGACCTGACGATGGGCAACCCGAACTCCAAGACGCTGTACTTCTCCGCCAACCCCAACGGCGAAGCGGAACTCGTGAGCATCACCCTCAGCCCGGCCAGCCCCGCCCGCAGCAAGGTTTTCGACTTCGGATTTTCCGACCTAGAAATCAAGGGGCGCAGTTCGCAGGGCAATATCGTGACGAAATACCCCATTAAGAAAGTGGTACTGAAAGAGGCCGGGCAAAGCACCATTGGTGCCATCAAAATCTGGATGGACGAGGTGTCGGGCCGCATGAACACCGATGGCCGGGGCAAGTACCTCGGCGAGTTCGACACGGGCGTACTGGTCGTTTGCCTCTACAACGACGGCACCTACGAGCTGACCGAATTCGACCTAACCCGTCGCTACGACGTGAACACCCTGCTGCACATCGGCAAGTTCGATCCAGAGCAGGTGGTGAACGCCGTCTATTTCGATGGAAACAAGGAGTGGACGATGGTCAAGCGCTTCAAAATCGAGACCTCCAAAATCGGCGAGAAGTTCAGCTACCTCAGCGACCACAAGAACTCCAGGCTACTGTTCGCCAGCGTGAAACCCAACCCCCGCATTGAGTACAGCGTGAAGGTGAAGGGCAAAAAACTCGACGGCGAAGTCAGCCTCGGCGAGTTCATGGACGTGAAGGGCTGGAAGGCAGCCGGCAACCGATTGAGCGACCAGAAGCTGTTAGGCGTGAAGGAGCTGGACTCAATTGGCAGTTCGCCAGTTGGCCCCAAGGGGGTAAACAGTGGGCAGTTGGAGGCGTCGGAACTGCCAAGTGTTGAGACTGACGAAAAATTCCATGCTGGGGATACGATTGATTTCGATGTGAAGGGGCAGGGGAAGTTGTTTTGACAAAACGGCTGAACCTGTTATCTTGTATAAAAATTGCGGCTCATGTCGGTTTAAAGTGATATGCCACTTTTGTCATGGTCGAAGACCATCTGCGACGTCACGCATGACATCAAATATAACGTCGCAGGTGGCCTTCGGCCATGACAAAAGCGACTTAGAGAAACAAAAAATGGCTTTAGCGTTTTTTATAAGAAAGCCCTTTAGCTGTGGCCACAATATCACTTCCTCACCTTCGGCAACAAAAAAATCCCCTCCTCCCCTATCCGCACTTTGTGCTCTTTGTACAGCTTCCCCAGCGTCATCTTAAAGGTCTTTTTGCTCATCTCGAACACCCGTGCGATGTCCTCCGGGCTGCTCTTGTCACCGAAGGGCAGGAAGCCGTTGTTCTCCTTTAGTTTGCGGAGCAATGCGTCGGCGGTCGTTTCCACTTTGCCGTAGCCGGGACGCTGGAGGGTGACGTCGAGTTTGCCATCTTCCCGAATCAACTTGACGAAGCCCTTCCGTTGGTCGCCCCGGCGCACCTGCTCGAAGAGTTCGTTCCCATAAATCAAGCCCCGGTACTGGTGGTTGACGATGACATTGATGCCGAGGTCGGTCTCATCGTCAATGATGATGTCCACGGCCTGGCCCTGCTTGAGGTCGAAGCCCTCTTTTTCCAAAAACTTCTGGTAGCGGCCACTTGCCACGAGGCGCTCGGTTTTTTCATCCAAAAACAGATAAACCATGTACCAGCCACCGACCGACATGCGGCCCGGCTGCTCCTTGAAGGGCACCATCAGGTCTTTTTCGAGGCCCCAATCGAGGAAGGCGCCCACGTCGTTCACCTCCCGCACTTGAAGGCAGGCAAACTCTTCCAGCTTGATATGCGGCTCGGCAGTGGTGGCCGTGATGCGGTCTTCCGAATCCTTGAAGATAAAGACCCGCAGGTACTGCCCCTCCTCCAACCCCGCTTCGGGGATGTACTTGTTGGGCAACAGCACTTCCCTCGTGCCCTCCCGGTCAGTGAGATAGACACCGTTATCCGTTTGCCGGACGGCACGGAGGCGGTTGTATTTGCCGAGAACTATCATTGTTTAATGATGAATGATAAATGATGAATGATGAATGATGAATGGGGGCGGAATATTTATCATTCCACCATTCATCATTATCATTAAGCCATTACAGCTGCCATCCCCTTATACAACACCTCCTTCTGCACCCTAATCTTCTCCGATTTGATATATTCGTCGAAGCTCATCAAGCTGTCAATATAGCCCGTTGGGCCGATTTCGATGATGCGGTTGGCGACGGAAGAAAGCAGGGCGTGGTCGTGCGAGGTCATGATAAGGTTTCCCTTGAACTCCACGAGGGCGTTGTTCAGGGCCGTGATGGATTCCAGGTCGAGGTGGTTCGTCGGTTCGTCCATCAGCAGGAAGTTGGGGCCGCCGAGCATGGTCTTAGACAACATGCAGCGCACCTTTTCACCGCCCGATAGCACACTGGACTGCTTGTAAACCTCTTCGCCGCTGAACAGCATCCTGCCGAGGAAGCCCCGGATGAACTGTTCGTCCTTTTCCTTGGAAAATTGGCGTAGCCAGTCCACGAGGTTGATGTCGTGTTCTTTGGTAAAGAACTGCGTGTTCTCGTTCGGCATGTACTGTACGGTGATGGTCTGGCCGAACTCAATGGTGCCAGAGTCCGCAGGCGTGACGCCCGCCAGCACGTCGTAGAGTGTGTTCACGGCAGTGGTATTGCGGCCAAGGAGCGCAATCTTTTCGCCCTTGTTCATCGTGAAGCTGAGCTTGGAGAACAACAGGTCGCCGTTCTGGTCGTGCTTGCTGAGGTTGTTCACCCGCAATAGTTGGTCACCAGGCTCCCGGTCTGGCCGGAAGTGGATGAACGGGTACTTGCGGCTCGACGGCTCCATCTCGTCAATGTTCAACTTTTCGAGCGCCTTCTTGCGGCTGGTGGCTTGGCGGCTCTTCGAGGCGTTGGCGCTGAACCGTGCGATGAACTCAATTAATTCGGCCCGTTTGGCCTCGGTCTTCTTGTCCTTGTTGGCCCGCTGCTGCATGATGAGCTGGCTGGTCTCGTACCAGAAGGTATAGTTGCCGGAGTAGATTTTGATTTTTTTGAAATCAATGTCCACCATGTGCGTACACACCATGTCGAGGAAGTAGCGGTCGTGGCTCACGACGATGACCGTGTTGGGGTAGTCCGCCAGGAAATCGGCGAGCCAAGTGGCAGTCTCGGCATCGAGGTCGTTGGTAGGCTCATCGAGGAGGAGCAGGTCGGGGTTGCCAAAGAGGGCTTGCGCCAGCAACACCTTCACCTTTTCGGGGCCGGTAAGCTCCTTCATCAGCTTGTAGTGCAGGTCTTCCTTGATGCCCATGTTGCTGAGCAACTCGGCAGCATCGCTGTCCGCCGTCCAGCCGCCCATGTGGCCGTACTCGTTTTCCAGTTCGGCGGCACGAAGCCCCTCGGCCTCGCTAGCATCGGGGTTCATGTAGATGGCTGTCTTCTCCTCCATGATTTTGTACATCTCCCTGTGGCCCATCAGCACGGTGTTTAGCACGGTCTCCTCCTCGAACTCGAAGTGGTTCTGCTTGAGCACGGCCATGCGGTTGCCAGGGTCAATGGTGATGCTGCCCCGGTTCGGTTCTATCTCGCCGGAAAGAATTTTCAGGAAGGTGGACTTGCCCGCCCCGTTGGCACCGATGACGCCGTAGCAGTTGCCACGGGTGAACTTCAGGCTCACTTCATCGAACAATACTTGCTTGCCAAACTGGAGGCCGATGTTATCTACTGTTATCATGTTTGCTTTGTAGCACGGACTGGTAGTCCGTTTTTTTGTTTTGTAAGTACGGGTTGATGGCCCGTGTTGCGGAGGTTTTTTTGGGTAAAGGCCGCAAAGGTAGGGAAATGTGGGGGAAAAATCGGTGGTGAAATGCTGCTATTGCAAGGTTTTCAATCGCTAATCGTATTTTTCGCTGGAAGATACCTTGCGGCCACGTTTTTAGGAGAAAATCGTTTATTTTTGTTTCATAAATTGAGAACTGGCGAGAGATATTTTTCACAACCTTGTCAAGGAGGCGCTTCAAAAAGAAGGATGGGTCATTACGCATGACCCCTTTCCGCTGCACAACCGAAAAGAGGGTGGGTTGCAGACCGACTTGGGTGCTGAAAAAATCATAGCCGCACAGAAAGCGAATCGCCGAATTGCCATTGAAGTCAAAAGCTTTGTCCATATTTCCATTTTGCACGATTTCCTGTTGGCTGTGGGGCAATACTATGTTTATGGGAAAATCCTCTTCAAAACCGACCCTGAAAGAAAGTTGTATGTTGCACTGCCGGATTTCGTCCACAACCGGATAATCAAGTTTGAATGGGCACAGGAAGTCGTCCGAGATCTGGCCATGAGTTTCATTTTGTACGATACAAATCAAAAAATTATCACCGCATGGAAAGAATAGATAATCTTCGCAAAGCAGTCGTAAAGGCGATGACCGAACATGCTGCCCTACTCGCTGGCTCCAACCAGCCTACCGTTGAATACCAAGTGCTAACCGACGAAAAGCACGATAAATACCAACTACTGGCGCTTGGTTGGGACAAGAACGAGCGCATCTATTACGTCATTTTCCATGCAGACATCATCGGCGGGAAAATCTGGATTCAGGAAGACAATACGGAAGAAGGATTGGCCAGCCTGTTGCTGAAAGAGGGCATTGCTAAACAACGCATTGTACTCGCCTATTACCCGGACTATCACCGGAAGTTCACGGAGTTTGCCGTGGCATGAGCAGGGATTTGACAAGTCCCTATTTTCCCTTTTCAAACGGCTGAACATGCAGTGGACCCTCACTGGTGGCTGATGTTGCACCCCCCTTTCACTTTTTCCCTTGCCAATATTTTCTCATGTCAAGTTTCCTCCGTTACTTGCACCTGCTTGAGGCCGCACACTGTTAGAAGATGCTTACTTGATAAGTCTTTTCGGAGGTTATTGCATGAAATTGTACCCGAATCACCTTATCTTTGTTCAAAACACAACAAAATATGGTACTCATCATAGAATCCAACAATACGGTTGCCATCCATGCGCTTTCTGAAATGGCAAAAGCACTAAAAGTAAAGTACAAAGTGGAGGCAGACACGGCGGTCGTCTCCAAAGCGGAAAGGCTACGGCGGGTTAAGGCCCTCCAACCTTTCAAAGGCAGCTTAAAACAATTTTCCACGGGCAACCAACCCAACAAACACGACTGGTACGAACAATGAAGGTATTCCTCGACAGCGGCTTGCTCATTGAATAGGAGAAACTGACCAAAACAGAATTACTGGATGCACTCATAGAAAGTGAACACCAATTGTTCATCAACCCCATCGTGTTCAGCGAATACCTTTATCAATTGATTGGCATATTGGGTGGCCGCTCCCCGATGAGCATTTGCGAAAGCGGCAAAATCAACGAAACCTTGTCTCAGCACGATACAAAAACCATCCTTTCTGCCTTTCAAATATTGCCAATACCCGACGATGCCTTGCTGCTTTCATTGGATTTCATGAAAAAATACAACCTGCTGCCCAATGATGCGCTTATACTATCTTCTTGCAAAATACAAGAAGTCATGGTGGTGGCCAGTTACGATTCTGATTTCTTCAAGGCATGTGCTGCCGAGGGCATACGTTTGATTAATAGCGTGGCGGATTTGATAAATACAAACGGCTGAACATGAAATGAACCCTCGCTGGTAGCTGATGCCATACTCCTTTCCCCATTTTTCCCTTGCTAATATTTTGACATATCCGCTTCCCGCCGATTCTTGCACCCGCTTAGTTAGCGCACACTCCTACTTGAAGACTACTGACGGCGCACGAGCGTCCAGACCTGAGAGGTTTTAGCGTCAATCACCGCCGCTCACTCCAGCCGCCTATTTGCACCCATATCCCAATAGTTATTGAAAACTACGGAAAAATCATTTTTGGTGCTTTGACGATTGCTGTGGCAAAAGGGATTGGTAAGCCCAGATGCGTCGAAAAGAAAGGCCCGGCCCGCTCAGGCTTAGCAATCCCTATCGGGCTTACCAATCCTTCGTTAGTCAAAGAACGTCATTTTTCAAGTCAATTTTTGGAAAGGGGCGTAGTCCGACACGACCGAATACCATGCCCACCCTATCAAGGTAATAGATGGGATACAGTTGTTGACTATCCCAGTCATTGGATTTTATAGCACAAGGTGAAACTCGTGGTTTGCAAGGCTCATCCGTTCGTTTGTGGGCTGCATCCGATCGCTTGCAAGGCTTGACCATCGTTTTCGGTATCTGCCATTCTCCCTGCTTCTCTTCATCGACATATTTCGTTTCTTCAATGAACATGGCCCTGTGTTCCCTGTTTTAATCTTCTATTTGGGGCATGGTAATTAGCCATTCATGTTCGAAATGAGCAGGAAAACCCCATTAAAAACCGAAAATTGAACCTTCACAAACCATTGTTTTTTAACCATTAAAATGTAAAAACTTAATCATGAAAAAATCAATCTTCCTGGCCCTGATACTTGCTGGGGCATTCCTCACTGCACAAGCACAAACTACTCCGACACCGAACAGCACTTCACAACCGACCATGTCCGATTATGAGCGCATGCTCCAAAACCAGCAAAAGGTGGAGTTTCGCACACAGGCCGTCAAGGCTTTGGGGTTGACGGAAAAGCAGATCATGGACTTCGACCCCATGTACCAGAGTTACATGAAGGACAAAAACGAACTGGCACAGAAGCACATCAAGCTGTTGAACAAATACAATGTTGAAATAGCGGAAACCAATTCGCCCAGCAAGCTGGAGAACGAAAAAGAAGAGTTCATGGAGGATTACCTGGAACTTCAGGTGGATGAAATGAAGCTGCGGAAAGAAACCTTCGACCGCATGGAGGACAAAATCACCGCCGACAAAGCGTTTGGCTTCTTCCTGTTCGAAGACATGGTTGCCAACGATATCTACCGGGGCATCATTCAACAGCGGTTTGCGCCATTTATCATCATCGAAAAAGATGCTTCGATGACTAACAAAGGGTTGCATGACCAGGGCATGACCAGCACCAACACCACAACGACCAAAAAAGCCATTGACCGCAAGTACAGAACGGACATTGATGCTTATTCAAAGTGGTCGATGGCCAATAAAGGCGACGTAGGCGACCCGCATAATTATACCTACAATGGCCTGAAAAGCCTGACTGCCGCCATCACTTCCCTGTCCATGGCGTGTGACGTGAGCGACGCAAGCCTCACCACACAGCAAAACAAAATCATGGCGAATGCTGCGGAAATGCAGAAGGACCCAAAATCCATGAAACACAGTGCCCTGGCAAAGGAGGCGTTCATCATGACCGCCGATATGCTCAAGACGGTACACCAACGCTGCAACATGACGACGAGCAACAGCAGTGCCCTCGCACAACTGGATGAAGCGGCCCGCAAGATTGATGCGTCCAAAACGACGACATCACAGGCGCAACTGTTCCACTCCTTCTTCCATAAGGCCCAGGTGGCCATAGATGGAATGGCAAATAGCGTCACCTGGTCGAACCAGTAAGACTGAGTCAACAATTAACTTTTTTAGAATCCCGCAAAATGTAAAAGCCATTTTGCGGGATTTTTTATTTGACTACTTTTGGAATAAATCATAAAGCCATGAGAAAAGAAAACTTTACGCCAATCATTTTCCGCTTGCTGCTATGGTGCATTGTGTGGTTCCCACTAGGTGCAGCTTCGCAGGATGCAGATTCCTTTGCCGTTGTTGGCATTCACCCCGCAGCTTCGCTGCAAGGCTCTGTCACCGGAAAACAGTTGCTCACCCTCTTCCCCTGGAATGGGAAAATATATGCCGGTTATGGGGATTATGGCAACAACACGGGCCCCATCCCCATCTACGCCTTCCACCCCGATTCGATGGCGTTCATCCATGAATGGACGGCGAACACGGAAGCTATTTACAACTACAGGGCGCTGAACGGCATGCTGTATGCCCCTGCCATCGACCGAAAATCGTACGGCATGCCCGGCGACTATACCAAAATGGACAGCAGCGGAATTTGGGCGGACTATAATTTCGGAAGCAATTCAACGCATACTTTTGATGCCATCAGCATGAACGATTCTGTGCTGTTCATGATGGGTTCGCAGGACACCAAGGCCACAGTCTGGAGAAGTATAAACAACGGGCAAACATGGAACAAGATATTGACCGATACGGCCATCAGCGGCATCGCCGGGGATTTTGCAAGGTTTTACTTCGGCGGGGTGCTCGATGGTAAGCTGTACGTGCAGGCCAGGGATTTTAACGGGCCCATGCACCCGAACTCAAAGGTTTATGACGGAGTATCGTGGGCCAATGGGCCGTCACTGTTCCCGTCACTGGGTTCGTTGGGCTGGCGGCCGGAAGCATTTGCCGGAAAGCTGGTTTACAGAAGCTGGGAGCCGGGCAGTTCCTCCAGGTTGCGCAGCTTTGACGGCACGGACAATGCCTGGGTGGACTCCATGTGGGTGTACGACGGCTTCGTTCACGCCAACCATTATTATGCGCTGGTGGACTCTGGCTATGGCGTTAGAAACATCCGGCGAACGACCGACCTTGTCAATTGGGAAAACCTGCCGACTGCTACAACCAATAGCCGAAGCCTGGCTATCCTGGATGATTACCTTTACGTTGGAACTACTGATTCCAAGCTGCTGCGTTATACAAAACCACTGACTGCCATGCCATCCGCTGTCTCCAGGCATTATCCAGCAACAGCTACGGTAACGATATATCCAAATCCTGCGAATGACATTATCCAGTTGGTCTTTTCAGCCCCTATCCAACATTTTGAACTTGAATTGTGGAATGCAAGGGGTGAAATTGTGTTGAAAGCATGGAACCAAAACAGGCTGGACGTTTCGGCGCTGTCCAGGGGTATGTACTATATCAGGCTGAAGGAAGGCAACCGTTATCATACCCAAAAATTCATACTCCAATAATGGACGAGGCAAGCAACCTTACCATCCTGGTGGCGCTTTCCTCCAGGGCAATGGGAACAACCACACTACCGTGGCAACTGCTTTTGATGCAACACCACTCATCAGCGCCGTGTACCCGAACCCCGCACGGGACGTGGTGACAGTCTCTTTTCGCAGCGAAGAGACGAAGCCGACCGATGTGCAATTGCAAAACCAACTCGGCCAGTTGTTGAGCATCCCGGTAGCAGTGGCGTTCAATTCCGCCAATATCCGCACCGCTGAGCTGCCCGAAGGCATCTACTTCGTGGTGGTGAAACAAGGCAGC